>NZ_JAMYKT010000005.1:0-311769 GCF_040317515.1 Mesorhizobium sp. M1428
CCCCCCCCCCTTACAAACAATATCCTTTTGCGGGGCCGGGTTTTTTTTTAAAACCACACGTCGCGTGGGTTGTTTTTTAACTTTTAAATCGGGCCCCCGGTGCTTGGCGCGGGTCCCCCTCTTGCTTGAGGCCTTTGGTTCACTTTACCACCGCCTCGATCCACACGACGATCCGCTACGCGAGGAAAGCCGTGGTCGACGGCGACAGCGCGTCGCCGGCAATGACGTGGCGCCACAGCGACCGCAAACATGATCGTCGCTCCATCCTGGATCCTACTCGACCGGTGGCTTGCGGTCGAAATTCAGCGGCCGCGCATTCCAGCGGGTGACCGTGCTGATCACCCATCGGCAGAACGGCCTCGGCAGCATCCTGAGCAGCTTCAGCGTCCAGCTCAGGCGGCGTGGGAAAGTGACTTCGAAGCCGCCGTATTCGATGCCATGCGCGATGCGGCGCGAGGCCAGATTGACCGGCATCAAGCCCGGCATCGGCAGGAAGTTCTTTTCGGTCAGCCGCGTGTCGACAAAGCCCGGATTAATCACCTGGATGCGGACGTTCATCTTGTCGAAATCGTATTTCAGCGACTCGGCCAGGATATTGACTGCCGCCTTGGTGCCGCCATAGGCGGCGGTGGTCGGCCAGCCGAAATAGGCGGTGACCGAACCGATCAGTACGACATGGCCGCGCGAGCGTACGCGCATGCGTTCGATGACGGGCACCAGGCCATTGATGATGCCGAAATAATTGACCTCGAAAGACCGACGGAAATTGTGCGCCACAAGATCCTCGCCCGGCGTTGCGATATAGCTTCCAGCGTTGAACACTGCCAACACGATCGGACCGAGATCTTTCTCGATCGCTGCAACCGTCTTCGCCATACGTTTTTCGTCGGTCACGTCGCAAGGATAGGCCGCGACACGGCCCGCCATCTGCGCCGTTTCGACGATGAGCGTATCGATCGGATGATCATCTGGCGCAGTCACCGCGACGACATAGCCCCGAGCGGCAAGATCCTTGGTCAGCGAACGGCCGATACCGCTGCTGCCGCCCGTAATCCAGGCGACGCCATGCTTCGGATTGGCCCGATAGAGTGTCATGCTGCGCCCCGCCGGCTCTTCTTAGCTTGTGCTCTAACGGTGAAGAAATCGAATGAAAAGAGTGCTTTTCGGTACATGGTTGAAATGAATACCGGCCGGGCGCGCCTGGCTGCAGGAATTGCAGTGTGCGAAATGCGACTGGACCAGGCAAATTCTTGCCTTGAAACCGAAGCTTCGGGTTTCTAGGGTTTCGCCGCACCCACAAAGGAATCTCCATGCCCCGTTCTGTGATCGACGTGATCGGCAACACGCCCCTGATCCGCCTCAACAAGGCCTCGGAAGCAACCGGCTGCGAGATCCTGGGGAAGGCCGAATTCATGAATCCCGGGCAGTCGGTAAAGGACCGCGCCGGCCTGTTTATCATCCGCGATGCGGAGCAGCGCGGGCTGCTGCGGCCCGGCGGCGTCATCGTCGAGGGGACGGCTGGAAATACCGGCATCGGATTGACACTGGTTGCCAAGGCGCTCGGCTACCGCACGGTGATCGTCATTCCCGACACCCAGAGCCAGGAGAAGAAGGATACGATCAAACTGCTCGGTGCCGAGCTGATCGAAGTGCCCGCCGTGCCTTACAAGAACCCGAACAACTACGTGAAGCTGTCGGGCCGGCTGGCCGAGCAGATGGCGAAGAGCGAGCCGAACGGCGCGATCTGGGCCAACCAGTTCGACAATGTCGCCAACCGTGACGGCCATATCCGCACCACGGCCGAAGAAATCTGGAACCAGACCGACGGCAAGGTGGATGGTTTCGTGTCGGCGGTCGGTTCCGGCGGCACTCTGGCAGGCGTCGGTTTCGGGCTGAAGGCCAAAAACAACGAGGTCAAGATCGCGCTGGCCGATCCGCTGGGGGCAGCGCTCTATTCCTTCTACACCAGCGGCGAGCTGAAATCCGAGGGCAGTTCGATCACCGAAGGCATCGGGCAGGGGCGGATCACCGCCAACCTCCAAGGCTTTACACCCGATTTTGCCTTCCAGATCCCCGACGAGGACGCGCTGCCGATCGTATTCGACCTGATCCAGGAGGAGGGGCTTTGCGTTGGCGGTTCGACGGGCATCAACATTGCCGGCGCCATTCGCCTGGCGCGCGAGCTAGGCCCCGGCCACACCATCGTGACCATGCTTTGCGACTACGGCACGCGCTACCAGTCGAAGCTGTTCAATCCTGAATTCCTGCGCGAAAAGAAGCTGCCGGTGCCGGGCTGGATGGAGCAACAGAGCACGATTTCGGTACCGTTCGAAAGGGTTGCGTGATGGCGCACAAGACCGAGGCGTTATTTCGTGACGACGCCTATCTGGGGACGGCCGACGCCACCGTCGTCGCAGTCAACGATCGCGGCGGCATCATTCTGGACCGGACGGTGTTTTACGCCACATCGGGCGGGCAGCCAGGCGACACCGGCAGCCTCGAACGCGCCGACGGCACCGGCATAGCGATTGCCGCTACGATCACCGGCGAAACCAAGGACGAGATCATCCATGTGCCGGCGCCGGAGCAGACAGTTCCAAAGGTGGGCGAGCGCCTAAGGCTCGCCATCGACTGGCCGCGGCGGCAGTTGCTGATGCGCATGCATTCTGCCTGCCACCTGCTTACCGTCGTCTGTCCATTCCCGATCACCGGCGCCGCGGTTTCCGAGGACGACAGCCGTATCGATTTCGACATCCCGGACGCCGGCTTTACCAAGGAAGACGTGACGGCCAGACTGATGGAGCTGGTGCGAGCCGACCACCCGATCTTCACCCGGCTCATTTCCGACGAGGAACTGGCATCCAATCCGGGCCTGGTGAAATCCAAGAATGTGCGCCCTCCGGCCGGCACGGGAAAGATCCGATTGGTCTGCATCGGCGAGAACGCTTCGATCGACAGCCAGCCTTGCGGCGGCACCCATGTAAAGAGCACCGGCGAAATCGGCGAGATCCATATCGGCAAGATCGAGAAGAAGGGCCGCGAGAACCGGCGCTTCCGCATTCGCTTTGGTCCTATGCCGCCAGCCTGATATAGGACTGCGACAGGCGGGACAGGAGAGAAAAGATGGCCGACGACAGTCCTTTCACCATCGATGCCGATTGGTTGCAGAAGCGGCTCGGCGAGCCCGGCCTGACGATCGTCGACGCGTCCTGGTATCTGCCGGCGCAAAAGCGTGACGCGCGCGCCGAGTATGACGCAGCGCATATTCCAGGGGCCGGCTTCCTCGACCAGGATGCGGTTTCGGACCCCGACGCGGCTCTGCCGCATACGCTGCCGTCGCCGCAGCATTTCGCGCAATATGTCGGCGCGATGGGTATTTCGGCCGATGACACGATTGTTGTCTACGACGGGCCAGGGTTCTTTTCTGCACCGCGCGCCTGGTGGTTGTTTCGCGTCATGGGCGTGTTCCAGGTCTATATACTCGACGGCGGCTTCGATCGTTGGAAAGCCGCCGGACGGCCGGTGACGGCGGAGCCGACGAAGATCGCGCCTTGCGTGTTTTATGCCAACTTCGATGCCGCCCGCGTCGCCAGCCTTGCCGACATGCGCCGGATCGTCGAGACGGGGGAAAGCCAGATCGCCGACGCGCGCTCGCCTGGCCGTTTTGCCGGCACCGAGCCGGAGCCGCGCCCCGGCATCCGCTCCGGCCATATGCCGGGCGCGCACAACGTGCCGTTTTCGGCGCTTTCGGATAACGGCGAATTGTTGCCCAAGGACAGGCTGCGTAAAGTGATCGAGGACGCCGGCATCGACCTGTCGAAGCCGGTCGTCACCTCCTGCGGGTCGGGCGTCACCGCGGCAGCCATCACGCTGGCTTTGGAGACGCTTGGCCATGCCGATAACAGGCTTTATGACGGTTCATGGACCGAATGGGGCGGGCTTTCCGACACGCCCGTCGTGACGGACAAGGACTGACAGTGATGGAAGACGGATCGCTGGAAGACATCGACGTCACCGTGACGTTTCTCGAAATGCATGTGCCGCCTGCCTATTCGCCGCCGCTGCCGTACAACCGCCAGATCGCGCTGCTCAAGACCAAAGACATTCCGCTGCATTTCTACCGCTATTTGATGGATCGGGTGGGCCGCAAATGGCACTGGGTCAATGTGCTGAGGCTGAGCGATGAGGAGCTTGCGGCGGGCATCCACCGCGAGGATCGCGATATCAGGGTGCTTTATCTGGATGGTGCGCCGGCCGGCTTCTTCGATCTCAAGCCGCATTTGCCGGAGGAAGTCGAACTCGCTTATTTCGGAATGATGGAGCACGCGACCGGGCAAGGCATCGGCCGCTGGTTCCTCGGTGCGGCGATCGCCGCAGCCTGGTCGCACGGGCCAAAGCGGGTGACCGTGCAGACCTGCACCCTCGATCACCCAGCGGCACTGCCGCTCTATCAAAAACTCGGCTTTACGCCAGTGGCGCAAAAAAAGGAGGTCGTACATCCAATGTCTTTTGCCGAGCGGGCGGCCAGCGTCATGCGGCCTTGATTTTTTCAGGCCCGTTCATCCAAGCTTCAGCTTGTCGTTGCCACGTCCCAGGGTCTCTGGATCAACACTCAAAGGCGGACCCGACTTGAATGAGCTTGGCTCTTTCCATATCGCTATCGTCTAAAAACCGATGGAGGATCGCACGATGGCAATACGCGTGGTAATGGCCGGCGCGACCGGCTGGGTCGGCAAGGCGCTGGTTCCGGCGATCGGAGCGCAAGGCGACATGGCGCTGGCCGGGGCTGTGTCACGCAGCGGCGCGGGGCAGGATTCCGGCCTGCTGGTTGGCATGCCGGCTAATGGTATCACCGTTTCGGCCACGCTGGCCGAGGCGCTGGAGGCGCCGTCGGACGTGCTGGTCGACTTCACCAAGCCGCATGTCGTGAAAGACCATGTGCTGCTCGCCATCGACAAGGGACGGCACACGGTGATCGGCACGTCGGGACTGGGTGCTGCCGACTATGCCGAGATCGACGCCGCGGCGCGCGCCAAAGGCGTCGGCGTCGTTGCCGCCGGCAACTTTTCCATCACCGCCACGCTGATGAAGCGGTTTGCACTTATGGCGGCAAAATACGTGCCGGATGTCGAGGTCATCGATTATGCCAGTGCAAAGAAGCCCGACGCGCCCTCCGGTACCGCACGGGAGCTTGCTGAGGCGCTGGCCGACATCCGCAAGGCCTCAACGGCAAAGCCGGTCTCCGAGGTCTCTGGCGTGCCCGCTACACGCGGTGGTGCGGTCGGCGCAGGCGAGGGGGTGCAAGTGCACGCGCTTCGCCTGCCGTCCTACATCCTGTCCTGCGAGGCGCTGTTCGGCCTGCCAGACGAGCGGCTGACCATCCGCCACGACGCTGGTTCGTCCGCGGCGCCTTATGTGGCGGGCACGCTGCTCGCCATCAGACGGGTACAGCAGATCAAAGGTCTGGTTCGTGGTCTCGACGCGCTGATGGATTGATCCGTTTCGGCAGGAATCGGGTGGGAAGCTCTGCATGGGAGGCATAATCTCCAGTCGAAACACCGGAGATTATGCCATGACGCTAAAATTCAAAGCCTTGCCAACCGATGCCGTCCGGGCACTTCAGCGCGGCGGGGCGGATGCTTATGGCCTTAAGCCAGAGCGGCAGATTTCGGACGGCGACGGCGTGCCTTGCCGTCACTGCCTGAAGAACGTTGCTACAGGAGAGGCCTATCTTGTTCTGGCGTATCGGCCTTTTCCGGAGCTGCAGCCTTATGCCGAAACCGGGCCGATCTTTCTTCATGCTGAAGAATGCGAACGCGCTGTCGAGGTTGAGTTGCTTCCCGAAATGCTCGAAAGCAGCGATTACATCGTGCGCGGTTATGGCAAGGACGACCGCATCGTTTACGGCAGCGGCGGCGTAATTCCGACCGACGCCATTGCCGCACGGGCAGAGACGTTGTTCGAACGCGACGACATCGCTTACGTCCACATCCGCTCGGCGCGCAACAATTGCTATCAGTGCCGGATCGACCGCGGGTAACCGGACAGGCTGCACCGGCTTGGGGCTGTCGTACTCCCGTCGCATACCGGCGGTAGAAAGAGACTGTCGATCGATTTGCCGACCGCGGATGAACCGGCGGGAATTTTCGACAACCGAGGAAGCGGGGCTTTGGCTCCGCTTTTTTGTTGTCCGGTCATTCCGCGCGCCTCGACACTTTTCAGTTTTTCGACATAAGAAAAAACCCGTCGGACGAATCCGACGGGCACTGGAGAGGCAGATTCGGACAGCTCAGGCGGCGAGAACGGCCTTCGGCTCGACCAGCTCGTAACCGAGCGCTTCGGCCACTGCGCGATTCGTGATCTTGCCCTTGTGGACGTTCAGCCCGTTGCGCAGATGGTGGTCGTCTACCAGCGCCTTGAGGCCCTTGTCGGCGAGCTGCAGGCCATAATGCAGCGTCGCATTGTTGAGCGCGTGGGCCGAGGTGACCGGCACCGCACCCGGCATGTTGGCGACGCAATAGTGGATGACGCCGTCAACCTCATAGGTCGGCTCGGCATGGGTCGTGGCGTGCGAGGTCTCGAAACAGCCGCCCTGGTCGATGGCGACGTCGACCAGCACGGCGCCTTTCTTCATGCCCGACAGCATTTCGCGCGTCACCAGCTTGGGTGCTGCTGCCCCCGGGATCAGCACGGCGCCGACGACGATGTCAGCCGAAAAACATTCTTCCTCCAGCGCCTCGACGGTCGAGTAGCGGGTGTGGACGCGGCCGCCAAAGATGTCGTCGAGCTGACGCAGGCGCGGGATCGAGCGGTCGATGATAGTGACGTCGGCGCCAAGGCCGGCCGCCATCCGTGCGGCATGCAGGCCGACGACGCCGCCGCCGAGCACAGTGACCTTGCCGGGCAGCACGCCGGGCACGCCGCCAAGTAGCACACCGCGGCCACCATTGGCCTTTTGCAGCGCCGTGGCGCCCGCCTGGATCGACAGGCGGCCGGCGACTTCCGACATCGGTGCTAGGAGCGGCAGGCCGCCGCGCTCGTCGGTGACGGTCTCGTAAGCTATTGCGGTCACGCCGGAGGCCAGCAGGCCCTTGGTCTGCTCCGGATCCGGAGCAAGATGCAGATAGGTATAGAGGATCTGGCCGTCGCGGAGCTGAACCCATTCGTTGGGCTGCGGCTCCTTGACCTTCACGATCATGTCCGACTTGGCAAACACGTCGGCGGCCGTCTTGGCAATCGTGGCGCCGGCGGCACGATACGCGTTGTCGTCGGCGCCGATGCCGGCGCCCGCGCCGGGCTCGACCAGCACTTCATGGCCATGCGCGACATATTCGCGGACCGAACCGGGTGTCAGGCCGACGCGGTATTCATGGTTCTTGATTTCCCGGGGGCAACCGACGCGCATTTTTTTCTCCTGATCCGCCCCCTTTTTGGGGCTGTTCCCTGTCTAGAGATAGTGAACCACGAATCGCTCGGTAGGTGTTTGCGAATGCGCTTGCCTGAGAGGCCACTGTTCGATAATCGTTGCGCAAAACATTAGAATTGTCGCAGGAACCCGCAAAAATGCCGCTCGACAGGATTGATATCGCCATTCTCGAGACATTGCAGAAAGACGGGCGGATACCGAACGCAGCGCTCGCCGAGAAGGTTGGCCTGTCGCAGTCGGCCTGTTCGCGGCGACTGGACAATCTGGAAAAATCCGGAACCATCCGCGGCTATCATGCCCGGCTTTCCAATGCTGCACTTGGGCACCAGATGACGGCGATCGTGCATATATCGCTGTCCGGGCAATTCGAGAAGACGTTGTCGGATTTCGAGGCGGCGATAAAGCGCTGCCCGAACGTCCTGTCCTGCCATTTGATGTCGGGCGAATATGACTACATCCTGCGCATCGCGGCAAAGGATCTCGTCGACTACGAACGTATCCACAAGGAGTGGCTGTCGGCAATGCCGCATGTGACGAAGATCAATTCGTCTTTTGCCTTGCGCGAAATCGTCGATCGCACGGCCGTGGGAATGAAGCCTGAACTCGCCTAGGCCCCGAACTCGCCTAGGTGTTGAATGCCTCGGTCACCACACGGTCCATCGGAATGTCGTGCGGCTGCGGGTAGATGGTGGCGATCCGCTGCACTTCGTAGCCGACGCCGATGACCAGCGGTTTGAAGGGCATAGCCGCAAGCGTGCGATCGAAGAAACCGCCGCCATAACCCAGGCGAAACTGCCCGGGATCGATGCCGACAATCGGCGAAATGACGATGTCAGGCAGCACCGGATCGCCCTCGGCCGGTATCGGGATATTCCAGACGCCCTTCTCCAGCCGGTCTCCGTGGGTATAGGCGCGAAAGACAAGCGGCCGGTCTTTCTCCACGACGACGGGCAACGCCGTGCGCCCGCCCCGCGCGTTAACGGTTTCCATCCACGGGCGCAGGTCCGGCTCGCCGCGAAACGGCCAATAGAGGCTGACCATGCGGCCGGCGACGTCGCCGATCACCGCGTCGAGCCCTTCGGCAATGCGCTGCGACATGGCTGCGCGCGTGTCGGCTGAAACGGCAAGGCGGGATGCGATCAACCGCTCGCGCTCGGCCTTGCGCCAGCGCTTTACGTCGGTCCAGTCGGATAGCGGCGCTTGGAACTCCGGGTCGAGCTCGTGCATAAAACAAGGCGGCGAGGCGTACTGCGCTGAGCCTTCGTCTTCATCCCTAGCCATGCTTCACCTGCAATATACAGTTCCAACCAAGTCGTATCCTGGACGTAGGCTATATCCGGGAATGAGCCTGCAGCATGCGTATTCACGACATCAAGAGACGAGTCCCAGGCAGTTGCAGCGCAGCCATTGCTGCACTGCACAACGATACTTACATCAGTCTTGGCGAGAGGGATGAGTGAGATGAACACAGCCAACCATCACGTCGTCGTCGTAGGTGCCGGTTTCGGCGGCCTCGAGTTCACCCGCGCACTTGCCGGCGCACCGGTGCGCATCACCATGATCGACAGGCGCAATCATCACCTTTTTCAGCCGCTGCTCTACCAGGTGGCGACGACGGCGCTGGCCACCTCCGAAGTGGCCTGGCCGATCCGCCATCTCCTGCGCAGGCGCAATGATGTGACGACGCTGCTTGCGACTGTGACTGGCATCGACCGCACCGGCAAGCGGGTGCTGCTGCAGGACGGCGGCACGGTCGCTTACGACACGCTGGTGCTGGCCACCGGCGCGCGGCACGCCTATTTCGGCCATGACGAATGGGAGCCATTCGCCCCGGGCCTGAAGACGCTGGAGGACGCCACCACCATTCGACGGCGTATTCTTTTGGCTTTCGAGGAGGCCGAGCGGGAAACCGATCCCGCCAAGCGCCAGGCATTGCTGACGCTGGCGATCGTCGGCGGCGGGCCGACCGGCGTGGAACTGGCCGGCACCATTGCCGAACTGGCACACGACACCCTGCGCGGCGAGTTCCGCAACATCGACACGCGGCAGACGCGTGTGGTGCTGATTGAGGCCGGCGAACGCATCCTTGCCAATTTCGCGCCGGAACTCTCCGATTATGCCACGAAGGCGCTCGAGCGGCTCGGCGTGACCGTCGAACTCGGCAGGGCGGTTACGCGCTGCGATGCCGAGGGTGTCGTCTTCGGCGACACACATTTGCCGGCCAGGACAATCCTGTGGGCGGCGGGCGTCGCCGCTTCGCCGGCCGCCGAATGGCTCGGCGCGGCAGCGGACCGCGCGGGCAGGGTGCTTGTCGAACCCGACCTGAGTGTGCCGGGAAACCCGGAGATTTTCGTCATCGGTGACGCAGCGCACGTCCTGCGGCCGGATGGCCGGCTGGTGCCGGGCGTCGCGCCCGCCGCCAAGCAACAGGGACGGCACGTCGCCGCGACGATCAGGGCAAGGCTTGCCGGTGACGCGACACCGCGTCCTTTCAGCTACAGGCATGACGGCGATTTGGCGACGATAGGCAAACGCGCGGCGGCCATCGATTTCGGCTGGATCAAGCTTACCGGCCGGCTTGCCTGGTGGTTATGGGGCTTGGCGCATATCTACTTCCTGATCGGCTTTCGTAACCGGCTTGCGGTTTCCCTGAGCTGGCTATGGATCTACTTCACCGGTCAGCGCAGCGCTCGGCTGATCACCCAGGGTGACGACGATAAGGGCTGATTGTTCGCTGCCGGACATTCATCGGCGCGTCACCTCCTCTTGATGGAATCGGCTTCTGGACTCGGCTGGATTTCGGCGCGAAGCTTTGCTTCGGGCAGGACCTGTCACGTCGTGGAAGAAAGAGAAAACGAATGTCCCAATTGCGCCACCTCGTCTCACGCCGCGATTTCCTCGCCGGCGTCGCCGCCAGCGGAGCGCTGATCATGCTACACCCGTTCTCCGCCCGGGCTCAAGCCAATCAGGCGCATCTTAGGATTATGGAGACGACCGACATCCACGTGAACGTGCTGCCTTACGACTACTACGCCGACAAAGCCAACGACACGATGGGGCTGTCGCGAACGGCATCATTGATTGAAGCCGTGCGCAAGGAAGCAACCAACGCGATGCTGATCGATAATGGCGACCTTCTGCAAGGCAACCCGATGGGCGACTACATCGCCTACGAGAGGGGGATGAAGGATGGCGATCTGCATCCGGTCATGAAGGGCATGAACCTGCTCGGCTACGAATGCTCGACGCTCGGCAACCACGAGTTCAACTACGGCCTGTCGTTCATGGACAAGGTGCTGGCCGGTGCTAATTTCCCGTTCGTCTGCGCGAATTTGATCCGCGGCACGGAGCTTGCCGCGAACCCGCGCGACGACAAGCTCTATCTCAAGCCTTACGTCATCCTCGACAGGAAGATCAAGGACGGATCGGGCGCCGAGCAGCCTATCAGGATCGGCATCATCGGCTTCGTGCCGCCGCAGATCATGGTCTGGGACCTGAAAAATCTCGAAGGCAGCGTCAAGACGCGCGACATCGTCGAGGCGGCCAAAGCGTGGGTGCCGCAGATGAAGGAAGAAGGCGCCGACATCGTCATTGCACTCTCCCATTCAGGCATCGACGTGAAGCAAAGCGACATGATGGAGAATGCCTCCTTCTTCGTTGCCGGTGTCGAAGGTATCGATGCGGTGTTTACCGGTCACCAGCATCTGGTCTTCCCTGGCAAGAAGGACTTTCAGTCGCTGGACGCCGTCGATCCGGCGAAAGGCACGTTGCAAGGCAAGCCCGCCGTCATGGCCGGCTTCTGGGGCTCGCATATGGGGCTGATCGATCTGTTGCTGGAGCGCGACGGATCGACGTGGAAAATCGTCTCGGCGACCTCTGAGGCCAGGCCTATCTTTGAGCGAGTCGACAAGACGAACAAGCCGACCGTCGCGGACGACCAGCGCATCGTCGACGGGCTCAAACAGGACCACGAGGCGACGCTTGCCTATGTGCGCCGGCCGGTCGGCAAAACCTCGGCGCCGCTCTATTCCTATTTTGCCCTGGTCGCTGACGATCCGTCGGTGCAGATCGTCAGCCAGGCGCAGACTTGGTACTTGAAGGACATCCTGAAGAACACCGAGTGGAAGGATATGCCGCTGCTGTCGGCGGCGGCACCGTTCAAGGCGGGCGGGCGCAACGGCGCCGACTATTACACCGACGTATCGGTGGGCGATATCGCCATCAAGAACGTCGCCGACCTCTACCTCTATCCAAACACGGTGCGCGCCGTCGAAATCACGGGAGCAGAGGTGAAGGAATGGCTGGAAATGTCGGCCGGCATCTTCAACCGGATCGAACCGGGAAAAGCCGACCAGGCGCTCATCAACACTGACTTCCCATCCTATAATTTCGACGTAATCGACGGGGTCACTTACAAGATCGATCTGTCGCAGCCACCGAAATATGATTCGAAGGGCGGGCTGGTTAACGCCGGCTCGAACCGCATCATTGACTTGATGTTCAACGGCAAACCAATTGATCCAAAACGGAAATTCGTCGTCGCCACCAACAACTACCGGGCCGGCGGCGGCGGCAATTTCCCGGAGATCAATGCCTCGAAAATCATCTACGAAGCGCCCGACACCAACCGCGACGTGATCGTGCGCTATATCGTCAGCAAAGGCACCATCAACCCGTCGGCGGACGCCAACTGGTCGTTTGCGCCACTACCGGGAACCAGCGTCGTATTCGAGACCGGCGCCAAGGCGAAGGATTTCATTGCGCAAGTGAAGTCGCTGAAGATCGAGCCGGCGGGCGAGGGCGAAGCAGGCTTTGCAAAATACCGCATCACTCTTTGAGGATTTGAGCGTCGGCTCGAAACTGTCTCAGCGCTAAGATACTGTCCCGATATGGCCAATCCATTTGAGACAGGTGCCTCTTCAAACAGGTGGTCCGAAACGCCGCTTGACGGCAGGCATGACCAGATCCAGCGCGTCTGTCGAAATCCCACCGGAATAATCGTCCGGCAGTTGGTCGATCGAGGCGGGGTCGTCGAGGCCTTGTGAAAAGCCGCCGCCGGAATAGGGACCGAGCAGGTTGGTACGACAATCCAGCGTCCAATCGTGGAAGACGGCGAACTTGCCGTCCGTAGTGGGATGGACATCGAGTTCGAGCGCATCCGCACCGAGCGCGAAAGCGGCTTCCATCGACGGTATCGTGTTTTCGAGGAAGGAATGGCGCGGCGTCAGCATGCGAGCGGCCGTGCATGTTTCCGATCCGAGGTTCGTACGGTCGAAATCCTGAGCCAGGCCGCGATGGGCAAGCACCGAAGGGGTGCCGGCCGGCCGGCTCGACAGCAGTGAGGTGTTGTTGAGCCAGACGCCGCCTGCAGAAACAAGAATTGCAACGAGGGAGATCGTTCGTTTGCGCATGGTATGATTCCCATTGACCGTCATGGCCGCATCCTGCGTCGCGATCGGACTTTTTGACGGCGGCAGAGCAGATCAAAAGGCGGCTAAGATTCCCGTGGAGGGTCCCCAGCAGCGTTGGAATCGCTATGGTTGCAACCGTCCATATGCGCTAGTTTCAGTCATGCGTCATGTCATCGTCATCACGACTGTCACCTTTTTCCTGATCTGGGACGGCATTTACAACCAAGGCCGCTACCTCGACAGGACGGTCAGGGAGGTGACCCGCATCGTGCACTATGTAACCAGCATGGTGTAGTTTCTCTTCGTTGCTACGGTTCGCAGACGCGACAAACCTGCCGATTGACGGCACGCTGCCGCTGACACAAAAGAACGCCGGTCCAACGGTCGAGGAGGCTGGGTTGATCCGGCATATCGTTTTCTTCAGCGCACGGCATAAAGCGGATGTCGAGGTAGTGCGCACGGGCCTCCTGGCGCTTGGCAAGATACCTCATTCGCGTCATTTCGAGGTAACGCTCAACACCAAGGTCGACCCGCTTTCGGATGAGATCGATGTGGTCGTCTATGCCGAGTTCGAGGACGAAGCGGCGCTCGCCGCCTACAAGGCGCATCCGCTCTATGCAGAGACAACCAGCCGGGTCAAACCTCTGCGCGAATTGCGTTATTCGGCCGACATCGTTGCAAGTTGACGAGCCGCCGTCCCCTACGGGCTGAGGTGGTCTTGCCGCTGAGGCGTCAGCCAAGCCCTTGAACCATTGTCAGGAATGAGGCACATCGCGCGGGACATGACCGAGAACACCCCCGCAAGGCCTCGTCCGCTCGATCACCTGGTGCTGCCGACAGCGAGCCTCGATGTTGCGCGGGCGCGCTTGACCTCGCTCGGCTTTACCGTTGCGCCGACAGGTATCCACCCTTTCGGAACGGAAAACTGCTGTGTCTTTCTCACCGACGGTACCTATCTCGAGCCGCTCGCGGTCGCTGACCGGCAGGCCGTGGCAACGGCGATCGCGAACCGCAATGTCTTTGTCGCGCGTGATCGCGCGTATCGCGAAGAAAACGGCGATGAAGGATTTTCTGCCGTGGCGCTGGGCACCGAAAGCGCCGCCGCGGACCACGCGCGCTACATGGAAGCCGGTCTGTCGGCGGGAGACGCGCTAAGCTTTTCGCGCGCCTTCACCGATGCGGCGGGAAAGAGCGACACCGCATCGTTCAAACTGGCCTTCGCGGCTACAGGCAAGACAACGGACGCTTTTCTCTTCGCCTGCGAGCGGATCAATGCGCCGAACCTCGACCGCACTGCGTTGCAGGCCCACGCTAATAGCGCAACCGGCATTGTCGAAGTCGTGGCAGTCAGTGGCGAACCTTTCGAACAACGCAATGTGATTTTGATCGCAGCCAGAATCGAGGCTCAGGGCGGCGGCACTGTCTATGAGCTGCCGAATGCCGTCGTGACCGTTCTGGATCCTGCAGCCTATTCGGCACGCTTCGGCATTCCTGCCGGCGCACCATCTGAACTCCGCTTTGCTGGGATCGTCTTTTCGATTAGGCACGGCGATGCCGTCGCCAAGCTGCTTGCAGCCAATTCCGTCGAACATCACATGCGCGGCGGTGATATCATCGTGCCGCCGGCGCCAGGGCAGGGCGCAGCCTTCATTTTCCGGGAGATCGCATGAACAAGCTCAATCCACTGATGCCGAACTCTTCCGTTGCGGTCGGCAAGGTCATTTTCGGCAACAGCGCGCCCCTGTCGCTGATCGCCGGTCCATGCCAGCTGGAATCGCGGCAGCACGCTTTCGACATGGCCGGTGCGCTAAAGGAACTGACCGAAAGGCTCGGCATTGGGCTCGTCTACAAGACCAGTTACGACAAGGCCAATCGCACCTCGCTTGGCGGCACGCGCGGTGCGGGACTTGAAGCGGCAATGCCGATCTTCGACGATTTGCGCAAGAATTTTTCGCTGCCGATCCTGACTGACGTCCATACCGAGGAACAATGCGCGATCGTCGCGCCGCATGTTGATATCCTGCAGATTCCTGCCTTCCTTAGCCGGCAGACCGATTTGCTGATTGCTGCGGCAAGAACCGGCAAGGTGGTCAATGTGAAGAAGGGGCAATTCCTCGCGCCGTGGGACATGAAGAACGTCGTCGCCAAGATCATCGGCTCCGGCAACGCCAATGTCTTGGTCACCGAGCGCGGCGCATCCTTTGGTTACAACACCCTGGTGTCCGACATGCGGGCGCTGCCGATCATAGCCGAGATCGGCGCGCCGGTGATTTTCGATGCCACCCATTCCGTGCAGCAGCCGGGTGGGCAGGGCGGTTCGTCTGGAGGTGACCGGCGCTTTGTCGAGACGCTGGCGCGCGCGGCCGTCGCGGTTGGCGTCGCCGGCGTCTTCATCGAGACGCACCAGGACCCCGACAACGCGCCTTCCGACGGTCCCAACATGGTGCCGCTGAAGGATCTTCCCGCATTGCTTGAACGGCTGATGGCGTTCGATCGCATTGCCAAAAGCGTGGGTTGAACCAGCAGTTGCGCCACAGCAGCGCGGCCAAGAAAACTTTGAAGAATTTCGAACCCGCCTGGAACCTTAGCCCGCGGCCCTCATTGTCAAAATCTAATGTCAACGACGACGAGGAGCACACCATGACGACCCAGACGGGACACACCGAAGCCATCGCCGCTTCGCGGGTTATCGGCACATCGGTCTACAATACGGAAGGCACTCATATCGGCGACATCGAGGACGTCATGCTCGACAAATTGTCGAACGGAATCATGTTTGCCGTGATCGGTTTTGGCGGATTTCTCGGAATCGGCGAGAAATACCATGCCATTCCGTGGGCGAGCCTTGACTATGATGAGAACAAGGGCGGCTATGTCGTGCCGTTCACCAAAGACCAGCTGATGGCCGCTCCTTCCTATTCGATCAACGAGCTGACCGGCGCCGACGGCGAGGCCGCACGTGACGCCTCATACAACTACTACAAGGTCGAGCCTTACTGGCACTGACCTTACTGGCACTGACTAGTCTCCTGGAATCAAAAAGGCCCCCGGGAAAACGGGGGCCTTTCGATGTGGCGGGATGCTACTGCGCAGTCTGCAGGGTCGGCAAAGGCGACGATCCCTGCGGGGGTTGCTGATTGTCGCACGACGTCAGGAACGCAGCCGCGATCAGGAACAAACTCACAATACCGCTCAACTGGGACATGGCGAAACTCCTCCTGTTTCGCCCCGCGCGACAACAGCCATAAACCAGAAACCGGCATGCCGCGTATGACAAATGATGACAGCGCTTCGTGCTTCGTGAATCCCGTAGCGCGCGGGCAATATTTGCAAGTGCCCCGATTGCGTTTTGCGGCACTTTGGCTAAGAGGTGCGCGACGCTTCAATCGATCAATCGGGGACATCGCAATGACGGCCATCATCGACATTGTCGGGCGTGAAATCCTGGACAGCCGCGGAAATCCGACCGTCGAGGTCGACGTCGTGCTCGAAGACGGCTCGATGGGTCGCGCCGCGGTGCCGTCTGGTGCCTCGACCGGCGCGCATGAGGCGGTCGAACTGCGCGATGGCGGCCCCCGCTATCTCGGCAAGGGCGTGCTGACAGCGGTCGAGGCGGTGAACGGCGAGCTGTTCGAGGCGATCGGCGGCATGGAGGCAGAGAATCAGATCCATATCGATCAGACCATGATCGAACTCGATGGTACGCCCAACAAGAGCCGGCTCGGCGCCAATGCCATCCTCGGCGTGTCGCTGGCGGTGGCCAAGGCCGCGGCCGAAGCGGCCGACCTGCCGCTCTACCGTTATGTCGGCGGCACCAAGGCCCATGTGCTGCCGGTGCCTATGATGAACATCATCAATGGCGGCGCGCATGCCGACAACCCGATCGATTTCCAGGAATTCATGATCCTGCCGATCGGCGCGCCGACGCTGCGCGACGGCGTGCGCTGGGGCTCGGAGATCTTTCATACGCTGCGAAAGAAGCTGAAGGACGCCGGCCACAACACTAATGTCGGGGACGAGGGCGGCTTTGCCCCCAACCTGAAGAGCGCGCCGGCCGCGCTCGACTTCATCATGGAATCGATCGAGCAGGCTGGCTTCAAGCCCGGCGAGGAGGTTGCGCTAGGCCTCGACTGCGCGGCGACCGAATTCTTCAAGGATGGCAACTACGTCTATGAAGGCGAGAGGAAAACCCGCGACCCGAAGGCGCAGGCCAGATATCTGGCCAAGCTTGCTGCCGACTACCCGATCATCACCATTGAGGACGGCCTGGCGGAGGATGACTGGGACGGTTGGAAAATACTGACCGATCTCATCGGCAAGCAAACGCAGCTGGTTGGCGACGATCTGTTCGTCACCAACACGGCGCGGCTGCGCGACGGCATCCGCATGGGTGTCGCCAATTCGATCCTGGTCAAGGTCAACCAGATCGGCTCGCTTACCGAAACGCTCGACGCCGTCGAGACCGCGCACAAGGCCGGCTATACCGCGGTGATGTCGCACCGCTCGGGCGAGACCGAGGATTCGACCATCGCCGACCTCGCCGTTGCCACCAATTGCGGGCAGATCAAGACGGGCTCGCTGTCACGCTCGGATCGCATGGCCAAGTACAACCAGCTCATCCGCATCGAGGAGGAGCTCGGCAAGCAGGCGCGATATGCCGGCAAGTCCATCGTGAAAAGCTAATTTTCGAGAGAAAATCCGCGGCGGCGAGGGCGGGGACATTCCCGCCCTTTTTTGCTTCCTGGCTCTGAATCCAACGGTCTGTAACCGTCCATTAAGCACAATCGGGCGACAAAGGCGGCGTAGAGGATTCGGACCATGTGGACACGCCAGCACAAGCAAAGAAACACCGGCCGGCTGATCATCCCCTCGCTCTGCGTGGTGTTCCTGACTTATTTCGGCTTCCATGCCTATCATGGCGAGTTCGGCATCTATTCCAAGTATCAGCTCGAAGCCGAGACTGCCGAATTGCAGGGCAGGCTCGATGCCGTCAAGGCGCGCCGGATCGACCTCGAGCGCCGCGTTCAGCTGATGCATGAGGGCACGCTGGAGAAGGACATGCTGGACGAGCAGGCGCGCAAGGCACTTAATCTGTCGCACGCCGACGAGATCACCATCATGCTGCCGGTCGCAAGATAACCTGATCTCAGTTAATCAGCGATATTTGCAATGATTTTAATTGCTTAGATGCATGACAGCCATGCGTTTTCGGCATGGCGAAAGCCTTCCCTGCATGTTAGCCTGCCTCAAATCGGTGGGAGAACTGATCTCCCTCGCTGTCCGCTAAGAGACGCCAACAGGGAGTGATGCATGGCCACCGCCACCAGAAGAGCGCCTGCCAAATCCAAATCCGACGGCAAAACGCCGGGCCTTTCCACCCCAAAGCCTGTTGAGTTCACCAAGGACCAGGAGCTTGCCGCCTACCGGCACATGCTGCTCATCCGCCGCTTCGAGGAAAAGGCCGGCCAGCTTTACGGCATGGGCTTCATCGGCGGTTTCTGCCACCTCTACATCGGCCAGGAAGCGGTCGTTACCGGCATGAAGATGGCGCTGATCGATGGCGACCAGATGATCACCGCCTATCGCGACCATGGTCATATGCTGGCCATGGAGTTGTCGCCGCGCGGCGTCATGGCCGAACTGACCGGGCGCCGTAGCGGCCTGTCCAGGGGCAAGGGCGGCTCGATGCACATGTTCTCCAAGGAGAAGCATTTTTACGGCGGCCACGGCATCGTCGGCGCGCAAGTGTCGCTCGGCACCGGCATTGCCTTCGCCAACCGTTATCGCGGCAACAACAATGTGACGCTGACCTATTTCGGCGATGGCGCCGCGAACCAGGGCCAGGTCTACGAAAGCTTCAACATGGCCTCGCTGTGGAAGCTTCCGGTGATCTACATCATCGAGAACAACCGCTACGCCATGGGCACCTCGGTCTCGCGCTCTTCGGCCGAGACGGATTTCTCGCACCGCGGCGCCTCCTTCAAGATTCCAGGCATCCAGGTCGACGGCATGGATGTGCGCGCCGTGAAGGCCGCCGGCGACCTCGCCGCCGAATGGTGCCGCGCCGGCAATGGGCCGCTCATTCTCGAAATGCAGACCTATCGTTACCGCGGCCATTCGATGTCGGATCCGGCAAAATACCGCTCCAAGGAAGAAGTGCAGAAAATGCGCTCCGAACGTGACCCGATCGAACAGGTCAAAGCGCGGCTGCTCGATAAGAAATGGGCAAGTGAGGACGAACTCAAGGCCATCGACAAGGAAGTCCGCGACGTTGTCGCCGACGCCGCAGAATTTGCCCAGAACGACGCGGAGCCGGATCCGTCCGAGCTCTGGACCGACATCGTACTTTAACGAGAGGGCAAGGACATGCCGATCGAAATTCTCATGCCCGCCCTCTCGCCGACCATGGAAGAGGGTAATGTTTCCAAATGGTTGAAGAAAGAAGGTGATAAGGTCGTAGCCGGTGACGCCATTGCCGAGATCGAGACCGACAAGGCAACGATGGAAGTCGAAGCCGTGGACGACGGCACGCTTGCCAAGATCGTGGTTCCTGCCGGCACCGAGGGTGTCAAGGTCAACACGCTGATCGCTGTGCTGGCCGTCGATGGCGAAGACATCGACGAGGCAGGCGAAGGCATCGGCGAGGAGGCTATCAAGTCGCAAGCGGAAGCGCCCGCTGCCGCTCCGCCCCCCGCTGCTGCTCCGGCCAAGAACGAAGCGGCAGCGCCTGTTGCCGCCGCGCCCAAGCTGGAAATTGCCGCCGATCCGGACATCCCGGCCGGCACCGAAATGGTCTCGACCACAGTGCGTGAAGCCTTGCGCGATGCAATGGCGGAGGAAATGCGCCGCGATGGCGATGTCTTTGTCATGGGCGAGGAAGTCGCCGAGTACCAGGGCGCCTACAAGATCACGCAAGGCCTGTTGCAAGAATTCGGTCCGCGGCGCGTGGTCGATACGCCGATCACAGAGCACGGCTTTGCCGGCGTTGGTGTTGGCGCGGCGATGGCCGGCCTGAGGCCGATCGTCGAATTCATGACCTTCAACTTCGCCATGCAGGCGATCGACCAGATCATCAATTCAGCCGCCAAGACGCTCTATATGTCCGGCGGCCAGATGGGCGCCCCGATCGTCTTTCGCGGCCCGAACGGCGCGGCTGCCCGCGTCGCCGCGCAGCATTCGCAATGCTATGCCGCCTGGTACAGCCATATTCCCGGCCTGAAGGTGGTGATGCCTTATACCGCCGCCGACGCCAAGGGTCTGCTCAAGGCGGCGATCCGCGACCCGAACCCGGTCATCTTCCTCGAAAACGAAATCCTTTACGGCCATTCCTTCGACGTGCCAAAGATGGACGATTTCGTGTTGCCGATCGGCAAGGCGCGCATTCACAAATCCGGCAAGGACGTGACCATCGTATCGTTCGGCATCGGCATGACCTACGCGATCAAGGCCGAGGCGGAGTTGCGCGGCATGGGCATCGATGCCGAGGTCATCGACTTGCGCACCATCCGCCCGCTCGACTTCGACACCATTATCGCCTCGGTCAAGAAGACCAATCGCCTGGTGGTGGTCGAGGAAGGCTTTCCGCAGAACTCGGTCGGCGACCATATCGCCAACCAGGTTTCGCAGCGCGCCTTCGATTTCCTCGACGCACCGGTCATCACCATAGCCGGCAAGGACGTGCCGATGCCCTATGCCGCGAATCTCGAAAAGCTGGCACTGCCCAATTTCGGCGAGGTCGTCGAGGCGGTCAAAGCCGTGACGTACCGGGGGTAACGAGATGTCGCGCGAACTAGAAGTTCCCGCGGTGGTCGTCGAGAATAGCGAATTCGATGAAATACTCCGCGTCTGGATTGGTTCGGACGCGGTCGTCACGATGCAAGACCTCTTTGGGCCAAACGCTCACAACTGGGGCATGGTGCTCGCTGATGTCGGCATGCACATAGCCAGGATGAGACTGGAACAAGATGGCATCCCTGAAATCGAGACGCTTCAGGCATTGGAAGAAGGCTACCGAGGTAGAATGTCGGAGCAGTTCAATATCCAGCACCGTTCGCTAACCGGGCGGAACTGAGGAGGAAAAATGCCGATCAACATCACCATGCCGGCGCTTTCGCCCACGATGGAAGAAGGCAACCTTTCCAAGTGGCTGGTCAAGGAAGGCGACAAGGTCTCGCCGGGAGACGTGATTGCCGAGATAGAGACCGACAAGGCAACGATGGAAGTCGAAGCCGTCGACGAAGGCACGGTCGCCAAGCTGGTGGTTCCGGCGGGCACTGAAGGCGTCAAGGTCAATGCGCTGATCGCGGTGTTGGCGGCCGAGGGCGAGGATGCTGCTTCTGCCGCGAAAAGCGGTGACGCCGCTACGCCGGCAAAGGCTGAGGTTCCGAAAGCGGACGTCTCCAAAGCTGAAACACCAAAGCCCGAAGCGCCGAAGCAGGAGCCTGCCGCACCTGCAGCCAAGGCGGAAGCGCCGCCTACCGCCAACGGCCATGCAAGCGGTGAGCGCATCTTCGCCTCGCCGCTGGCCCGGCGCATTGCCAGGGAAGCCGGCGTCGATGTCGCGGTGCTGACAGGCTCCGGCCCGCATGGTCGCGTGGTCAAGGCCGATGTCGATGCCGCAATTTCCAGTGGCGGCGCCAAGGCGGCACCAGCGGCAAAAGCGGCGCCCGCCGGCGCTCCGGCACCTGCGGCCGCAGCACCCAAAGCGATGTCGGACGAGCAGGTGCTCAAACTGTTTGCCGAAGGCTCCTACGAGCTGATCCCGCACGACAATATGCGCAAGACCATTGCGAGGCGGCTGGTCGAAGCCAAGACCACCATCCCGCATTTCTATCTGACGCTCGACTGCGAGCTCGACGCACTTCTAGCCCTGCGCACGCAGATCAATGCGGCCGCGCCGGTGAAGAAGACCGAGAAGGGCGAAACGCCGGCCTACAAGCTGTCGGTCAACGACATGGTCATCAAGGCTCTTGCCATGGCGCTGATGGCGGTTCCGGATGCCAATGCGTCGTGGACAGAAAACGCCATGATCAAGCACAAGCACGCCGATGTCGGCGTTGCCGTATCGATCCCCGGCGGCCTGATCACCCCGATCATCCGGCGTGCTGACGAAAAGACGATGTCAGTCATCTCCAACGAGATGAAGGATCTTGCCGGCCGCGCCCGCAGCCGCAAGCTGAAGCCGGAAGAATATCAGGGCGGCACCACGGCGGTGTCCAATCTCGGCATGTTCGGCATCAAGGATTTTTCTGCCGTCATCAACCCTCCGCATGCGACGATCCTGGCGGTCGGCGCCGGCGAGCAACGCGCAGTGGTGAAGAACGGCGAGATCAAGATCGCGACAATCATGTCGGTGACGCTGTCGACCGATCACCGCGCAGTCGACGGTGCGCTAGGCGCCGAGCTGCTCGTCGCCTTCAAGCGTATGATCGAAAATCCGATGGGCATGCTGGTCTAAGAGAGGGGAACAGGGCGGTGCGGAAATTCTTCACCAGCCTTTTTGCCTTCTTTCTTTCCGGTTTGGCCGGCGGATTGGTTGTGCAGTGGCTCGCCGTCGCAACCAATGCCGACGTGGAGTACATCCTTGTATTCATGATCTCGGCTCTCGTCACCATCTTCGCGACGCTCGCATTCTTCATCGCACAATTCATGTCGGACCCACGACGGGCAACAAAACTGACCGCGATCATAGGGTTAGCATTTTTTGTGCTCATTGGAGTTGCCCTGATCGGCTGGACTTTCTCCCAGCTGCCGAGCAAGCGCCAGTGGTCGAGCGATCTTCCTATCGTCGCCGGTCTCGTCCTGCCAGGCATCGCTACGGTGCTGGTCCAGTGGCTTTTCGTGCGCTGGCGATTGGGGCGCACGCAACCAAGTTTCGGCCGGGCAGGCACATGAAGACGGTCCTCTGCTATGGCGATTCGCTGACCTGGGGCTATGACGCGGCAGGCCTTGGCCGTCATCCGCCGGCGGATCGCTGGCCGAGCGTGCTGCAGGCAGCATTGGGCGGCGGCGTCGAGGTCATCGCCGAAGGCCTGAATGGCCGAACCACCGCCTTCGACGATCACTTGGCCGGGGCGGACCGCAATGGCGCAAGGCTGTTGCCAACAATCCTGACGACGCACGCACCGATCGACTTGATCATCATCATGCTCGGCGCCAACGATATGAAGCCGTGGATTCATGGTAATCCGGTCGCGGCCAAGCAAGGCATGCAACGGCTGATCGATATCGTGCGCGGTCACGATTACCCGTTCGATTGGCCGGCGCCTCAGATCCTGATCGTCGCGCCGCCCGTAGTCAGCCGCACGGAAAACGCTGAGTTCAAGGAAATGTTCGCCGGCGGCGATGACGCGTCAAAGCGGCTGGCGCCGCAATATTCCGCTCTTGCCGACGAGGCCGGCTGCGGCTTCTTCGATGCCGGCGGGGTGGCCAAAACCACGCCGCTCGACGGCGTCCACCTCGACGCAGGAAACACGCGGAACGTCGGGCAAGCGCTGGCGCCGCTCGTGCGCGTCATGTTGGAATTGTGAAGGAGAAAGCCGTGGTTGAGAACTACGACGTCATCATCATCGGCTCCGGCCCCGGCGGTTATGTCACTGCAGTGCGTTCGGCCCAGCTTGGCTTCAAGACGGCGATCGTCGAGCGCGAGCACCTTGGCGGCATCTGCCTCAACTGGGGCTGCATTCCGACCAAGGCGCTGCTGCGCTCGGCCGAGATTATGCACTATTCGGATCATCTGAAGGACTACGGCCTGAAGATCGATGGCAAGGTCAGCGTCGACACAGCCGCCGTCGTCGATCGCTCGCGAAAGGTCTCGCTGCGGCTCAACGGCGGCGTCGGCTTCCTGATGAAGAAGAACAAGGTCGACGTCATCTGGGGCGAAGCCAAGCTGACCAAACCTGGCGAGATCGTCGTGTCGAAATCGTCGAAGAAGCCGATGGAGCCGCAGCCGCCGGCGCCCAAGGGCGTCAAGGGCGAGGGCACCTATAGCGCCAAGCACATCATCCTGGCGACCGGCGCCAGGCCGCGCGCGCTGCCCGGCATCGAGCCTGACGGCAAGTTGATCTGGACCTATTTCGAGGCAATGGTGCCGAAAGAGATGCCGAAATCGCTGCTGGTGATGGGCTCAGGCGCCATCGGCATCGAGTTCGCCTCTTTCTACCGCACCATGGGCGCGGAGGTGACGGTGGTCGAACTGCTGCCGGCCGTGATGCCGGCCGAGGACGCCGAAGTCTCGAAATTCGCGCAAAAGCAGTTCGAAAAGCAGGGCATGAAGATCATGCTCGAAGCCAAGGTGACCAAGGTCGAGAAGGGCACTAACTCGGTCACCGCGCATGTCGAGATGAAGGACGGCAAGGTCGAGAAGATCACGGCCGACCGCATGATCTCGGCCGTCGGCGTGCAAGGCAATATCGAGAATCTCGGGCTCGAGGCGCTCGGCGTGAAGACGGAACGCGGTTGCGTCGTCGTCGACGGCTACGGCAAGACCAACGTACCCGGCATCTATGCCATCGGTGACGTCGCCGGACCGCCGATGCTCGCCCACAAGGCCGAGCACGAAGGCGTGGTGTGCGTGGAAAAGATCGCCAATTTCCCCGGCGTGCATGCCACCGACAAGCTGAAGATCCCGGGCTGCACCTATTGCAATCCGCAAGTCGCCTCGGTCGGACTGACGGAAGCCAAAGCGAAAGAAGACGGCAAGGACATCCGTGTCGGCCGCTTCCAGTTCGCCGCAAACGGCAAGGCGATTGCGCTCGGCGAGGACCAAGGCTTCGTCAAGACCATTTTCGACAAGAAGACCGGCCAGTTGCTGGGTGCCCACATGGTCGGCGCAGAGGTAACAGAACTGATCCAGGGCTTCGTCGTGGCGATGAACCTGGAGACCACCGAGGAAGAGCTGATGCACACGATCTTCCCGCACCCGACGCTGTCGGAGATGATGAAGGAGAGTGTACTCGACGCCTATGGTCGCGCACTGAATGCATGATAAATTAATTGGGCGAGTCTCACGCGGAAGACACAAAGGAACTCGACGGCAGAGCAATTCGTTTCGCACGCATCATCCATCATACAAGGAGAGGGCATATGGAAATGAACGGCGTGGGCTGGGTAGCAGCCATCATCATCGGCGGACTGGCGGGGTGGCTCGCCGAGATGGTCATGAAGAGCAATACCGGCATCCTCATGAACATCATTCTCGGCATTGTCGGCGCAATCGTGTTGAACGCCATCTTGCAGGCCCTGAACATCGGCATCTTCGGCGTCGGCTGGATCGCCTATCTGATCACCGGCTTCATCGGCGCCTGCATTCTGATTGCGGTGGGACGACTGGTGCGCCGCTGACCTGTGTCGGCACTTGCTATGCGAAAAAGGCCAGCGCGCCATGCGCGATCACGGCCTTTTTCTTTTCGCCGAAAAGTCCTAGATGACGTGAATAGAGCGAGCGCCGGACAAGCGCTTGCCAATGAGCCGGGTTTCACATGGTCACCGTCCTCGACACGATTGCCAATGCGCCGCGCCTGCGGCATCCCGAAAAGGCGCACAAGCCGGATCAGGACGTACTGCGCAAGCCTGACTGGATCCGCGTCAAGGCGCCGATGTCGAAAGGCTATGCCGAGACGCGCGAAATCGTGAAGTCTCACAAACTGGTGACGGTTTGCGAAGAGGCGGGCTGCCCCAATATCGGCGAGTGCTGGGAGAAGAAGCACGCCACCTTCATGATCATGGGCGAGATCTGCACGCGGGCCTGCGCCTTTTGCAATGTCGCCACCGGCATCCCGACCGCACTCGATCCCGGTGAGCCGGCGCGTGTCGCACACGCCGTCAAGCAAATGGGCCTAAGCCATGTCGTCATCACCTCAGTCGATCGCGACGATCTCGCCGATGGCGGAGCTCAGCACTTTGCCGAGGTCATCCGTGCGATCAGGGCGGCAACGCCTCTGACGACGATCGAAATCCTGACGCCCGACTTCCTGCGCAAGGAAGGCGCGCTGGAGATTGTGGTGGCGGCCAAGCCCGACGTTTTCAACCACAATCTGGAGACCGTGCCGTCGAACTATCTGACGGTTCGGCCGGGCGCGCGCTATTTCCATTCCATCAGGCTCTTGCAGCGGGTCAAGGAGCTTGACCCCTCGATCTTCACCAAGTCCGGCATCATGGTTGGCCTTGGCGAGGAGCGGAACGAAATCCTGCAACTGATGGACGATCTGCGTTCGGCCAATGTCGACTTCGTGACTATCGGCCAATATCTGCAGCCCTCGAAGAAGCATCATCCGGTGATCCGGTTCGTCACGCCTGAGGAATTCAAGTCCTTCGAGACGATCGGCAGGACCAAGGGCTTCCTGCTGGTGGCGTCGAGCCCGCTGACGCGCTCGTCGCACCACGCCGGCGACGATTTCGCCAGGTTGCGGGCGGCGCGCGAGGCGCTTCTCAAAAAGACCGCCTAACGTTCTGGTTTCATGCCACAATTCGAAGCCCATCGCCGCGTTGCGCATACGCCGGAGCAGATGTTTGCTCTGGTCGCCGATGTCGAATCCTATCCGCAATTCCTGCCGCTTTGCGAGGCACTGACGGTTCGCTCACGCAAGGAACGCGACGGACGCACCTTGCTCATCGCCGACATGAGCATCGGCTACAAGGCGATCCGCGAGACTTTCACCACGCAGGTGCTGCTGAAGCCTGACGAGAATGCCATCGACGTCAAATACATCGACGGCCCATTCAAATATCTAAGCAATGTCTGGCGCTTCGACCCGGCGGAGGGCGGCGGTTGCAACGTCTGCTTCTTTATCGACTACGAGTTCAAGAGCCGCATTTTGGGTGCGCTGATGGGAACCATGTTCGACCGCGCCTTCCGCATGTTCTCCGAGGCGTTCGAGAAACGGGCCGAAATCATCTACGACGCGCCATCGGCAGCCTGATCCGCAGCGAGCGCGCGCAGACCCAGCTCAAGGGCATGCCGGACCGTCTCCCGGCGGATGAAATCACGGCCCTTGTCGGCGAACAGCTCGCATTCGCTGACTACCGGCCGCCCAGCCACGGCAACGCCGAACCAGACCAGGCCGACAGGTTTTTCCGCAGAGCCGCCGTCCGGTCCGGCGATGCCGGTCACCGCCAGGGCGAGCCCGGCCGGCGAATGGGCCAAGGCTCCGGCCGCCATCTCCACCACAGTCTCGCGCGAGACCGCGCCATGCGCCTCGAGCGTAGCGGCCGAGACGCCGAGCATCTCGGTCTTGGCCTGGTTGGAATAGGTGATGAAGCCGCGATCGACCACCGCGGAAGAGCCAGCGATGTCGGTCAGCGCGGCGATGATCATGCCGCCGGTGCAGCTCTCGGCCGTCACCAGCATGATGCCGCGCTGCTGGCAGGCCTGAAGCAGGGCATCTGCGAGATCGCTATTGCTCATTCAGGGACATCCCCTGGAAATACAACGCTGGCGGTCGCGATGGCCGCTATGCCTTCCTCACGGCCGACGAAGCCGAGCTTCTCATTGGTTGTCGCCTTGATCGAGATGCGATCGCGCGAAATTCGCAGCATTGCCGAAAGCGCTGCGGTCATGGCCTCGCGATGCGGGCCGACGCGCGGCACCTCGCAGATAAGCGTGATATCGGCGTTGGCGATGCGCCCGCCGCGCGCGCGCACCAGCTTGGCCGCGTGTTCGACGAAGATGCGTGAAGCGGCCCCTTTCCACTGCGGGTCGGAGGGCGGGAAATGCGTACCGATGTCACCTGCGCCGCAGGTGGCGAGCAGGGCGTCGGTTAACGCATGCAGGCCGACATCGGCATCCGAATGGCCGGATAACTTCCTGTCGTGCGGAATGGCGACGCCGCACAGGGTGACATGGTCGCCGGGCTCGAACGCATGGACGTCATAGCCATTGCCGGTTCGGATGTCGGGAAAACGTGAGGCGCTGGAAAGCCGCTGATCCGCCATTGCAATATCCCGTGCCCAGGTCAGTTTGACATTGTCCGGCGAGCCGGGAACGATCTTCACCGGAATATGCGCCCATTCGGCGATTGCCGCATCGTCGGTGAAATCCGCTTTGCCCAGGTGATGAGCCTTTTCGTGCGCAGCCAGGATCGGCCAGAACGGAAAGCCCTGCGGTGTCTGTGCAGCATGAAGCCCGGCCCTGGACACGGTTTCGCCGATCATGCCTTCGGCCGTTTCGCGCTTGAGCGTATCGGCAACGGGCAAGGCAGGCAGTGCTCCCTGGCGCTCGCCAATGGCGGCGATCGTGCGGTCTATCAGTTCCGCGTCGACAAACGGCCGAGCCGCATCATGGATCAGGACCCGGCCCGGCGCATGGCTTCTCAACGCCAGCAGTCCAAGGCGGACGGACTCCTGCCGTGACGTACCGCCGGTCACAGCGAGGACATGGTCGGCGTTCGCGCCGGCGGCGCGGTGGAAAAGCGCGCCGTCATCGGCATGGATAGCAACAACGACAGGTCCAATCTTCGGGTGCGTCAGAAAGGCGTCGAGTGTGCGTGCAATGACGGCGCCGCCGCCAATCTGCTGATACTGCTTCGGCCCATTGGCCTGTCCGGCGCGCGCGCCGCGGCCGGCGGCAACAATGACCACGGCGACCTTGTCGTCCGCAGCTTGCTTTTCGCTCACATCTCTCATGCCGAGACGCTTAGCGCATGATCCCGAAAAGTGGTATCGCTTTCCGAAGACCCAGGATTGATGCGGTCCGGCGATCCTTATTTTTCCCAAATGCGCCTTAATGTCACGACATTGCGCGTTGCACATTGCCGTCGTTCTGGCTAGAGAATGTGCAGCAACCGAAGGTGCTTGGTTTTTGTGCATGCCTGATGTGACCAAATTGGCTTCGCCGCTGGACGTGGGTGGCGTGAGAATCCGCAACCGCGTGTTTCTCGCGCCGATGTCGGGCATTACCGACGAACCGTTCCGGCAGCGCGCCCATGCCCATGGCGCCGGGCTGGTTGTATCGGAAATGGTGGCGAGCGGTGAGCTCGCAAAGGGCAGGGCTGGCTCGGGCCTGCGCATCCGTCATTCCGGGCTGCCTGTCCACATGGTCCAGCTTGCCGGCCGCGAGGCGGCGCACATGGCCGAGGGCGCGCGAATCGCGGCCGGCGAGGGTGCCGACATCATCGACATCAACATGGGCTGTCCGGCCAAGAAGGTGACGGGCGGCTATGCCGGTTCGGCACTGATGCGAGACCTCGACCACGCGCTGTCGCTGATCGAAGCGGTGATCGGCGCGGTCGGCGTGCCGGTCACGGTCAAAATGCGGCTCGGTTGGGACGAAGGTGCGCTCAACGCGCCGATGCTGGCGCGACGCGCCGAGCAGGCCGGGGTGAAGATGGTTACGGTGCACGGCCGCACGCGTTGCCAGTTCTATCAGGGCAAAGCCGACTGGCGTGCCATCGCACGCGTCAAGCAGGCCGTCTCGATCCCGGTGGTTGCCAATGGTGATGTCGGCTCGCCGGCAGAGGCTGCGTCGATCCTCGATCAGTCCGGCGCCGACGCGGTGATGATCGGCCGTGCGCACTATGGCGCGCCGTGGATTGCCGGCAGCATTGTAGCGGCCGCGCTGGCCGAGCCGGTAGCCGGCATGCCGGACAGCCCGCAAGCGCTGACCGACTACGTGATTGCCCATTACGAAGATATGCTGACGCTCTATGGCGTGGAAAGCGGATTGCGCCAGGCGCGCAAGCATCTCGGCTGGTATCTCGACCGCCACGACGCCACAGGCGACGACCGGCGCAAGGCCATACTCACGTCTTTCGAGCCGGAGCATGTCATTGCCCTGCTGCGCGAGATGTTCTCAAGCGCTCCCGAAGCGGCGAACCTGCGGAGTGCGGCATGAACGCTACCGTCACACAGAGCACGGATATGGCGGACGCCGCGCATATTGTGCTCAACACCATTCGTCGGCCGGTGATCATGGTCGATCCACAAGGCTTCATCACCTTCGCCAATGCCGATGCCGAGGATTTTTTCCGCTCGAGCGCCACGATGCTCGCCCGCAACACGCTGCACAAGCTCATTCCTTTCGGCAGTCCGCTGCTGACGCTTGTCGACCAGGTGCGCGAGCGCCGGGCGCCGGTCAACGAATACCGGGTGGACGTGTCGTCGCCACGTCTCGGCATCGAGAAGGTAGTCGACCTCTACGTCGCACCGGTGACTGAATTTCCAGGCTCGGTCGTGGTGATGTTCCAGGAACGCTCAATGGCCGACAAGATCGACCGGCAGATGACGCATCGCGGCGCGGCACGCTCGGTTACCGGCCTTGCCGCGATGCTTGCCCATGAGATCAAGAACCCGCTGTCCGGCATTCGGGGTGCCGCGCAGCTGCTTGAACTGTCGGCGTCCGACGAGGATCGCGCCCTGACCAGGCTGATCACCGACGAGACCGACCGCATTGTCTCGCTGGTCGACCGCATGGAGGTATTTTCGGACGAGCGGCCGATCGACCGTTATCCCGTCAACATCCATGTCGTGCTCGACCATGTCAAGGCAATCGCCAAGAACGGTTTTGCCAAGCGGATCAAGATATTGGAGGACTATGATCCATCATTGCCTCCGGTTTTTGCCAATCGCGACCAGCTCATCCAGGTGTTCCTCAATCTGGTAAAAAATGCCGCCGAGGCGATCGGCAGTGATCCGCAGGGCGAGATCATGCTGTCGACAGCCTTCCGCCCGGGCATTCGCGTTTCCGTACCCGGGACTCAGGACCGCGTGTCGCTGCCATTGGAATTCTGCGTACGCGACAACGGTTCGGGTGTCTCCGAGGATATCCTGCCGATCCTGTTCGATCCTTTCATCACCACCAAGCCGAACGGCTCCGGTCTCGGTCTGGCGCTGGTCGCAAAGATCGTCGGCGAGCATGGCGGCATCATTGAATGCGAATCGACCCCGCGCGGCACCACCTTCCGCATCCTGATGCCGGCGTGGAAAGAAACCCAGTTTGGCACCGACGACGACGGTGAAGGAGACCGCAAATGACCGTTCGCGGCAATATTCTCGTCGCCGACGACGATGCGGCCATCCGCACCGTCCTCAACCAGGCGCTTTCGCGCGTTGGCCACGACGTGCGTGTCACCTCCAACGCTTCGACGCTGTGGCGCTGGGTTGCGGCGGGCGAGGGTGATCTGGTTATCACCGACGTTGTCATGCCTGACGAGAACGCCTTCGACATGCTGCCGCGCATCAAGAAGGCGCGACCGGAACTGCCGGTCATCGTCATGAGTGCGCAGAACACGTTCATGACAGCAATCCGGGCCTCCGAAACCGGAGCCTATGAATATCTGCCGAAACCGTTCGACCTGACCGAGCTGCTCAACATCGTCAACCGCGCGCTTTCCGAGCCGCGGCGGCCCAAGATCGATACGCGGGCCGACGAGCCGCCGGAAACGATGCCGCTGGTCGGCCGCTCGGCGGCCATGCAGGACATCTACCGCATGCTGGCGCGCATGATGCAGACCGACCTGACGGTCATGATCAGCGGAGAGTCGGGTACCGGAAAGGAACTGGTGGCGCGCGCGCTGCATGAGTACGGCCGCCGCCGGGGCGGTCCCTTCGTCGCCATCAACATGGCAGCGATCCCGCGCGACCTGATCGAATCGGAGTTGTTCGGGCACGAGAAGGGCGCCTTTACCGGCGCGCAGAACCGCTCGACCGGCCGTTTCGAGCAAGCCGAAGGCGGCACGCTCTTCCTCGACGAGATCGGCGACATGCCGATGGAAGCGCAGACGCGGCTGCTGCGTGTGTTGCAGCAGGGCGAATACACTACGGTCGGCGGCCGCACGCCGATCAAGACCGACGTGCGCATCGTCGCTGCCACCAACAAGGACCTACGCACGCTGATCAATCAGGGGCTTTTCCGGGAGGATCTGTTCTACCGCTTGAACGTTGTGCCGCTCAGGCTGCCGGCGCTGCGCGAGCGATCGGAGGACATTCCGGACCTCGTCCGGCACTTCTTCAAGCTCGGCGCCAGTGAAGGCCTGCAGACCAAGCGCATCTCGACCGGCGGCATCGAGCTGATGAAGCGCTATCCATGGCCGGGTAACGTGCGCGAACTCGAAAACCTCATCCGCAGGCTGGCTGCGCTGTATTCGCAGGACGAGATTTCCGCCGAGATCATCGAGGCGGAGTTGAAGACCGGCGAAAGGCCTGTCGTTCCAGGTGGTGGCAACCTCATTCCCGATGACCTTTCCATCGGCCAGGCGGTGGAGCATTTCCTGCAACGCTATTTTGCCTCGTTTGCCGGCGATTTGCCACCGGCCGGCCTCTATCAGCGAATCCTCTCCGAGGTCGAATATCCGCTGGTCCTCGCCTCGATGACCGCAACGCGCGGTAACCAGATCAAGGCTGCCGAACTGCTGGGGCTCAACCGCAACACGCTGCGCAAGAAGATTCGCGAACTCGGCGTCAACGTCTACAAGTCCTCCAGGCAGATCTAGCCGAACCCCTTACGAGCGCTTTCCAGGGGATCGATCGCCGAAAGATTTCCGTCTCGGCCACACTTGTTGCATAATCGCCACAATGCGTTGCATACATCCGACGCAATCACTGGCTCTAGACGGCGACATGGCCCTGCACGCACCGACACTGAGCAAACCGCTTTTCAGCAACACCGGCGCGCGAGACGGTCGCCGGCTGCTTGCGCTGCCCGGTGTGATCGCCGTTGCCGGTGCGCTGGTGACGGCGGCGATCTCCTTCGCCATTCTGGTTGGCGCGACGCCGATCACGCCCGACGCAAGGACGACGCTGGCGCTGATTGCGCTTAATGCGGCGTTCGTGCTGTTTCTGATCTTGCTGGTCGGCCGCGAGGTGCATCGTATCCTGATGGCACGACGGCACGGCAAGGCTGCGTCGCGCCTACATGTGCGCATCGTGGCGATGTTTGCGCTGGTCGCCGCCATCCCCGCGATCATGGTTGCGATCATCGCGTCGATCACGCTCGACATCGGCCTCGACCGCTGGTTCGAGATCCGCACCAAGACGATCGTCAATTCGTCGTTGTCGATTGCCGACGCCTATGTGCAGGAAAACGCACGAAATCTTCAGGGCACGACGTTGTCGATGGCTTACGACCTCGACGCTTCGCGCACGCTCTACGGCCTCGATCGCACAGGTTTCCTTGACCTCATGAACAAGGAGGCGGTGGGACGCTCGCTGGCGCACGCAGCACTCATCAAGCCCGATGGTTCCTTCGTCATGAGCGCCAAGACCGACGCGGACTTTGCTATGCCGGAGCCGCCTGAGGGCGCCGTGGCAACCGCTGCCGACGGCAAGCCGGTGCTGATAGAGCCGCGCACCCGCAATATCATGGGTGCCATCGTCAAGCTGCGCGAGATCGACGGGCTCTATCTCTACACCATCCGCCTCGTCGATCCCGAGGTGATCAAGGCACGGCAGATCGTCAAATCCAACACCGCCGAATATCGCGGTCTCGAAGACAATCGCCGCACCTCGCAAGTGGCTTTCGCGCTTCCCTATCTGTCGCTGACGCTGATCATCATCCTGTCCGCCATCTGGACTGGCATTGCGGTGGCCGACCGCCTGGTGCGGCCGATTCGTCAGCTCATCGGCGCGGCCGATGAGGTCGCTACCGGCAATCTCGACGTAGCCGTGCCTGTCCGCCCCTCCGATGGCGATGTCGCCTCGCTCGGCGACACATTCAACAAGATGCTGATGGAGTTGAAATCGCAGCGCAACGAGATCCTGTCGGCCAAGGATCTGATCGATGAACGGCGGCGCTTTTCGGAGGCGGTGCTTGCCGGCGTCACCGCCGGGGTCATCGGCGTCGATCCATATGGCATCGTCACTATTGTCAACCGTTCGGCCGAAACGATGCTGGCCATATCCGCCACGGCAGCGCTTGGGCAGAACCTTTCCGCCGTGCTGCCGCATGTCGGGCGCGTCTTTGAGATCGGCCGCAAGTCGGGCAAGCCGGTCTATCGCGAACAGGTCACCTTCTATCGTGCGGGCACTGAACGGACCTTCAACGTGCAGATCACCATCGAAGCCGGCGACGACGGTTCGGAGGATAAATCCTACGTCGTGACGGTCGACGACATTACCGATCTGGTCCAGGCACAGCGTTCCTCCGCATGGGCCGACGTGGCGCGGCGCATTGCCCACGAGATCAAGAACCCGCTGACGCCTATCCAGCTTTCGGCCGAGCGCATCAAGCGCCGTTACGGCAAGGTCATCACCGAGGACCGTGAGGTTTTCGATCAATGCACCGACACCATCATCCGGCAAGTGGAGGACATCGGACGCATGGTCGACGAGTTCTCGGCGTTCGCCCGCATGCCGAAACCGGAAATGAAGGCCATCGACCTGCGCGATTCGTTGCGCGAAGCCTCGTTCCTGGTCGAAGTGAGCCGGGCTGACATCACCTTCGAGCGCGTCTTCGGCAGCGAGCCGCTCAAAGGCACGTTCGACAGCCGGCTGATGGCGCAAGCTTTCGGCAACGTCATCAAGAATGCTGCCGAAGCGATCGACGGACTTGATGCAGAGGATCGTCCGCACGGCATAATCCGGATTCAAGCCGGGCGTCAGAATGGCGCGATTCGAATCGACGTCATCGACAACGGCAGGGGCTTGCCGCGCGAGAACCGGCAGCGCTTGCTCGAGCCTTACATGACGACACGCGAGAAAGGCACCGGGCTTGGCCTCGCTATCGTCAAGAAGATCGTGGAGGACCATGGCGGGCGACTCGAATTGCACGATGCACCAGCGGACTTCCACGATGGGCGGGGTGCAATGATCAGCATCATCCTGCCGGTTGCCGCCACCGTTCCGATACGCGGCGAGGGCAAGACGGAACACGAAAAAGAAACTGAAAAGGTCGGTAATGGCTTCTGATATTCTTATCGTCGATGACGAGGAAGACATCCGCGAACTCGTCGCCGGTATCCTGAGCGACGAAGGTCACGAAACACGCACGGCGTTTGATGCCGACAGCGCGCTGGCGGCGGTCGCCGACCGGGCACCCAGACTGATCTTCCTCGACATCTGGCTGCAGGGCTCGCGGCTCGATGGCCTGGCTTTGCTGGACGAGATCAAGACGATGCACCCGAACCTGCCGGTGGTGATGATCTCGGGCCACGGCAATATCGAAACGGCAGTCTCGGCCATCCGCCGCGGCGCCTATGATTTCATCGAAAAGCCATTCAAGGCCGACAGGCTGATCCTCATTGCCGAACGGGCGCTCGAAACCTCCAAATTGAGACGCGAGGTTTCGGACCTCAAGCTGCGCAGCGGCGAGACTTTCGACCTCATCGGCATGTCATCGGCAATGAGCCAATTGCGCCAGACCATCGAGCGCGTCGCGCCGACCAACAGCCGCGTCATGATCATTGGCCCTTCCGGCTCGGGCAAGGAACTGGCGGCGCGCGCCATCCACGCGCTCTCGGCGCGCAAGAGTGCACCGTTTGTAACGCTGAGCGCCGCCAACATCACGCCCGAGCGTATGGAGATCGAGCTGTTCGGCACCGAATCGAACGGCGTCGAACGCAAGGTCGGTGCGCTGGAGGAGGCCCATCGCGGCATTCTCTACATCGATGAAGTGGCCGACATGCCGCGCGAGACGCAGAACAAGATCCTGCGCGTGCTAGTCGAACAGCAGTTCGAGCGGGTAGGGGGCACCAAGCGGGTCAAGGTCGACGTGCGCATCATCTCGTCGACCTCGCAGAACCTGGAAGCCATGATCGCCGACGGCCGTTTCCGCGAGGACCTTTATCACCGCCTGGCCGTGGTTCCGGTCATGGTGCCGGGACTGGCCGAGCGTCGCGAAGACATTCCTTATCTGGTCGACAATTTCATGAAGCAGATCGCTCGCCAGGCCGGCATCAAGCCGCGCCGCATCGGCGACGACGCGCTGGCGGTGCTACAGGCGCACAACTGGCCGGGCAACGTTCGGCAGTTGCGAAACAATGTCGAGCGTCTGATGATCCTGGCGCGCGGCGACAATGTCGATGCGCCGATCACCGCTGACCTCTTGCCTGCCGAGATCGGCGACGTGATGCCGCGCACTCCAAACAAGTCCGATCAGCACATAATGGCGCTGCCGCTGCGTGAAGCACGCGAACAATTCGAAAAGGATTATCTGATCGCCCAGATCAACCGTTTTGGCGGCAACATCTCGAAGACGGCAGAGTTTATCGGCATGGAACGCTCTGCATTGCACCGCAAGCTGAAGTCGCTGGGCGTCTGACGCCAAACCAGTCGTGGCCCACGCAATTATCGGTTACGGCCGTGTTGGAATCACATAAGAAAGCTGGGACTTCTTCCAGGGATTAGCCATGCCGCGCATTGCCTATGTGAACGGGCGCTATGTCGCTCACGCCGAAGCTTCCGTGCATATTGAGGACCGTGGCTATCAATTCGCCGACGGCGTCTACGAGGTCTGCGAGGTGGCACGAGGCTTCATCGTCGACATGCCGCGCCATCTCGCCCGATTGAACCGCTCGCTTACCGAACTCTCGATCGATTGGCCGATCACGCGCGGCGTGCTGCCGCTCGTCGTGCGCGAGGTGGTGCGCCGCAACCATGTCGTCGACGGCCTGGTCTATGTCCAGGTGACGCGCGGTGTCGCCAGCCGCGAGTTTTTCTTCCCGCCGGCGGGCACGAAGCCGTCGCTGGTGGTGACCGCCAAAAAAGCCGATCCTGCAGCCGCCGCGAAGCGGGCCGAGAGCGGGATCCGGGTCATCACGGTGCCGGAGAACCGGTGGGATCGGGTGGATATCAAGTCGGTCGGCCTGTTGCCGAACGTGCTGGCCAAACAGAAAGCCAAGGAAGCCGGCGCTCAGGAGGCCTGGTTCGTCGATGTCGACGGCACCGTCAAGGAAGGTGGATCGTCGAACGCCTGGATCATCACCAGGGACGGCGTGCTGGTGACGCGCCCCGCCGAGCACGGCATCCTGCGCGGCATCACCCGCACGACGCTGTTCGATGTCGCCGCCAAGCTGGGCCTGAAGATCGAGGAGCGCGGCTTTTCGGTTGCCGAGGCCAAGGCCGCACGCGAGGTTTTCATCAGCTCCGCGACCACGATTGCCATGCCGGTGGTAGCGATTGATGGCGCTGCCGTCGCCAACGGCCACCCGGGCTCGATAACAGTTTCATTACGGCAGGCCTTTTTTGACGTTGCGGAAAAAAGTCCAGCCTGATAACCGCACAGATGGAATGAACATCAATATATCTCGTTCTGCTTGTCGTAACTGACGGCAAGATGGTGTTTGCGTGCTTGACATGTGCCGGCTAATTTGGCGCATTGGCCTGCAAACCGAAGGGGATCGGCGAAAGACAAGAACAATGGCGGAACGATCGCAAAATCTTCAGGACCTGTTCCTGAATTCAGTTCGCAAGAGCAAAAACCCACTCACCATCTTTCTCATCAACGGCGTGAAGCTGACCGGCGTGGTCACTTCGTTCGACAATTTCTGCGTTCTGTTGCGTCGCGACGGCCATTCCCAGCTTGTCTACAAGCACGCTATTTCCACGATCATGCCGAGCCAGCCGGTTCAGATGTTCGATGGTGAGGAAAGCCAGGGCGCCTGATTGACACGTGAGAAAGACGCGGACCGCAGCGTTCGCGGAAAACCAGTACATCAGACCGGGACAGAGGCCAACGGTCCGACCCGGGCGGTGGTCATCGTGCCGGTGCTTACCCGGCAGCCGCGTGGCGACGACGATACCAATCGCCCGCGCCTAACCCGTTCTGCCGAGGCCCGTCGCGACGAGGCGGTCGGCCTCGCCAGCGCCATCGACCTTGACCTGGTCCACACGGCGGTGGTGACCGTCAACGATCCACGCCCGGCGACCTTGCTCGGCAGCGGCAAGGTCGCGGAGTTCGCCGAGATCGTCAAAGAGGGCCACGCGGAAGTGGTCATTGTCGATCATCCGCTGACCCCGGTACAGCAGCGCAACCTCGAAAAAGAGTTGAACGCCAAAGTGCTCGACCGCACCGGGCTGATCCTGGAGATTTTCGGCGAGCGCGCCCGCACCAAGGAAGGCACGCTGCAGGTCGACCTTGCCCATCTCAACTACCAGAAGGGCCGCCTTGTGCGGAGCTGGACCCACCTCGAGCGCCAGCGCGGCGGCGCCGGCTTTCTCGGCGGCCCTGGCGAGACCCAGATCGAGTCGGATCGGCGTGTGCTGCAGGACAAGATCACCAAGCTGAAGCACGAGCTCGAAACCGTGCGCCGCACCCGCGACCTACACCGCGCCAAGCGCAAGAAGGTGCCATTTCCGGTGGTGGCGATCGTCGGCTACACCAATGCCGGCAAGTCGACGCTGTTCAACCGGCTGACCGGAGCAGGGGTGCTGGCGGAAGACATGCTGTTTGCCACGCTCGACCCGACGCTGCGCCGCGTGCGCCTGCCGCACGGCACGCCGATCATCCTTTCCGATACGGTCGGCTTCATTTCCGACCTGCCAACGCATCTGGTCGCGGCCTTCAGGGCGACGCTGGAGGAAGTGGTCGAGGCAGACCTCATCATTCATCTGCGCGACATCTCCGATCCCGATACGGCCGCGCAGGCCGAAGATGTCGAGCGCATCCTTGCCGATCTCGGCGTCGATGCCGGCGATAACAAGCGCGTCATCGAAGTATGGAACAAGATCGACCGGCTCGACGAGGGCAACCGGGCGCGGCTGCTTGCCGATGGTGCCGACGGCAAGAAGGCACCGCCGATCGCCATATCGGCGGTAACCGGGGAGGGCATCGATGCGCTGAAGGCGATCATCGAGACGATGATGTCGGGCGAACTGGAGACGTTCACCGTCACGCTCAAGCCCGACCAACTCGCCGTCGTCGACTGGCTTTACCGCAACGGCGACATCGTCTCGCGTGATGACAATGAGGATGGCAGCGTGACCATCGCGCTCAAGGCCACGCACAGCGCTCGGCAAGAGATTGAAAGCCGATTGCGCCGTCAAAACAACGGGTAGGGGCGTTTACTTCGCGCTCTTTGCCTGCTGCCAGAGCGCTTCCATCTCGTCCAGCGTCGCCTCTTCGAGGCTATTTCCCGACGCTTGCAGCGTCCGCTCGACATAGTGGAAGCGCGACCGGAATTTTTCGTTGGTGCCGCCGAGTGCCGCTTCGGAATCAATTTTGAGGTGCCGGCCGAGATTGACGACCGCAAACAGCATATCGCCGAACTCGTCCTTGATCGGCGCAGTGTCGCCTTTGGCCAACGCCTCGCGTAGTTCGCCGATCTCCTCCTCGATCTTGTCGAGGATCGGCGCCGCCTCGCTCCAGTCGAAGCCGACGCGGGCGGCCTTTTCCTGCAGCTTCAGCGCCCGGGTAAGCGCGGGCAGGGCGACCGGCACGCTGTCGAGAAAGCCTTTGCCATGGTCTTCCGGGTCGAGCCCACGGGTGAGCCGCGCACTGCGTTTCTCAGCCTTTTCCTCTGCCTTGATCTTTTCCCACATGCCCTTGGCCATGCCGGCGCTGCGCGCCTTGTCGTCGCCAAAGACATGGGGGTGGCGGCGGATCATTTTTGTGGTGATGGCCTGGACCACATCGCCGAATGAAAATTCACCGGCCTCCTCGGCCATTTGCGCGTGGTAGACCACTTGCAGCAGGAGATCGCCGAGTTCATCCCGCAGATCGTCCAGGTCGCCGCGCGCAATGGCGTCCGCCACTTCGTAGGCTTCCTCGATCGTGTATGGCGCGATTGTCGAAAAGTCCTGCTCGATATCCCACGGGCAGCCGGTTTCCGGTGCTCGTAGCGCGGCCATTATCTCGATCAGCCGGGAAATGTCTTTTGAGGGTTTCATCAGGCGAACGCTATCCTGCACACGGCTGTGCGGCCAACGGCTTCAGCCGGCGAGGGCGCCTTGTCCACAGATGGGCGGCCAGACCATGATCCCGAACGGACCGACTGCGTCAGCGAAAAGTGGAAGCTGGTTTTCGGAAAGATCATGGTCAACCAAAAAGCATCAGTCGAGCACTGAGACGATCGCCTTGGCGAGCGCATCCATGCCGTCCTCGGGCAGGCCGGCAACGTTGATGCGACTGTCGCCGACCATGTAGATGGCATGCTCGGCGCGCAACCGCTCGACTTGCGCTTCCGACAGGCCGAGCCGGGAAAACATACCGCGATGGCTGGCGACGAAATCGAAACGATCGGAGTTGGACTGCCGGCGCAGCGCCTCGGCGAACTGGACGCGCAGCCGCAGCATGCGCAGCCGCATCTCTTCAAGCTCTGCCTCCCAGTCGGAACGCAATGCGGGGTCTTCAAGCACGATGCGCACCGCGGCCGCGCCGTGGTCCGGCGGCATCGAATACATGGCGCGTGCCGCCGACAGCATCTGGCCCATCGCCAAATCCGCCTGCGCGCCGTCTTTCGCCATGATCAGCGCTGCACCGACGCGGTCGCGATAGACGGCAAAGTTCTTCGAGCAGCTCGAGGCAACGACCATTTCCGGAACTTTCGCCGCCAGAAGGCGCAAGCCGGCGGCATCCGCATCAAGCCCCTCGCCAAAGCCCTGATAGGCGATGTCGACAAAGGGCAGCAGGCCGCGCTCAACGACAAGATCGGCAATGGCAGCCCATTGCGGGATGTCTAGATTGGCGCCTGTCGGGTTATGGCAACAACCATGCAACAATACGACGTCGCCAGGATTCGCGGCTCTCAATGCATTCAGCATGTCGTCGAAGCGAACCGCACCAGAAGCAGCGTCGAAATAGGGGTATTCGCGTGTCTGCAGGCCAGCGGCGCGCATCACCGGCATGTGGTTCGGCCAGGTCGGATCCGACAGCCAGACCATCGCGTCGGTGCGGGTCCTTTTCAGCAGCTCTGCTACCAGCCGCAGCGCGCCGGAGCCGCCTGGCGCCTGCGCCGCACGAATGCGCGTCATGTCGGCTGCTGGGCCGAACACCAACCTGGCCATCGCCGCGTTGAAGGCGGTATCGCCGGCAAGGCCGAGATAGATCTTGGTATCCTGGCCTTGCAGCAGCCGCTTTTCGGCTTCGCGCACCGCGCGCATCACCGGCGTTTTGCCGTCGCGATCCCTATAGACGCCGACCCCGAGATCGACCTTGTCGGCACGCGGGTCGGCGCGATAGAGGCCGATCAAGGCCAGGATCTTGTCGGCAGGCGCGGGCTGGAGATTTTCGAACATCGATAAGGTTCCGTTGGCGGCGGAGTGATACGCAAACCGGCCATACTTTGCCAGCAGTTTCATATGCGCCAACTCGGCGTCGGTCTGCCTCGAGGGCGGCCGATACTATCTGCCGGGCGAAGGCAGGCGCGGTATCTCCCAGAACGCGAGCGCGGCGAGCCGCAAGAAAATTCGGGGAGGGCGGGATTAAAATGCCGACCTGCTCCGTAAACAGGACATGAAACGGCCGATGCCACGCTTCGATATTCTGGGACAGCTCGGTTCACTGCGCCGCTATGCACGCTCGCTGACACGCGACAGCGCCGATGCAGAGGATCTGGTGCATGATGCGCTGGTGCGTGCCTACGAGCGACGCGGCAGCTTCCGCTCCGGCGGAAATCTTCGCGTATGGCTGCTGTCGATCGTCCACAACGCGTTCATCGACGGCTTGCGATCCCGCAAATCCGAAGCAATGCGCATCGAACAGGCCGGCCATCTGGCCGAGGCGAATGTCCAGGCTCCGCAGGAACATTCGGTCCGTCTGGCGCAGGTGCGCGACGCTTTTTTCGAATTGCCGGAGGAGCAGCGTTCGGCGTTGTATCTCGTCGCCATCGAGGGGCTTAGCTATAGCGAGGCGGCCGAGATCAGCGGCGTGCCGTTGGGCACGCTGATGTCGCGCATCGGCAGGGCGCGTGCGGCCCTGCGCGAGATGGAGGACGTGGCACCGGCACGCGCAAAAGGCCATCTGAAGATCGTCGGAGGTCGGTGATGAACCAACTGCGCGATCCCGTGACCGACACCGATCTCGACGCTTATGTCGACGATCAGCTGGACGTGGCTCGTCGCATCGAGGTCGAGGCGTTCCTTTCGGCTCGCCCGGAAGCGGCCGCGCGGGTGATGGCCGACCTGCGGATGCGTGACGAATTGCGTGTGGCGCTTGCCGGATCGAAAGGCATGGCGCGGCCCGCGACGGCCGATGCTGCACGGCGGCTGGAACGGGCATTGGCGCGCGGCCGCGTCCTTGGTGCTTTGCAGAGAGCGGCGGCGGTCGCTGTCTTCGTCGCCGCCGGCTGGCTTGCGAACGGGCTCATCGGGCCGATATCGGTGACGGAAGTCGTCGCTTCGACCCATCCGCCCGCCTATGTAGAAGAGGCGGTGCGGGCGCACCGCACGACACTCATGCGTGAGGCGATGTCGTCCCAAACCGCGGCACCCGGCTACAACGCCGATGAAATCCGCGCCGCGACTGCGATCGTGATGCCATCGCTGCCAGCGGACTGGACGGTCCGTGACGTGCAGATCTATCCATCGCAATTCGGCCCGAGCGTCGAGATGGCCGTCGAGACAAAAGAGATGGGGCTGGTCTCGCTGTTCGCCATCCGGCCCGGAACATTCGACGTCGTCAAACCGACTGTCGTTCCCTCGGGCGAAGTTTCCTCGGCCTATTTCCAGATCGGCGAGGTCGCCTACGCGGTCGTCGGACGCAGCGATGTCGGCGGTCTCGATCGCACGGCCGAAGCGCTCGCCAAAACGCTCTACTGATCGACCTTCAAGAAGGAGAACCACATGAACAATCTCGGATATATCGGGGCCGGAGCCCGAGCCGGAGCCGTCTACGACGAAGGTCTGCGCCGGCACATGCTGCGCGTTTATAACTATATGGGCCTTGGCCTCGTCGTCACGGGCGTGATCGCGTTCTTGGTGGCTTCCACGCCCGCCCTTTACGTGCCGATCTTCTCCACCCCGCTGAAATGGGTGGTGATGCTTGCCCCGCTGGCCTTTGTGCTCTTGTTCTCGTTTCGGATGCAGACGATGTCGGCGGCCGGCGCCCAGGCGATGTTCTGGGCATTCTGCGCGGTCATGGGGCTGTCGCTGGCTTCCGTGTTCCTGGTCTTTACCGGCACCAGCATCGCACGCACCTTCTTCATCGCCGCCACCATGTTCGGCGCGACCAGCCTTTACGGCTACACGACCAAACGCGACCTGACGCAGTTCTCGTCGTTCCTGATCATGGGCCTGATCGGCGTGGTGATCGCCAGCATCGTCAATATCTTCCTGGGCTCGACCGCGCTCCAGTTCGCGATCTCGGTGATCGGCATCGCCGTCTTCATCGGCCTCACCGCCTGGGATACCCAGACTATCAAGGAGCAGTATGCGGAAAACTTCGGTGCGGAATCACAGCAGAAGCTCGCTGTCTTCGGTGCATTCTCGCTCTATCTGAACTTCATCAACATCTTCCAACTGCTGTTGAACTTCACCGGCGAGCGCGAATAGCCGGCGTTGGACCAAGACCGGAGTTGGACATTATGGACAGAAACGATCAACAGGCGATCGGACAGCTCTTCGAGAAATTGGCAAGCGTCGAGCGCCAGGCGCCGCCGCGCGATGCCGAAGCAGAGCGCTTCATCCAGGACCAGATCACCCAGCAGCCTGGGGCGCCATATTACATGGCCCAGACGATCGTGGTGCAGGAGCAGGCCCTGAACGCAGCTCAGGCACGCATCGAAGAACTGGAAGAGCAGGCGCAGCAGCCGGCCGGCGGTGGACCGCTCAGCGGCTTCTTCGGCCGCAGCGGCGGCAGGCGCTCAGGCTCGGTTCCGCGGGTAGGGCGCACCGCTTCCGTTGCAACTGGAGGGCCACAGGACACGCCACAGCGGGCAGGCGGCGGTTTTCTTGCCGGCGCCGCGCAGACCGCGATGGGCGTGGCGGGCGGCGTGCTGCTCGGCAACGCGATCGCCGGCATGTTTGGCGGCGAAGCGAAGGCAGCTGAACAGCCGACGCCGCAGCCGGACGAAGCCGATCAGGCAGGCGATTCCAGCTCCGATAATGGCGGGGATTTCGGTGATATGGAGTTCTGACGAGCGACCTAGCCCGTGCCTGTGCTGGCGCTGGTGACAATTGCGGGTCAGCATAGGCGAGGCGGCGAGGGCAACATCCGGGAAGCGAGCCCTCGCCGGCGGCTAATAGCCCAGGCGCTTCAGTTCAGCCTTGACCGCCGCGATCGTCTTGAAGCGGAAGTGCTTCGTTGTGCCGTCGCGCCAATGGCAGTCGCATGTGGCGTCGAACTTCCGGCTCGCTTTCAATTGAGTCAGCGCCTTCTGGCCTGGCTTGGGGTCATCGAAGATGCGAACTTCGTACAGCGTCCCTTCGACATCGTAGTGCATCTGAGCCCAGGAAAGTATCACGATCAGTTCTTTTGCCGGGTCGTGGTCGGCGTTGGCGAGGCCCAGCGCTATGTCCGGTGTGTCGCCCTCTTGTTCACCGAGCGTGACCTGGATTGCCCGATACCTGTTGTCAGCTAGCCGTTGCAGCGCGACGAGCGGGCGTTCCGGATAGTCCTCAGCGGTCTGGTAATCGACAAAGAGTGTCTGGAGGCCGTTCCAGCTCACGGCTGTGGTGTGCGGATCGGCGTTATCCGCGAACCCAACCACACGTTTCGCGAAAGCCAGGTCATTCTCGCCTGGAGCACGATCAAAGTCCTGCGCTCGCGCGCCAGTGAGCGCGCACGCGAGGGTGAGGGCAAGAGTTGCGAGCAGCGGGAGTGTCTTCATGATTCGCAACCCTAGCATGCCCGCTGTTGCGAATGTCCAAGAGTGACCGGTCTGATCTCACCGCCAACGGATGCTATAGGCTTTAGTCGCATAAGATAGATTATGCATGAAAGAAGCGAAGGTTTTGCGAACTTTTTACTTGAATATCGGGGATAACGACTTTCGTCACCCCCGAAACGAACCAAGCAGTGATTTGCTTTTGAATGTCAACGCTACGAAAGAGCTATTGACGATTATTTTTTTAACAAAGCCCTCAGCACTGCAAAGACAGCGATGAGGACGAGTACCGATAGGACGGTACTCATCACGCGCCGCACCACGGCACGTAATTTTTTGATGTCCCACCCTTTGATTTATTTGAGCGTGGACGCTCTTTGCAGACTGCTAGAGTTGCGCGCACAGAGTGACGGTCAGAGACCGGCTTAGAGGCAGCTGCTAGGGGGGCCGTGCCCCCCTGTACCCCCACGTAGATTTTAGGGGTGGGAAGTTTTTTTATCTCAACGAGTTTCGCTCTTCTTACGGAGTGATCAGGCCGCGTGGCCAATGTTGAGATTTTGAGCCGCGAGACGTTGCGCTTTCCACTTTCGTTCAGCGCTAAGTACCCAGCCGCCACGCGGCTGTCGTGCTGCGCACGCAACCTCTCAACGCGAGCGCTACGCACGGTTGAAGCCGCATCCGGCATGGGCCGGGGGTTAAGCGGCTTGGGAGGGAAGAATTCAGGCCCGAGGCCGAGTTTCATTTGGTTTCGCCGAGCTCCGAACGCTACGCGCCGTGAGATCGGTCGGGGTAGGGACCGGCGGGCAGTTTCCCGCCGAGGGGCGTTACCTTGCCGTTGTGCACGGCGGTCCCGTTTTTTCCGATGCGATAGTGCCATACCAAGTCCCCTTGTGGATTGAGATAATACCATAAGCGGCCGCTTATGGTATCACTGTAGTAACAGTTATGCTTTTCGCTGAAAAGTGGCGGAGAACCGCCTGGAGGAGGGGACGCCGGTTTATTTGGACCCCGGCGGATAGGCTTAAGTTGGAGTGGTTCATTGAGGACCGTTTTCCGGTCTATCCACCATTCCACCAGATCGGAGTGAGGCCACCGGTTGTTTCCGTGGACCTCATGCCAAGCTTCGATGAAGCTCGACAAGAACACACCACCAGCAGCGCTAATTTTGGACAGATAGAACTGTTCAGGCTTGCCGGTTTTAGAGTTCAGCACGTCAGGGAACCAATAGAAATTGTCTCTCGGAGAGATACCCTGTCGCGCATAATCCATTGCGAGCTTTTTGAAGTAGGGAACCCCGATAGCGGGGTTTTTTGATAAGACGAATTTGGCTTGCTTACTTTCGTCAGCGCCTATGTCTTTATAGAGATACTTCACGCAATAGCGGATGGATTGATTGGACGCTATTTCCCACTGGGAAAAGCCATGTTTCCAATCCTTCTGATCATGCCGTTCATTCAATAACATTTCAGGAGGTTCGGCTTGATAGAATAAGATCAGATGCCAGTGCGCACGGCCCTTTTTGGAACCGTACTCACCTACTGCAAAGTATCTGAATTTGTGTCCGTGTTTACGGAGACGCTTCAAGTACAATTGCACATCTGAATAAGTCAGTACTTCCGAGCGGGCAGTTAGGCCACCGCCATACGTCAAGGTTACAAAGCGATTTGCAACGGAAGTCCGACTTTCAGCAATGCAGCGTCCTACCCAGTCTTGAGCCCGGACGGACATGCATTGCATACATTTACGACACCCAACGACTGTTCCGCTTGGCAGGTTCCTTGGAGAACTACACATAGTGGCGGCCATCGTTAGAGGTGTCAGTAATTGCACTATACGACGAGAGGTGTGTGCATGCGCGGCGCGCGCGATAAATCGCACGACGCCGCAAATCAAGAGGCTTGATTAAAGAAAACAGCATTGTTTTCAACTCCTTAAGTATCAGGCGCAGAGAAGCCGACCGGATCATTGCTGATCCAGTCGGAGTTATTGAGAGAGAGAGGGGGAAGGCCTAGGACAGGTTTACCCGCGACCTGTCAGGACAAGCGCAATCTTGCGCGGCTCGCTTCCAGCGCTTAGCCCTGCCTTCCGCGACACATATACTCTACTAGAGCACGGACCGCCAGCGGCGGATTTCCCAGTGTGCTGGGTCCCAGAATTCCCAATCGCCGCCCCAATCGATCTTCATCTGATTTCGGGCCGCGACGTCTTTGCCGATATGGCCGATAACCTGCCATTCTCGCTTAGTGAGCGACCACGCCTTGCGGGAGTGGACGATATCAACCGCACAACCGAAGTTGTGCGGACTTTCGCCGGCTTGAGCCTTGCTGTTTCCCGAGGCATACGCCGCGTCCTGGGCCTCACTGTCGCGCACGAAGCAGAAGGCGAACATCGGGACGCCGAGCGCCCGTAGCTGGCGCTGGAAGGCGTCATAGAACGCGAGGATTTCAGGCCGAGAGCCTTCTCTTGAGGCCCGCAGTTGCTGCGAGGCGTAGCGTTCGGACATCATGAAGGCGCGATCGCGCAGACCTTGAAGCACAGTTTCATGTTCGGGCGAAGCGTCACGAGCCGGAAGCAAGCTTTCTTGCCGGGCAATGATTTTGAGTGTCACGGGGGGTTGCCTTCCACGTTTGAGGTATTGCGAGATCGCGACGGCAGCGGCCCGGGCGCGAACGCCCGAGCCTTTGGGTTCAGCCTCCGTAATGGTCACTGCCCCGGCGCGGCTCCGCCGCCATTCGCCCCGTTGTCCGGAGCGCTAGCAGGCGCTGCAGCGCCAACGGGTCGCGCGGGGTCGGACTGTTCGACGCCCCCAGAAAGCCCGTCAGCAGAGGCCGGGGACTGCCCGCCCGTTGCCGCCGATGGTAGTTTTTCACGTTGCGCAGGCGTTCGCTTATGAAGACCTGCTTCGCCGCTAGCGTTCTCGCCATTTGTCAGACCTTTCGTTATGCCGGCGATCCGGCGTTCAATTTCAGCATCCATGTCGCGCATACGCGCATCGATGTTCTGCTGCATCATGAAGTTCATATATTCAACTTCAGGATTGCGTTCGCGACGATGCGCGATTTTGGTGAAGCTTTCCGGGTCGCCCTCGACGTGGATGAAGTCGAATTCAGACGATGAAAAGTGCATGGAGGCATCCTTCGGGAAGAGCGGAACAAGCCGCATTTCCTCGGAGGCGAGAAGCTCAATCGTGGAGTTCCCGGCCGGCGTGAGACAGAGAAACTCTGTCGTCACCACGCCGTCCTTATTGACCCACTCGACCATCCAGTCGGCCGCGTCCGAGGCGCGAAGATCGAGGCGGACGGTGCGCGTTTTGCGCCCGTCCAGATTGATGGCTTGGCCCGATTTAACGGGGGACCACCGGTTGAGATCACCCATACGAAGAACGATAGCAGACATTGGTTTTTCTCCTTTTTGAGAATTCTATTCCAGAATTGTGCCGGATCCGGCGAGCCAGGCGGAGCCGTAAAGGCCCCGCCCGGAGAATATTATACCCCGATAAGCCGGGTCTGATCCGCCTTGGCCAACACCTTGGCGTAGTCGTCGTTTGCCTCGATGAGCGGCTGCCCGAAGACGGTGTTTCCTTCAATGAGGAAATCGCCTTGCGTCATGCATTCGAACGGGTCGGCATTGGTGACGACGAACACTTTCGTGTTCATGTTCGTGCACAGATAGAAGTCCACGCCGAGCGTAGGATTGACGGTTTCGACCGCCCAGAGGCGTTGCCGATCCTCATCGAACGGCGCGGCCGGGTCGGGATTGTAGAACTTGCCGCCGATACGCGGCTGCATAACGTTCCACCGATAGTTCAGCGGAGCGTAACCGAAGGTTCCGGCCGGCGTGGCGTGGGCCGTGTCGATATAGCGGTTTGGCACCGCCTCGACCTTTTCCGGGTCGAGAGTGTCACGCAGGTAGTGCGGGAAGGCCCCGCCAGTGTGCGCGTTTGCACCGGGCACGACCGGATAGTGATACATCGGGTCGGCCTGACGCTCAAACAACTGTTCGGGCGTGATTTCCGCGACAATCATAATGATGCCGCCGACAGGGACGCGAGGCGTCTGAATGGCCATGTCGATCATGGTCGCGCCGTTGACGACGCTTTCGGCAAGATTGCCGTAGTCCGTCGCATAGCGCTTGGACATGCCGAACACCGTTGTCTGCTCACCGAGCAGCATCGGCTGACGCATGGCCTGCTCAGGAATGGTCAGACCGTCCATAAGCATATTGATCAGGTAATTGTCGTCCAACTCGCTGTAGTGCGTGCGCAGCTGCGCAAAGGCAGCGGTCTTTTTCGCAAGCTCAATATTAGACAGCGAGATGGTAATGCCGTTGGAGGCCATTTCCGCATAAATCTGCGGGATAAGGCCGGTAGCATCCATCTTGACAGTGAGAGCGCCAACGTCGGTCGAGTCGTGATACTTGGCGTAGGTTGAAGCCACGCCAGCGCCGCCGACAGTCGCACCGGTTTCAAGACCAGTGCCGGCCGCCTTGGCCGCAGGAGCGCCGGTTTTGCGGGAGATACCGCTAACCCGGAGCGAGCCGGCAACGATGTTCAGCGGCACCTGCCCATCGATCAACGCTTGATCGAAGTCCGGAACAATATGTTTGAATTGTTCGTGACGCCAGAAGGCAGGAGCAAGAGACTTGTCAGTCAAAGCCCGCAGAGCGAGGTTTGGCGAACGGTTGTTGGCGCGGAAGTTCCAAATTTCATTGTAAGCTTCATGATACGCCGTAGTAACGGTATCGCCGGTCTTGGCATGAAGGCCAAGGTATACTTTGATATCGTCCGCAGTAGCGGAGTTGAACACCTCGCGCTGGACGAACGGCTGCACCGGGCCGGCTGCATATTGTTCCGTCCCATCATAGGCGCGGTTTACGGCGTCGACAGAGTCGAAGCGCGTAAACGCAGACCAAGGGACGAGGTAGGCTTTCACCGAGACATAGACAGCGTTCATAAGGATTTCCGCTGTTTCCATCATTTCGAAGGTGAAGCGCAGGCGGCCCGATTTAACCGCGTCTTCGCGGAGCAGCGGCACAGCCGCAATCGGGACCATCTTGCCAGCCGGCAGGGAGGTGATGCCGCGTGCGGTGTGAACGCGGTTGGACCGGTTCACCATGATAGGCGTCGTCAGCGTCCGGTTCATACGGAGCATGTCGCCCGATCCCGGAGCGATTTCAGCTGACGATTGATTTTTGCGAGTAGCCATTTTTCCGACCTTTCAGAGAGCGCATGACGCGCGTTGATTTTTTTGAGATTGCTCGGAGCGTCCGAGCGACGGCCTTGCGCCGCCGATTGCAAGCGGCGCAGGGCATTAGTTACCCCACGGCGTGACCATGGGAGGCAGCACATAAGCTTGCCCCCCTGGCTGGTTTCCAGAGGCCGGGGGAGGGAGCCACGGATTGCCCGACGGCAGATAACGCCGCACGGTTTTGCGGGCCGCAGCCGCCCCGCTTTCAATGCCGTTGGCGACGCTGGCAGCGTCGTTGCCGACATGACCGAGCGAAGGCACGATCAATTGATCGGCATCCGGCAGTTGCGCATTCGGCAGCATAATGATTTTGCCGCCGCCGCTTACGCTGTTGTCCCGCCACGGCGAATACAGGTCTTGCGGCTGAGCCGAGACAGCGCCCGTTCCCGGCCGGCGCGCCACAGGACCGGACGGCGTTGCGAGCGTCCGTTGGTGACTGCCGGTTTCCGCATCAAGATTGCGGATTTGTGCATCCACGAGACGGGATGCTTGATCACGCGCCGCATCGGCGAACGGGTCGAAGTTTGTGAGAAACGACCCAGCGGCCGACAGTCCGGCAGCCAGAGGATTGCCGGGAGTAGTGGTGCGCGTGAAGCCGGCCGAGCCGCCATTGCGAATAGCGGTGAGGGGGTTAAAACCCGCCTTTTCGGCCGAGTTGACCATCTGTTCATAGTCGATGCTCGAGGTAGTGGTTTGATCACCACCACCGAGGATGCTGCCGAGAATAGAGGCAGCCCCGCCGAGCAGAGCTTCGATGAACTAGACCCCCTCCTTTGTGGGGGAGGGGGCAAGGCGATTGGCGCCTAAGTCGAGGATGACAAGGCCGATAGCCAATAGCCCGTTGACCAGCTGGTCAACAAGATCGCCGTCCATGCCTTTCGCCAACAGGTACGCTCCCAGAGCAGTACCAAGGCGAGTGGCAAGAGGCACGACGACGCTACGAAGTAGGACATGTTTCACGGCTCCATTTCCTTTCGGATTTGGTTCGCTTTAGCTCGCTTCGTGAATTAGTCGCATAAGATAGATTATGGAACTGACGTGGCCGATTAGATGTGGCGTGAAGATAGCACCTCGCGAGATCCAACCCGGGAACCCCAGCCGTAAAACCTTGGTCCTTCACGCTGATTCATAAGGGATTTCGATCGTCATGCCGTCATAAGCAGGCTCGACGTTATCAGGCGTCTCGGCCATTACCGTGGCGTAGTCGAGCGGCACATGCATATGCGTCAGCACCGCGTTCTTCGGCGCCAGTCTTCCGATCCAGCCAAGCGCCTGGCCAAGCGACAGATGGCTCGGATGGACGGTGTATTGCAGCGCGTCGATAACCAGCATGTCCAGCCCGCGCAAACGCTTGGCGGTCGCCTCCGGAAAGTCGCTGACGTCAGGGCAATAAGCCAGCCCGCCGATGCGGAAACCCAGCGAGGTGATGTCGCCATGGAGCTGCAGCAGCGGTTCGAGGGTGAGGGCGCCGCCCTCGCCTTCGATCACCACCGGCCTGTGGTGGTCGATGATATGGGCGTTGACGATCGGCGGATACGAACTGCCTTTCGGTGTTTCGAAACAGTAGCGGAACGCCTCGCGTAGGCGCAGCATGGTGGCCTGATCGGCATGGATGTCGATCCGGTGGCGCTGCTCGAGCACAAAGCCGCGCAAATCGTCTATGCCGTGGATATGGTCGGCATGCGGATGTGTATAGACCACCGCATCGATGCGCTTGACCGATGCCAGCAGCATCTGCTCACGGAAATCCGGGCCGGTGTCGATGACGACCGTGGTTCGGGCGCCACTCGCCGCGATTCGCTCGACGAGCGCTGCGGTGCGCGTGCGCCGGTTCCGGGGATTCGCGGGATCGCAATTGCCCCAGTCGCCGGTGATGCGTGGCGTGCCCGGCGATGAGCCGCAGCCGAGGACGGTAAGGCGTAACCGGTCGCTCATGCGTCAGGCGCCCGGCGCGCTCGGGCGCGGCATTTTCCTGAACAGCCGGAAGAAATTATCCGTGGTGATATCAGCGATTTCGGCCTCGCCGACGCCAATCGTCTCGGCCAGCACCTTGGCTGTATGCGCGACATAGGCGGGCTCATTGCGCTTGCCGCGGAACGGTATCGGCGCCAGATATGGCGCATCGGTTTCAACCAGCAGACGGTCGCGCGGCGTATCGGCGGCGACGGCGCGCAGCTCGGCGGAGTTTTTGAAGGTCAGGATGCCGGAAAACGAAACGTAGCCGCCAAGCGCCACACCGATCTCGGCCAGCCTGCGTCCGGACGAAAAACAGTGCAGGATGAAGGGGAAGGCGCCCTTCCCTGTTTCTTCTTCGAGTATATCAGCCATGTCATCGTCGGCGTCGCGCGAATGGATGACCAGCGGCAGACCGGTCTCGCGCGCCGCAGTGATGTGGGTGCGAAAGCCCTGCGCCTGTGCATCGCGCGGCGCATGATCGTAGAAATAGTCGAGCCCAGCCTCGCCGATCGCCACGACTTTGCGATGAGCAGAGAGCCGCACCAGATCATCGACAGTGACATCAAGCTCTTCGGCCGCATTGTGCGGATGGGTGCCAACCGAGCAATAGACCTCATCGAAAGTTTCGGCAATCTCAAGCACTTGGCTAAATCGCTTCACCCTCGTCGAGATCGTCACCATTCGGCCGATGCCGGCCGTAAGGGCGCGGGCGACAATGGCCGCCCGCTCCTCGGCGAAGTCCGGAAAGTCGAGATGGCAGTGACTGTCGACCAGCATCAGGCGCTTGTATCCGTTTGCTCGACATAACGTGGAAATACCGGTTCCGGCGCCGGCAGAGCCGTGCCTGAAACCAGCGCGTGAGCCTCGGCGACATGCGCGAAGTCGCGGCTGTCTGGCGGCACCGCCAGCAGGTCGAGCAGCTTCGCCGCCGAAGTCGGGACCACGGGCTGGCAAAGGATCGCGATGCGCCGGATCGCCTCAGCGGTCGTCCACAACACCGTTTCCATGCGCGCCGGATCGGTCTTCTTCAGCGCCCATGGCTCCTGCCCGGCGAAATAGCGGTTGGCTTCGGCTACTACGCCAAAGATCGCCGCCAGAGCAAGGTGGATGCCCTGGTCGGCCATCGTCCTGCGCGCCGTGACAAGGGCGGTATCTGCCTGATCGAGGATCGCTTTGTCGGCATCGCTCAATTCGCCGCGCTTAGGCACCACGCCGCCGCAGTTCTTGGCGATCATCGACAGCGAGCGCTGCGCCAGATTGCCGAGATCGTTGGCGAGGTCGGCATTGGTGCGGTTGACGATGGCATCGTGACTGTAGCTGCCGTCCTGGCCGAACGGCACTTCGCGCATGAAGAAATAGCGCACCTGGTCGAGGCCGTAGTGCTCGATCATCGCGAACGGGTCGACGACATTGCCGACCGACTTCGACATTTTCTCGCCACGGTTGAACAGAAAACCATGTGCGAACACGCGCTTCGGCAATTCGATGCCGGCCGACATCAGGAATGCCGGCCAGTAGACCGCGTGGAAGCGGATGATGTCCTTGCCGATGACGTGGACGTTTGCTGGCCAGAAAGACCATCTCTCATTAGCCGGATCCGGATAACCGGCGGCGGTGATGTAGTTGGTTAGGGCATCGACCCAGACATACATCACATGCTTCTCATCGCCGGGCACCGGCACGCCCCATTTGAATGTGGTGCGCGAGATCGACAGATCCTTCAGGCCGGATTTGACAAAGCTGATGATTTCATTGCGCCGCTCCGCCGGTCCGACGAATTCGGGGCTGTTCTCGTAGAGCGCGAGCAGTCTGTCCTGATAGGCGGAAAGGCGGAAGAAATAGCTCTCTTCCTCGGTCCATTCGACAGGCGAGCCGAGCGGTTCGCGGCGCACGCCGTCGTCACCGACCTTGGTTTCGGCCTCGTCGAAATAGGCTTCCTGCCGCACCGAATACCAGCCGCTGTAGCGGTCGAGGTAGATGTCGCCATTCTCCGCCATGCGCGTCCAGATCGCCTGGCAGGCCTTGTAATGACGCTCCTCGGTGGTGCGGATGAAAACATCGTTCGAGCAACCGGTCGCTTCGAGCATCGAGCGAAAGATCGCCGAGTTGCGATCGGCAAGCGCTTTCGGCGTCAGGCCTTCGGCGTCCGCCGTCTGCTGCATCTTCAAACCGTGCTCGTCGGTTCCCGAGACGAAGAAGACGTCCTTGCCATCGAGCCGCTGGAAGCGGGCCAGCGTGTCGCTGGCGATGACATTGTAGGCATGGCCGATATGCGGCTTGCCGTTCGGATAGAAAATCGGCGTCGTGACGTAGTATTTTTCGCGTGCCATGGATGAGCCGTCATGAATGTCTGAATGAAAGATGTCGCGGTGAGATATCGCATCGAAACGGCAATTGCCATCCGACGCCAATGTGGTGGCTTCGAAGTTCCTGCGATTGATTGGGAATCAATACTCAGGGCTCAAAAGCCACGCCAGCGGCCGTCACATTCGCATTGCAGAATTCAGGCGGTCGATCATGGTCAGGGCGTGCTGCTTTTTGTCGAGGTTGTAGGTCTCGGTTTCAGATATAGCGTTCAAAGCCTCGTGCCAAGTATCCGACAGCGTTTTGGCCCGCGCGAGATCGCCGGCGAGCGCGGCCTGGCTGGCGCAGGCCGACAGCAGATCAAGCGCGCGGCGATTGAATATCTCGAACGGGATCGCCTGGTCGCGGCCGGCGACCGCCTCGGCAAGACGGTAGGCGCCTGCGACATCTATCTTTTTGGACATCACCAGAGCGTCGAGGGTGGCGGCGATTTCAAGCCCGCCATACTGCGTCAACAGGATCGCATTGCGCGCGCTGCCCCCTGCCCGCTGCGCCAGCGCCGCGCGCGCCGCAGGATCCTCCGGTGGCGGCGGCTCGATGCCCTCCAGAATCGTCATCAAGCTCTCGGCATCGAGCGGCGCCAACCGCACCATCTGGCAGCGCGACCGGATCGTCGGCAGCAGACTGCCCGGCGCATGGACGATGAGGATGAACAAGGTGCGCGCGGGTGGCTCTTCAAGATTCTTCAGCAAGGCATTGGCAGCATTGGTGTTCATGTCGTCGGCGGGATCGACGATAACCACCCGGTAGCTGCCGTCGTGCGAGGTCAACGACAGAAAACGGCTGACCTTGCGGATTTCGTCGACCGTGACCACTGTCTTGAAGCTCTTGGTCTTGTCGTTGGCGGGGCGTGTAAGATGCAGCACCGAAGGATGTGCCCCGGTGGCGATCTGACGAAACAGTGACGAAGCCGGATCTGGAACGGCAAGGCTTTCCGGCGCCTGCTCGAAGGCCGGGTGCTTCAACAGATGATGCGCCAGGTGAAAGGCCAGCGTCGCCTTGCCGATGCCAACCGGTCCGGCAAAGATCAGTGCGTGCGGCAGCTTTCCCGAGCGGTAAGCGGTGGCCAGCATGTTGGCCGCTTGCAGGTGACCGACAAGACGTGGCGTCTCGGATGGCTCTGGCACCCCGTCCAGCGTGTCGTGCTGTTCGGGCGCGATGCGTTCGAAAATCATGCCGGCGCCGCCTGCCTTCTTTGCGCCGGCATCATCCTCTCGAGAGCCGCAAAGACGGTGGCGGTAACGACATCCTCCACCGCATCTAGGTCGGCTGACGCATCGACGACGACGCAGCGTTCGGGTTCAGCTGCGGCGATCGCGAGAAACGCCTCACGCCGGCGTTGGTGGATGGCCAATGTTTCCTTCTCGAAGCGGTCCGGTCCGTCAGTGCTGCCCCGCCGGGCGGTAGCGCGCCTCAAGCCCTCGGCAGGGTCGATGTCGAAGATCAGTGTCATGTCCGGCACCATGCCGTTGATGGCGACCTTCTCCAACGCGTCCATGAATGCCGGGTCGAGGCCGCCGGTGACGCCCTGGTAGACGCGCGAGGAATCCATGAAACGATCGCAAAGCACGACTGAGCCGCGCTCGACCGCCGGCCGGATGACCTGTTCGACATGGTCGGATCGCGCAGCGGCGAAAAGCAACGCTTCCATCTTGGGGCCGAACGGCTCGGCTGCGCCTGAAAGCAGGACATGCCTGACGGCCTCCGCGCCCGGCGAGCCACCCGGCTCACGTGTCACCAGCACATCGTATTTCTTGGCGCGCATCTTCTTTGCCAGTCGCTCGATCTGCGTCGACTTGCCTGCTCCTTCGCCGCCTTCAAAAGTGATGAAAAATCCGCGCGCCAAAGCCTTTGTCCATACTTCGGGGACCGTATAGTCCCGGCGGGAAAAAAGGTCCACCGCGACGGTGCTAACGCAGCCAGCCGACGGCCAGTTCCTTGGCGGCATCGAGCGCGCGCTGCGGCAGCGAGCCGACACCGATCGACTCGGCGGCAAACAGCGGCGTCTCCTGGCTCAGCGTATCGCCGATCCAGACGCGCAGCGCACCGACCGGCTGCCCCTCCTCCACCGGCGCTGCAACCGGTCCGTCATAGACGATCCTGGCGGTGAGCTTGTCGCGGTTGGTGATCGGCAGGAAGATCTGCACCGGTCCTTTTGCCTTTAACGCGACACCGGACTTGGCGCCGCCAAAGACCTGGGCTTCGCCAACCACTTCGTCCTTGGCGAATATTTCAGTCTTCTCGAAGGAGCGAACGCCCCAGTCGAGCAGCTTTCGCGCTTCCTCGGCACGCTCACGGTCGTTTGCCAGGCCGCTCATCGCCGCGATCACCCTTGTGCCATTGTGGCTGACCGAGCCGACGATGCCGAACCCGGATTGCTCGCTCGCGCCGACCGCGAGCCCGTCGGCGCCTACATCCATGGCCAGCAGCGGATTGCGGTTCCTCTGGGAAATCTTGTTCCAGGTAAAATCCTTCTGGCCGTAATAGCGGTAGAGATCCGGGTAGTTGCGCCAGATATGCAGCGCCAGAAGCGCGAGTTCGCGAACGCTCGTTTGCTGCCCATCGGCCGGCAGACCGGTGGAATTGACGAAGGTCGATTTCTGCAAGCCGATCTGGCGGGCACGCTCGGTCATCTGCGCCGCGAAGTTTGCCTCGGACCCGGCCATCCCTTCAGCGATGACGATACAGCCGTCATTGGCCGCCTGCACGGTCACGCCCTGGATCAGGTCTTCCAGCCTGATCGTCGACTTGAGCTTGGCGAACATGGTCGATGTCCCCGAAGGAGCGCCGCCTTTGCGCCAGGCGTTCTCGCTCACCACGAAGGTGTCATCGAGCGTCATGCGCCCTGATTTGATGGCGTCGAAGACCACTTCCATCGTCATCAGCTTGGCCAGCGAGGCCGGCGGGATCAAGCTGTCGGCGTCCTTGGAAAACAGCACGGTTCCGGTGTCGGCATCGATCATGAAGGCCTGCGCGGCCTTGGTCTCGAAAAGCTGTGCTGAGGCCGGCGCAAGCGAGAGCAGCAGCAGGCCGAGCGCCATAAGCCCGGTGAAAGGGTGAAAAAATTTCATCAGGGTTCGACCAGTGAGCCGGCGCTTTTGCAAGTTGGCGGAAGCCATCAGGCTTTTCCCTGGCGGATCAATCGCGCACGAAAAAAACCAGGCAGCCCCGAGCTCAGTTGCGTACAGCAAGCGCATCCGGCGCACCATGCGACCACGCTGCCTGCAGCATCTCGTCCAGGCTACCACGGCCGTCGGCAAAGAGGTTGACCGAGTACCAGTCCTTGCCTTCAAGTTCCGAGCGCTGGATCTCGGTCTTGCCGAAGCTGGAAAGCTGGGCCGCCACACGCTCCGCTTCGGCGGCATCCTCGAACGAACCCGCCGCGACATAGGCCGCGGGCGACCCGGTTGGAGGAGCTTGCCGCTTCCACGATTGAAGAATTTCGGCGGGCGACATGCCGGCGCCATCCAGCTCGGCGAACGCGTTGGAGGCACGCTGCACGCGCTCGTCCGCATAAGACAGCGACGCCACGGTGAACGGCGATTGCGCCGGCAGGTTGATCTCCGGACGCTCTGGCACGATCGGGCCGAAATCGGGCAGTACAATGTCTCCCGAAGCAGATGCTTGCACCGCCATGACAGGCCCTGCATCGGATCCCTGCCCGGAATTTGTCAGCTGACCGGGGAACGGCACGGCAGCAGCGCTCACGGGCAGGCTTGGCGACGGCCCATTCATCGCGACCATGACACCGCTGGGCAGACCGTCCGACGGATCCGGCGCCCTGTTGCCTGGACGATACGAAGCCATAAGATACTGCCCGTCATTGCCTTCGAGCGGCGCACGGCCGACATATTCGACCTTCACCTCGGCCGTACCGATATTGGCATAATCGAGCATTTCAGCAGCGCGCTTCGACACATCGATGATGCGTCCATCATGATAGGGTCCGCGATCGTTGACGCGCACAATCACCGAGCTGCCGGTCTTCATGTTGGTGACCCGCGCATAGCTCGGCAGCGGCATGGTCGGATGCGCCGCCGTCAGATCTGCCATGTCGTAAACTTCGCCGTTGGCGGTCAACCGGCCGTGGAACGCCTCACCGTACCAGGACGCGAGGCCAACCTTGGCGTAACGTTTGTCTTCCTTCGGATAATACCACTTGCCGCGCACCTGATAGGGCTTGCCGAGTTGGTCGCGTCCCCGAGATGTCTTGAACATCACGCGCGGGCTGGCTTTCACGCCATACTCGGCTTCCGAAAAATATTCCTTGGAACGAGGTTTCTTGTTGACCATCGCCTTTTGCTGCGGGCCGGCACATGCCGCAAGAAAGGCTGCCGACAAGGCAAACAGCGCGAAAGCGGAAGCGCGACGAAGACGCGGGCGCGCCGTGGTCTGCATATTTTGATCGTCCCCTATAGCATCGACGAAGGCACCGCAGCATGAACGTCAGCGATGCCAAAGCACCCACTCCAGAAACGCCGGCGACGCCCTACCCCAACCCTTTTTGTGCGCAGGAATTGTTTATCACCGTATTAACCGATTGTGGTCGGAACCGGGCGAGATTGTGGCACGGATCGTCTCGCCGATCGGCATGAAAGTCATCGCTTATCGATCAGCAACGCGGTTCGTGGCCCGCCTTGCCCTTGGCCTGGCCTGGCTGCCAGCGCAGATCAGGGACCGAAGATCACAAGCTCGGTGAACGTCAGATCTCCAGGTGCGGGTGGTCTGGGACCTTTGAAGTATTTCAGCCCCTTGTTGGGCCGGTACCATCCCACCAAACCTGGAATCGGCTCCTTGGCGTCGACAAAGCAAACCAGGATTCCGCTTCGCAAGAGAAACCGCCCCGTCGCACCGGCGCAGCGGCTCAAATCCGCAAGCGAGCGGCAATAGATGACCTGATGGGATCGGATAGCACCGTGCAACATTCGGCGCGGCATCAACACCAGGGGGAACGCTGCTCCGTCGCAAATGCAGATCAACGACAGGCAGCCCAGCGCGGCGTGTTCCTCGAGTATGTATCTCTCATCCTCGGGCAGCATCGCCAATTCCGGAAGATCGGGACGCACTTCGACTACGCGACATGACCGCTGCGCCGAACTTAAAGCCGGCAAGAAGGTAAATTGTCCGCTGGAGAAGAGCCGAAAGCCGAGCGCCCGGTTGGCTTTCAATGTCGCTTGTGCCGGCGAAATGTTCGTGTAGGTCACGTCCTTCCGCTTGAGAACCGCCGCTACCAACATGGCACCATAAGGACGGAATTCTGCATCGACTGACCAGCTTGAAAGATTGCAGCGGATTTCCTCGCTCTCCGACCCCTGATAGCGAGCATAAAGGGTGAGCACAACGCCGACGATCTGACCGGCGTGCTCCAAGGCAAAGCCATATTGTGGGAACTCGGCAACCACAGGCCGCTGCGACAAGCGGGTCAGAGCGTGTGTCCAGTAGCTCCGGTTACGCGCCGGAAAGCCCCTGCACAGGCAATCGACCACTCCCTCCCAGTCGGTTTCGCAGATTGGTCTACAGCGGAGACCGGGCGGGAGAGCGCCAAGTACGGCCAAAATCAACTCCAGAATACGATTTACTTACATGTCCCTAATGCGCTCAACATATCAGCGCTCAACGATTAATACTCCGTGCGGGTTTTAAAAACGATTTTCCACACTCAGCACAAAACACAGCTCGCCATGGCGCTTCTCACCGTCCTGGATCGCGCCGAAAGGTGCGGCCGCCACGGTTGACTTGGCGTTGAATGCGGCTTTACAGGAATGGAACGCGAACCGGTCGGGGAACGTCCTGGTGCCAATCCGGTACCGACAGCTCGAACCCGCTCCTCTCGCGATATCCTAAGTGATTGAAAAGTCACCTTGGAGGGATGGCCGAGCGGTTTAAGGCACCGGTCTTGAAAACCGGCGTGGGTGCAAGCCCACCGTGGGTTCGAATCCCACTCCCTCCGCCATATCCGGCCAATTTCTTCAATCCTGCAGGCATGACGTCGAGTTTTCCGCTCGTCGGATTCTCGACTGCCTGGTTTTAACAGGCCGGTCCGCGTCGGGGAGAACCGCCGCTCTGCCCCATGCCGCGCGCCACCTCTCGCGTCGCTGAAATGCGACAGGTGCTGATCGCGGCAACGATACCAGGTACCGGTGATACTATTGCGTAATCAACAACCTGCCACAAAGCGAAGACTGTCACCCGCCGCGCAGCCGCGCTTCGTCGGGTTGATTTCTCCGCCCGGATATGGTGCTTCTCCCGCCTATGAATAGACTATTTTCTGCGGTCCTCGCATGGACGATAGTGGCTTGGCCGGCCAGCGCAATGGACAGCGCATTGCGCGCCGGCCTGCTGAAACTCGATCCGCAAACCCGGCTGGAGCAGCGATGCGACGCCGAAATTCTCGACCGGATTACCCGCGACGACCACAAATACAAAGCCGATCGTGTCGTCGCCTACGCTTTTGCGACGCCCGAAATGGGCGCCGATGCGATCAAGAGCCCGGGTGCTGCGTTTCGCAGCAAGGGACAATGGTACCGGCTGAAATTCAGATGCGAGACAGCGCCGGACCAGGTGGAAGTCCTGCAGCTCCGCTACCGGATCGGTGATGAAATTCCGGAAAGCGACTGGCCCAAATACAACCTCTATAACTAGGCATTCGGGAGCTGTGGCCGCATTTTGCCAGTGTTTCGGCCCGATTGTCGCAAACTCTGTATATAGCTGACCTTGTTCCAACCAGTCCCTTGACGCGCGGGAACCATACACGTTAGGCCCTCCAGGCATTCGACGCGAACGGTCGGCCAACCAGCAAGGGACTTCCAGTCGATGGAAATTTTCACTGCCGCGGGCTTCTCTGCCCTGCTCCAGGTCATCGCCATCGACCTCGTGCTTGCAGGCGATAACGCCATCGTCATCGGCCTGGCCGCGGCGGGCTTGCCGGTCGAGCAGCGCAAGAGAGCGATTCTCATCGGCGTGGTGGCGGCGACGGTGCTGCGTATCGGTTTTGCCGCGATCACCGTCACTCTGCTGCAGATTGTCGGCCTGCTGCTGGCCGGCGGCATCTTGCTGCTGTGGGTGTGCTGGAAGATGTATCGCGAGCTGCGCACGTCGCATGCCGACGAGGTGGAGGCGACCGAAGCGCTGTCCAATTCCGATATCAACAGCGATCATATGGTGGCCGGCAAGGCGCGTAAGAAGACCTTGGGTCAGGCGGCATTGCAGATCGTCATCGCCGACGTGTCGATGTCGCTCGACAACGTGCTGGCGGTCGCCGGCGCAGCGCGCGATCACTTCCAGGTGCTGGTGATTGGCCTCGTCCTTTCGATCGCGCTGATGGGCCTTGCCGCGAGCTTCATCGCCAAGCTGCTGCACCGCCATCGCTGGATCGCCTATATCGGCCTTTTGATCATCTTCTATGTCGCACTCGACATGGTCTACCGGGGCGCGGTGGAAGTCTTGCCGCATGTCAGCAGTGCGGTGAGCTGACGCGTCGACTCGAATTCGCATCGGCCGGCCTTTCAGCTTCGGCGAGCCTTCGTCGAAGCTGGCGGTTGCGTTTCGCCGCAGCCGCTGCCCATACCAATGCGGCAACAAGTGTGATACTGCGCCGCCAATCCTGAAAATCCGGAAAGCTTTGATGTCCGCCCCTCGCGTCAGTTTCGTCAGCCTTGGATGCCCGAAAGCCCTTGTGGATTCGGAGCGCATCATCACGCGCCTGCGCGCCGAAGGCTACGAGATCGCCCGCAAGCACGACGGTGCCGACCTGGTCGTCGTCAACACTTGTGGCTTCCTCGATTCGGCCCGCGACGAATCACTCAACGCTATCGGCTCGGCACTTTCAGAGAATGGCAAAGTCATCGTCACCGGCTGCCTCGGCGCCGAGCCGGACGTCATCCGTGAAAGACATCCCAACGTCCTCGCCATCACCGGCCCGCAAGCCTATGAAAGCGTGATGGCGGCAGTGCATGAGGCTGCCCCCCCGAGCCACGATCCCTACATCGACCTTTTGCCGCCGCAGGGCGTCAAGCTGACGCCGCGCCACTATGCATATCTCAAGATTTCGGAAGGCTGCAACAACCGCTGCACCTTCTGCATCATACCGGCGCTGCGTGGCAACCTCGTATCGCGGCCCGCCGCCGACGTGTTGCGCGAAGCCGAGAAGCTGGCCAAGGCCGGCGTCAAGGAGATCCTCGTCATTTCGCAGGACACAAGCGCCTACGGCATCGACATCAAGTATCAGGCAAGCCAGTTCGGCGACCGCGAAGTACGGGCGAAATTCTTGGATTTGTCGGAGGAACTCGGCAAGCTCGGTGTCTGGGTGCGCATGCACTATGTCTATCCCTACCCGCATGTCGCAGACGTCATCCCACTGATGGCCGAAGGCAAGATTCTTCCCTATCTCGACATTCCGTTCCAGCACGCCTCGCCGCAGGTGCTGAAGAATATGCGTCGGCCAGCTCATGGCGAAAAGACGCTCGAGCGCATTCGCGGCTGGCGCGAAGTCTGTCCGGACCTTGCCATCCGCTCCACCTTCATCGTCGGCTTCCCCGGCGAGACGGATGACGATTTCGAGATGCTGCTCGACTGGCTGGACGAGGCCAAGATCGACCGCGCCGGCTGTTTCAAATACGAGCCGGTTAGAGGCGCCCGCTCCAACGAGCTCGGCCTCGAGCAAGTGCCGCAGGAGATCAAGGAAGCCCGCTGGCACCGCTTCATGCAGCGCCAGCAGAAGATTTCGGCAACGCAGCTCACCAAGAAAATTGGCAAGCGCCTGCCGGTCCTGATCGACGAGGCGCATGGCAATGCGGCCAAGGGCCGGACCAAATACGATGCGCCCGAAATCGACGGTTCGGTCCATATCCAGTCGCGGCGGCCATTGCGCGCCGGCGACATCGTCACGGTCAAGATCGAGCGCGCTGACGCTTACGACCTTTACGGCTCAGCTGTCTGATATTCCGTCCAAAACAAAAGGGCGCCGCGTGGCGCCCCTTCGTTCGATATGTTTCCGGCTGCCTACTGCGGCAGCTTGTCGTCGACGCCCTTCACGTAGAAATTCATGCCGAGCAGCGTGGCGTCGTCGGCGACCTCGCCCTCCTTCAGCCAAGGTGTGCCGTCCTGCTTGGCGATCGGCCCGGTGAAGGGGTTCCAGCCGTCGGCGATCTTCTTGGTGGTGGCTTCGGCCATCGCCTTGACGTCGTCGGGCATGTTGGTGAACGGCGCCAGCTTGACGGCGCCGTCCTTAATGCCGAGCCAGACATTGTCGGGCTTCCAGGTGCCGTCGAGCGCCGCCTGGACGCGGCTGATGTAGTAGGGACCCCACTCGTCGGTCAGCGCGGTCAGCTGCGCGTGCGGCGCGAACTTGATCATGTCGGAGGACTGCCCGAAGCCGTGCAGCTTGCGCTCCTCCGCCACCTGCAAGGCAGCGGTCGAGTCGGTGTGCTGGACAATGATATCGGCGCCCTGGTCGAACAATGCCTTGGCAGCGTCGGCCTCCTTGCCCGGATCGAACCAGGAGTTCACCCACACGATCTTCGCCTTGAAGTTCGGGTTGATCGACTGTGCGCCGAGCATAAAGGAATTTATGCCCATCACCACTTCTGGGATCGGGAAGGAAACGATGTAGCCGGCGACGCCCGACTTCGATTGCTTGGCGGCGATCTGGCCAAGCACGTAGCGGCCTTCATAGAAACGCGCATTGTAGATGCCGAGATTTTCAGCCGTCTTGTAACCGGTGGCATGCTCGAACATCACCTTGGGAAATTTCTTGGCGATCTTCACTTCCGGGTCCATGAAGCCGAAGGACGTGCCGAAAATGATCTTGCATCCCTCGCGCGCCAGGCGCTCGAAGGCGCGATCGGCATCGGGGCCTTCGGAGACGTTTTCGAGATAGGCGGTCTCGACCTTGTCGCCGAGTGCCTTTTCCACCTCGAGGCGACCTTGGTCGTGCTGGTAGGAGTAGCCGAAATCGCCGATCGGGCCGGTGTAGACCCAGCACGCCTTCAGCTTGTCCGCCGCCTCGGCTGAGGCCGCCAATGACAATGCGGCCGTCGTCGCCATCAGGGCAATAAGCAGTTTTTTCATTGTGTTACCTCTCTGAGTTAAGCCTTGGAGCTTCCGTCTTTTTGTTGTCAACGATCCGGAACGAATGGCTGGCCCAAGGAGGCCGGCGTGTTCATCATCGTCAAACGCTTGTTGCGCGAGATTAGAACGAGAACCACGACGGTTGCCAGATAGGGCAGCGAAGAAAGCAGTTGCGAGGGAAACGATTTTAAGAACGAAATTAACTTGTAGAGCAACCAGGGGGCGTCGACGAAGTCCTGCAGATTTATGGCTTGGACGTGAAGCTGGCCAACCCAGATCGCGCCGAAAATATAGGCGCCGGCCAGCACCCGCCATGGCCGCCAGGAGGCGAAAACGACCAGAGCCAGCGCGATCCAGCCGCGGCCGGCGGTCATGTTCTCCACCCATTGCGGTGTGTAGACCAGCGATAGGTGACCGCCGGCGAGGCCGGCACAAGCGCCGCCGAAAATCACTGAGAGATAACGGTAGCGGATGACGTGAATGCCAAGCGCATGGGCGGATGCATGGCTGTCGCCGATCGAGCGCAGCGTGAGCCCGGTGCGGGTCTTGAACAGGAACCACATGACGGCGGCGGTCAGCGCGATCGAGATGTAAAAGATTGGATCCTGACCGAACAGCAGCCTGCCGACGACCGGGATTGCGGTCAGGCCGGGAATATCGAGGTTAGGCAATCTCTCGCCGGGCTGGCCGACAAAATTCGTCCCCATCATGCCGGAAAGACCGAGGCCGAGCAGTGTCAGGGACAGGCCGGTTGCCACCTGGTTGGTGGCCAGCGACAGCGTCATGACGGCGAACAGCAGCGAGAACACTGCCCCCATGGCAATTGCCGCCAACAGCCCTATCCACGGCGAGCCGGTGAGATAGCCGGCGCCGAACCCGCCGACCGCACCCATGATCATCATGCCTTCGACGCCGAGATTGAGCACGCCGGAACGTTCGACCACCAGTTCGCCGATCGCCGCGATCAGCAGCGGCGTCGCCGCCGTGGCGATGGTCAAGAGTATGTTGACGGTGATGTCCATCAGCGGGCTTCCTCCAGTTTCGGCGCCGCCTCGAGCTTCGGCGCGGAAAAGCCGGTCAGGCGAATGCGGTAATGGATGAGCGTGTCGCAGCCGAGCACGAAGAACAAAAGCATGCCCTGGAACACTCGCGCCACCTTGTCGGAGATGCCGAGCGCGCTTTGCACTGCCTCGCCGCCGAGATAGGTCAGCGCCAGCACAAGCCCTGCGGCGACGATGCCGAGCGGATTGAGCCGGCCGAGGAATGCCACGATGATGGCGGTAAATCCGTAGCCGGGCGAGATCACCGGCTGCAATTGTCCGATCGCGCCCGAGACCTCCGAAATCCCTGCAAGTCCGGCCAGTGCGCCCGACAGCAGGAAGGCAAAGAAGACCATACGGTTAAGGCCAAACCCGGCGAAGCGCCCTGCCCTCGGGCTTGAGCCGAGCACGCGGACCTCGAAGCCTTTTAGCATGCGGCTCATCAGGATCCAGATCAGTATCGCCGCGATCAGCGCGAAGACAAATCCCCAGTTTGCCCGGCCGGATTCCGGGAGGAGTTCCGGCAGTATGGCCGAGTCGTTGAACTGGATGGTTTGCGGGAAACCATGCCCCTGCGGATCGCGCCATGGCCCGCGCACCAGCCAATCGAGGAAGAGCTGGGCGACATAGACCAGCATCAGGCTGGTCAGGATCTCGTTGGTGTTGAAGCGCGTCTTCAGCAGTGCCGGGATTGCAGCATAGGCGGCCCCGCCGACCATGCCGAGCAGAAGCATCAGCGGCAGCACCAATGGGCCTTCCAACTGCGGAAACAGCACGGGGATGATCGAGCCGACAATGCCGCCCAGGATGAACTGGCCTTCGGCGCCGATGTTCCAGATGTTGGCCTTGTAGCAGACCGACAGTCCGACCGCGATCAGGATCAGGGGGGCGGCCTTGATCGCCAGCTCATGCAGCTGCCAGACCTGGCTGATCGGTTCGATGAAGTAGATGCGGAACGCAGTCAACGGGTTGACGCCGAGCAGCGCGAACATGATGGCACCGGCAATGATCGTCAAAACGAAAGCGATGAAAGGCGAGAGTGCCGAAAACAGCATCGAGCGCTGCGGGCGTTTTACAAGTTCGAGGCGCATCAGGCCGTCTCCAGCGTATGTTCGGCATGCCCGGGTTCGGCGCCGCCCATCAGCAGCCCGATCTTCTCGAATGTCGCTTCAGCTATCGGCAGCGGCTTCGAAAGTTCGCCATTGTGCATGACCGTGATCGCATCGGAAATCTCGAACAGCTCGTCGAGGTCCTGGCTGATCACCAGCACCGCCGAGCCGCTGCGCGCCAGTTCGATCAGCGCCTGGCGGATGTGGGCCGCCGCACCCGCGTCGACCCCCCAGGTCGGCTGATTGACCACCAAGACGCTCGGCCGGCGGTCGAGTTCGCGGCCAACGATGAATTTCTGCAGATTGCCGCCCGAAAGAGCCGCAGCCTCCGGATCCGGCGAGCTCTTGCGCACGTCCATTGCCTTTATGATGCGCTGGGCAGCGGTATAGATCGCATCGCCCTTGACCATTCCACCGGCGCTGACAAACATCTTGCCATCGGTGGCGTGGCGCGACAGGAGCAGGTTCTCCGAAAGCTTCATGCGCGGTGCTGCGCCATGGCCGAGCCGCTCTTCCGGGACGAAGGCAGCGCCCATCAGGCGCCTGCCTGTGATGGTGAGGCCGCCGGCATCCTTACCGCGGATGCGGACCGAGCCGGCATCCTGCTGCAGCACCTCGCCGGAAACGGATTCGAAAAATTCGCCCTGGCCGTTGCCCGCCACACCGGCAATGCCGATCACCTCGCCGGCGCGGACTTCAAGATTGATGTTCCTGAGCGGGATCGAGAACGGGGTCGCCGGCTTGCGGGTGAGTTCGCGGATTTGAAGCAGCACCGGCGCGGTCTCGATACCCTCGGCCGGCGCCCGCATCACGGCCTGCACCTCGTTGCCGACCATCATCCGCGCCAACGAAGACGCGGTTTCCTGGCGCGGATTGCAATGGCCGACCACCTTGCCGTGACGCAGCACGGTGGCGCGGTCGCAGATCCGTTTGACCTCTTCCAGCCGGTGCGAAATGTAGAGGATGGACTTTCCTTCCGAACGCAGCCGTTCGAGCGTCTCGAACAGCTTATCGGCCTCCTGCGGCGTCAGCACCGAAGTCGGCTCGTCGAGGATGATGAGTTGTGGCGTCTGCAGCAGGCAGCGGATGATTTCGATACGCTGACGCTCGCCGACCGACAGATCACCGACCAGCGACAGCGGATCGAGAGGCAGGCCGTAACTGTAGGAGAGCGCCCTCGCCTTGGCCGCGATCGTGCTGATCGGCGAGCCGTCATCCAGCGACAGCGCGATGTTCTCCGCAGCCGTCAGCGCTTCGAACAGCGAAAAATGCTGGAAAACCATGCCGATGCCGAGCTTTTTTGCGGTACCGGGGCTGGTGATCCTGACCGCCTGGCCATTCCAGAAAATCTCGCCGGAATTCGGTTCCAGCGATCCAAACAGCATTTTCACCAGGGTCGACTTGCCGGCGCCGTTCTCGCCAAGCAACGCATGGATCTCGCCCTTGGCGATGTTGAGATCGACATGGTCGCACGCCGTCAATGTGCCGAATATCTTTGTGAGGCCGCGAACCTCAAGCAGGTTTGCGCCGTCCTGATCTGCACTCACGGTGCCTCCATCTGGTTTGCCAGACATGTTCTGTGTTCCCGCAAGCATCGTATGCGCGGGCTGCTCTCTACGGTAAGCGCCTCGCGACTTGAAAGAGCTTCAAGAATTTCAGCGGAAACTCAAGCGGTAAAGAGCAGTTCGCAAGAACGGCGGCGTTGGCGGGCCGAAAATGCGGGCTCAAGGGATAAGTATTGTTGTCCCGGTGGTCCGGCGCCCTTCGAGATCGGCATGCGCCTTGCCCGCATCGCTGAGCGCGTAACGCTGGTTGATCTTGATCTTGACGGCGCCGCTGAGCACCACATCGAACAAGGCGGCGGCGGAAGCCTCGAGATCTTCGCGCCTGGCATTGTAGACGAACAGCGTCGGCCGCGTTGCGAACAGCGAGCCCTTCTGCGCCAGCAGCGAGATGCTGAAAGGTGGGATCGGCCCAGACGATTGACCGAAGCTGACGAACGTGCCGAGCGGCCGCAGGCAATCGAGCGAGGCTGGAAACGTGTCGTTGCCGACCGAGTCATAGACAACGTCGCATTTCTTGCCACCGGTGATAGCGGCAACGCCGGCCACGAAATCCTGTTCGCGATAGTTGATCACGTGGTCGAAGCCATGCGCCTTGGCGATCTCGATCTTGTCGGTGGAACTCGCCGTGCCGATCACTGTCGCGCCGAGATGCTTGGCCCATTGGCCGAGGATCAGCCCGACACCGCCGGCCGCCGCATGAAACAGGATCGTGTCGCCAGCTTTCACCTTGAATGTACGGCGCAACAAGTACTCGGCGGTCATGCCCTTTAGCATCATCGCTGCGGCCTGTTCGTCGCTGATGCCGTCCGGCACCTTCACCACGCGGTCGGCGGCGATCACGCGCTGCCCGGCATAGGCGCCGGTCGTCACGGCGTAGGCGATGCGATCGCCGGGTTTGAGCCAGTCGACGTCCGAGCCGACATCCAAGACCACGCCGGCCGCCTCGCCGCCGGGGATCAGCGGAAATCCGCCCTGCGGCGGATAAAGGCCAGAGCGATAATAGACGTCGATGAAATTGAGACCGATCGCGGTGTGCTTGACCAGGATCTGTCCCGAGCCCGGCTGCCCGGGATCGGCATCCTCATAGGTCAGGACCTCCGGGCCGCCATGGGCATGGATGCGGATCGCTTTGGACATTTTCTGGCTCTCTTGGGATCAGGCTTTCTTGTCCGGCTTGGCGCCGAGATTTGGGAAGAACTGCATGATAGCGCCGATGCAAGCGAGGTAAAGTCCGGTGACCGTAATCCCGATCTTGATGAAATCGCTGACCTGCTCGCCCAGCACGCCAATCTGGTCGTAGAAGGAGGCAAGTGCGGCCTGCGCCAGCGCCAGCGCGCCGAAAGCGCACCAAAGCAGCGTCATGCCGAGATTGATTGGCCGCAGCCGCTTCACCCGCACCGGATGGATGAAATTGATCGGCACGAAGGTGAGAATGCCGGCCACCACGACCACGGCGAAGGAAACCCATTGTCCGGGCTCGATGACGAACAGCGTGAACACCACCATGTTCCAGACGACCGGAAAGCCCTTGAAGAAATTCTCCTTCGTCTTCATGCCGGTATCGGCATAGTAGATTGCGCTCGACACCACGATTATCGCCGCCGACAGGAACGACAGGCGCTCGCCCATGAAGCCGCGCTGATAGAGCGCGAAGGCCGGAATCAACACGTAGGTCACGTAGTCGATGATGTTGTCGAGCAGTTCGCCAGACCATGTCGGCAGGATTTCCTTGACGTCGAGCTTCCTGGCGATCGGCCCATCGATGCCATCGACGAAAAGTGCCAGGCCCAGCCACCAGAACATCGCCGTCCAGCGCTGCTCGCTTGCTGCCACTAGCGACAGAAACGCCAGGAATGAGCCCGACGCGGTCAAGAGATGGACCGAGAACGCCCGCGCCTGCGGCCATGTGACTTTCTTCTTCGGCCGCGGAATCCGGTCGGCGATTTTCCTGGCCGTCGTCTTCTTGCTCACGGGCCCCGCCAGTCCAGCTTGCAGATTTCGGCCGAACGGCCAGCAAAGTTCCAGTTGCGGCCAAAGGCCCGCATTTTGCTCTTGTCGGATTTGGCGACGATGATTTCCGGCGCAATCCAGTATTCCGAATTGCTGATGACCGTATCCTTGTCGCGATCCTTTCCGGTGATTGGCGTCACCGCGCCATCGATGATCTTCGGTATCTGGAAGATGCGCGTTTTCTCACGCGTCTCGTAGGTGATCGGCACCTGCTCGGCGCCGAGGAACTGTCCGACCAGGATGGAGAGCAGCGATGTGGTTCCACCGGCCTTGCCGGTGAAGATCTTGGTCAGTGCCTTCATAGCGTAAACCGAGGCGCGCTTGTCGATGAACAAACCGGCCGTCCAATTGCCGCGACTCATATAACCGGGGATTTCCATGACCAGCCCAAGATTGAGACCGGACAGGTCGACCTCGCCGAAATGACCGGCATCGATGCGGAATCCGGCCCAGGTCTGGCAATAGCCTTCGGTCGGCGGATGATTGCCGAGCGACAGCACGCAAGGGCAAAAAACCGTGCAATTGCAGGAGAGGACGAGCTCTCCCTTCATTGCCCAGTTTTGATCCGTCATCGAATTCTCCCCCCTCATGCCGAGACTACTAGTAGCGCTGCTGCCCAGACAAGCAGTATCGCACCGCCCAACCGCGTCGGCAGATTGCCTGCCGTCTGTTTTTCGACCAGGCTGAACAGGCCGATCAGCGCCATCCAGAACACGTTCATCACACCGACCGCAAACATTACCAGCATCAGCGCCCAGCAGCATCCAAGGCACCACAGGCCCTGCTCCATGCCGAGCCGGAAAATGCGAATGGGCCTGGCGCTCCAGTTGGCGAACAGGACCGAGAACGGATTTCTGCACTTCTCCAGGCAGGCTTCCTTCAGCCAGCTGAACTGATAGAGACCAGCGATCGACAGCGCGGCTGCTCCGGCAATTCCAACCAGCGGATCGAGCATCTGCCCGGATGACGCGAATGCATGGATTGCGAGCGTCAGGGCAGCGAACATTGCCGAGGCGACAAGCCAGACGCTCAAATATCCAGCGACCAGGATCAGCGGATGGACGACCGGCTCCCTCTTGATCCGGGCGGTATCTGCGATCTCGCAATAGGTGCGGATCATCGGCGCCGCGGAGGGCAGCATGGTCGCGATGGCCATCAACAGCCACATCGCGGTGAGTGCCTCGCCTTGCGCGCCTAGGCTTGCGCGAAGCGGCGCCGGCGCAAGGCAGAGAGCGAATAAACGCGCAAGGAAATCCGGTAGCGGCAGTTGCGGCAGGTATTCCAGCACGGCAGCGCCGGGGAGCCGGCTTACGGCACCACGAACTGCCATTACGCCGAGAAGAAGCCAGGCAAGGGCGATGCCCATGCCGGCAACGACGCTCACCGCCAGTCGAGGGTTGCGCGCAACGCTCGCCATCGCGCGGCCGGTGCCGTCGAGGTGGCTGAAATCGTCTTGTTGGCCGGTCATGGCAACCGAATGGGCCGAATCGCCGCGTTGATCAAGCCGCATCACCTGACCTATATGGACCAACAGGTCGGACGGGCCTCACCTCGCAATCCGGAAGCCGAATTTGAACCATCGGGAAACAGCACGGATACTGGTCGCAGGCAGCGGCCCTGCGGGGCTGATCGCGGCGCTTGGCTTTGCCGAGGCGGGCTTTCCCGTGACGCTCGTCGGACCCGAAGCAGCCGGCCCCGATGGCCGGACGACAGCCTTGATGAACCCTGCCCTGAAGATGTTCGAACGGCTCGGGATCTTCGACGGAATCAGGTCGCACGCAGCGCCGCTCAAGGTGATGCGCATCGTTGACGCAACCAACCGGCTGATCCGCAGCCCGACAGTGACCTTTCGTGCCAGCGAGATCAACGAAGAGCAATTCGGGCTGAACTTGCCCAACAGCGTTCTCAACCGCACGCTAGCCGAGGCTGTCGCGCATTCGGGCATCGAATGGCGAAAGTCGATGGTGGAGGCATGGCGCCTCGATGCCGACCATGCCCATGCCGTTCTCGCCGATGGCAGCGAGGTTGAGGCGTCGTTGGCGGTTGGCGCCGATGGCCGTCAGTCGCCGGCCCGCGAGGCAGCCGGCATCCGCACCTCGGTCCGATCCTATCCGCAGGCGGCGCTGGTGCTCAATTTCGGTCACCGCAGCGATCATGCCTTCACCTCGACCGAATTCCACACCGAGACCGGTCCGTTCACACAGGTTCCCCTGCCCGGCAACCGGTCCAGCCTTGTCTGGGTGCTCGAACCCGATATCGCCAGGGACCTTGCAGCACTCGACGACGCCGAGCTTTCGGCGCGGGTCGAACAGCGAATGCAATCGATGCTGGGCCGCGTTTCGGTTGAGCCCGGCCGGCAGGTCTATCCCCTTTCAGCGGTGAGCCCGTGGCGGTTTGCGCATCGCCGCGTGGCACTTGTCGGTGAAGCCGCCCACGTGTTTCCCCCAATCGGCGCGCAAGGCCTCAATCTCGGCATCCGGGACATCGACGACCTGATTGGTACCGCAAGCAGAAACCGCTCGGACCCGGGCGCCGCCCAGGCGCTTGCAGCCTATGATTTCAATCGGCGGCCGGACATTCTGGCGCGCAGCAGCGCGGTCGATCTGCTGAACATGTCGTTGCTTTCCGACATGCTGCCGGCCCAGTTGGTGCGCAGCGCTGGCCTGGGCGCGCTTGAGGGGTTTGCGCCGTTGCGGGCGTTTTTCATGCGCGAGGGTCTTCGACCCGGCAGCGGTTTTGCGGCGTTTTTTGGCGGATTGCGAAAACCGGCTGCGCGATAGCGATCTTGGGCACCGCCCTTGATCCGCATCTTGGCATCAAGGGGATCGGGATTGAATTGACGCGGCGTCTGCGCCAAATAATGACGATGTCGACCGTAAGGTCTGGGCCAATCTTTGCCGGATTGGTGCGTAAGAGTCTAAAGTCCTGGAGCGTTTTCTTGCGTGTTTCAGGATGCGTGGCGTTCAAGAAGTTCAAGTGGTGAGTACGATGAAGACAGCCAAATTCTCGATCGGACAGGTGGTTCGGCACCGGCTGTTTCCATTCCGCGGCGTCATTTTCGACGTCGACCCGCAATTCGCCAATACCGACGAATGGTACGAGGCGATCCCCGCTGACGTGCGGCCGCGCAAGGACCAGCCTTTCTATCATCTGCTCGCCGAGAATTCCGAAACGGAATACATCGCCTATGTGTCCGAGCAGAATTTACTCGAGGACCGGTCGGGCGAACCGGTCCGGCATCCGCAGATTGGTGAAATGTTCGACAAGAAGCCGGACGGACGCTACGAGCCAAAGCACCAATTGCGACATTGACTTAGTCGGGATCGGGCTGGGACAGGCTTGAGACATGGCTTGACCCGACAAACGTCCGGTCCAAACGAAAAAAGCGGGGCATGAACCCCGCTTTTTGTTGGTTCGAAAACCCGTCGATCAGTTGGCGGCCTTCGCCTTCTCCTGCTCTTCCTTGAGCTTCTTGGCAAAATCCTGATTGTTCTTGGCGACGAAGTCCTGGAGCTTTTTCTGCCGGTCCTCGATGTCCGACTGCTGCAGCGGCGGGCCGTCGAAGGCGCCGCTGAAGCCGGTCAGCGCAATCTTGATCGGGTTCGGCTGGTTTTGGAAATTGACTGAGGTGAGCGTCAGCGCCGATCCCTTCTTGAAGGATGCGACGAGCTGATCGCTCAACGGGACTTCCGCCACGCAGCGATCCGGGAAACAGATCACATAGTCGAGCTTCTGCGCCTTGCCGCCGTCGATCTGGAGGCCGATGCCGGGAGGAACCAGACGGCCGGTCGGAACCGTCACCTGAAACACCTTGCGGTTCACCTTGCCCTTCAATTCGATCAGGCTGACGCCGGTGATGAGCTGGCCGTTGCCGGCGGTGGTGATGTTCTGGACATTGCAGATGTCGACGTCTTCCTGCTTGGTGCAGGCCTTGAACCAGCCTTGCGGAATCTGCTGTTGCTGCTGCGCGGAAGCAGCGGGAATCCCGGCGCCGAGAATGCCGACCACGCCAGCGGCCATGACCGACAGGCGGTACGCGTTGCTGTTCAGGCTCGTCATGTCGTGCATTCCTCTCAAATGATCCCGGAACCGGCTTTTTCCCGCCGTGTGGTCCAGCTACCTGTTGCCGAAATGAGGCAACAGAATGACTTCGGACGGCGTGTTACACTGCAAGCGATGCCGAATCCAGCCCGGGCCTCGCGAATCTTGGCCGACGGGTTGGTCAAGGGGTTGGCCGGTGCACGACCGGCTCATGTATGCTGCGCATCGAATCGGGAAGGAGACGGTCATGGGCCGCGTTGTCGTTTGGCTGATCGCCGCAATCTTGTTTGTCGGCCTTTCCCTGCAGCCGGCCCTGTCGGAACCGAAGCACGCGCTTGCCATGCAGGGCGAGCCGGCGATGCCGTCCGACTACAAGCATTTCAACTACGTGAATCCCGACGCGCCTAAGGGCGGCAGCATTACCTATTGCGTCGTCGGCAGCTTCGACAATCTCAATCCGTTCATCCTGAGAAGCCTGCGCACCACCGCGCGCGGCATGATGGATCAAGCCTTTGGCAATCTCGTCTTCGAGCCGTTGATGCAGCGCAACTACGACGAGGCCTTCAGTCTCTACGGCCTGCTCGCCGATACCGCCGACATGGATCCCGAGCGCAAGAGCATCGAATTCCACCTCGATCCCAGCGCAAAATGGTCGGACGGCGAGCCGGTGACGCCGGAAGACGTGTTGTTCACCTATGACGTCTTCACCGAGAAGGGCCGGCCACCTTACAGCCTGCGGATGAAAGCGATCGCCAAGCTCGAAAAGACCGGTGACCGCAGTGTGCGCTTCACCTTCAACGACAAGGCGGACCGCGAATTTCCGCTGATCATTGCGCTGACGCCGATCATCCCGAAACACGCATTCAACAAGGACACCTTCGACAGGACGACGCTGAAGCCGGTGATCGGCAGCGGGCCTTACACGGTGGCGCAAGTCGTGCCCGGCCAGCGCATCGTGTTCAAGCGCAATCCGGACTATTGGGGCAAGGACGTGCCGTCCAAGCGCGGCTTCGACAATTACGACCAGATCACCATCGAATATTTCCTCAACGCCAACGCCAAGCAGGAAGCGTTCAAGAAGGGCATCTGCGCCATCGACGACGACAGCGACCCGGTCAAACGCGAGCGCGATCTCGATTTTCCGGCCTTCCACAGGGGCGAGGTCATCGCCGAAACTTTCGATACCGGCATTCCGCCGGCGGTCAACGGTTTCCTGTTCAACACGCGGCTGCCGAAATTTTCCAACCCGGTCGTGCGGCGCGCGCTCGGCATGCTCTACGATTTCGAATGGGCCAACAAGAATCTGTTCGGCGGCAAATACACGCGCACAATGAGCTTTTGGCAGAATTCCGAGCTGTCCGCGCTCGGCCACCCGGCCAGCGAAAGGGAAAAGGCCCTGCTGGCCCCCTACCCCGGCCGCGTGCCCGCAGATGTCATGGACGGCACCTACAGGCCGCCCGTTACCGACGGCTCCGGCCAGGACCGCAAGGTGCTGAAGGCGGCATTCGAGCTGCTGAAGAGCGCGGGCTATACGTTGCAGGACGGCGCGATGCTCGATCCCGAGGGAAAGCCGTTCGGTTTCGAGATACTGACCGCCTCGCAGGATGAAGAGCGACTTGCCGCTATCTATCAGCGCACCCTTGAGAAGCTCGGCATCGATGTCGGCATCCGCAGCCTCGACGGTGATCAGATCCAGTCGCGCAAGCAGCGTTTCGATTTCGAGGTGCTGGTCGGCTCGACCGGTTTCAACAACTCGCTGTCGCCGGGTATCGAGCAAACCGGGCGCTGGGGATCGGCTGCCGCCAAGGCCGAAGGATCGTTCAACCTCGCCGGCGTCGCCGATCCGGCGGTGGATGCGGCGATCGAGGCGATGCTGAGAGCTCGCTCGAAGGAGGACTATGTCGCCGCCGTCCGCGTTCTCGACCGGCTGCTGATCTCCGGCAACTACATGGTGCCGACCCAGCACAACAACCAGCAATGGCTTGCCTATTGGAACTATCTGGAACATCCGCAAAAGACGCCCATATACGGTTATCAGTTGCCGACCTGGTGGCGCAAACCGAAGTGACCTCTTCAGAACAGGAGACCAAGATGAACGACGAGAACTCGATTACCGTCGATGTGGTCTCCGACGTGGTATGCCCCTGGTGCTTTATCGGCCAGAAACGGCTCGACAAGGCGATTGCCGCCGTCGATATCGACGTTCACATACGCTGGCGGCCCTTCCAACTCGACCCGACAATCCCGCCCGAAGGCAAGAACCGCCGCGACTATATGGTGGCGAAATTCGGCAGCGAGCAACGCATCCGCGAAATCCATGCCCGGATCGAGCCGCTGGGCGAGGCTGAAGGCATCTCCTTCGCCTTCGACGCCATCAAGGTCGCGCCCAATACGCTGGATGCGCACCGTCTCATTCGCTGGGCCGGGACGGCCGGCGAGGCGGTTCAGAACCGGCTGGTGCGCCGGCTGTTCCAACTGAATTTCGAGGAAGGCGCCAATCTCGGCGATCATGCCGTGCTGATCGAAGCCGCCCGCGAGGCCGGCATGGATGCCTCCGTGGTCGAAACGCTTCTGCCGACCGACGCCGATGTCGAGGCGGTGCGCACCGAAATCGCCACCGCTTCGCGCATGGGCATATCGGGCGTGCCGTGCTTTCTGCTTGAAGGCAAATATGCGGTGATGGGCGCCCAGGACGCCGATACGCTTGCCGATGCACTCCGCCAGGTCGCCGCAGCCAAGGCACGCGGCGAACTGGAAACGGCCAACTGAGTCGGACTATTTCACCGTCACCTTGGCCTTGCTGACGAAAAAGCCATGGCCATGCTTGCCGGTGCAGGTCAATCCCCTGGTGGATGACTGGCAGGAAAACGGCCCCTTGCTCCAGCTATTGCCGTACGCCAGCTTGGTGACGTCGCCGCAGCAGCCTTGCTCGCCCGGATTCTTGATCAGCGTCGCCGGGCCTTTCGGGCCGAGGATGATGGTGACGTAGCTGGGCTCGACGCGCGAACAACTCAGTTCCGGTCCGCCATCCTGCGGCTCGTAGGTGCTGGTGCCGCCCTTCGGCGTGTAGATGCAGCCAATATTGCCGGACGGCGTGTTGAACTCGATCTGTCCCTCGGCGTTTGCGGGAACGGTCTGGCTGCCGGCATATGTCGGCGGCAGCCAGGCCAACATTGCGAGCATCGCCACAACCAATGTCCGTGCAAGCATGAAGAACTCCCCCGGTTCAAACCTTGATGCATCCGGGCAGGTTCGATCCGCAGCGCATCATTGTCAAACGCAGTTTGCGCGCGCTCTAAAAAAGTACGGTCTGATCGATGTTGGTCTGCATCCTGGACTGTAACGGCAAGTCAGTGCCTGGCCGATTACGGGGTCCTGACAAGGCGGCTTCAACCACGAATCATACGGTCACGTTCTGGCCGCCGACGAGGTCGGACCTGACTGTAAAGGCGGACTGAAGATCGGTTCAGGCTGTGAAGATCGACCGCTGGGCGGCGCTTCTATGTTCACAAAGCTGTGTGAAGACCTTCCCCAGGGGAAGGTCTCTACTTGCTCCGGCGCAGGCAAGTAACTACTTGAAATGGCGTCGGTATTCCACCCCTCGAAACGTAACGGCCTAACGCCGCGATCATTCATTCTGTTGCTCCACTGCAACGGCCCGCGAGCTAAGCCACCTGCGGCCGGAGAAAAGCTAATGGAAAATGATCAATTGGTGTTACTGTCCGTAACAAAAGAAAAATCGTTTGGGCGGGATAGTGATTCGGGTCGATAGACCAACGCGACATTCAATATCGGAAAAATGGCTCCGCGGTGCCGCAAGGCAGTCGCCCCTGACGCCCGTATCGTCGATGCGCAGCTTCTGGGGACTGGTGCGGGCCTACTGGTTCTCAGACCGCTGGATGGAAGCCTGGACGCTGACACTGGTGATCGCCCTGCTCACCGCGCTCTCCAGCAAGTCAGGCGTCTGGTTTGCCGTAGCATCCGGAGAGCTGGTCAACTCGATCGCCTTTTTCCACGATGCCGCAAACACCACCCCGCTTCACACACTGCTGACCAATGCCGGGATACTTGTCCTCCTGGTCTTGCTCAAGGATGCGGGTTTTACCGGTATCCGCAGCCTGGTATCCGCAACTTTGCATCGCAAGTGGCGCGGCTGGCTGGACAGCCAGTTCAACGAAGCCCTGCTTGACGCCAATCACACCCATTTCCACGCTCAGCATGGCTCGTCAGGTGCCGCCGCTCCCGACAATATCGATCAGCGCATCCAGGAATCGATCAAGGATATGACGGGCGGAGCCATCGGCCTCGCGATGGGGGTTCTGGCCGTTGCTACTTCATTGTATTTCGTTGGCCAGCAACTGCTTGCGCACTCGGCGGAGGTCAAGGGGCTGGAGTTCCTCGGCAGCTATGGCAGCGCCGTTCTCGCCTTTCTGGCGGTCGCCACCTATGTGCCGTTGAACACCTGGATCGCGGTCAAGCTGGGCAGGCTGCTGGAACGGCTCAATGTCAGGATGCAGCAGGCCGAAGGCAGCTATCGCGGCGAGCTGATCACGTTCCTGCGCCGCAGTTTTCATGTCGCCGCATCGCAAGGCGAGAACGTGCAGAAGGCAGTGCACACCCAGCGCTATGTCGACATCGACCGCACCTGGGCGCGGCTGAACATCGTCAACACAGGCTACAATTCATTCGAGCTGATCTACAATTTCATCGGTGCCCGCATTGTCGCCTACGGCCCAGGCTTGGTTCCCTTTATCCATAACGGCTTCGATCTCAAGGGCTACATAACCGGCTCCGAGATGGTCAACTCGCTGATCAGTCAATGCTCGTGGTTCATCCACGTCATGCCTGCCATCGCCGCGCTGCGGGCCAACAGCCAGCGCGTCACGGAACTCGCAAACGCGATCGAAAACGTCCAGCACCCGCAGGAATTTTATCAGCAGACCGGCCGGTCCGACTTCCGCTACGACCGCCAAAACCCGGTCTTCGGCCTGACCATCCAGAAACTAGAGCTTGCGCATCAGGGCGAGGACGCAACGCCCTTCCTGAGTGCTGCAAATTTGCGCTTCCGGCGTGGCGAGTGGACTTTCCTCAAGGGCGAATCCGGTTGCGGCAAGACCTCGCTGATCAAGGCGATCAACGGCCTGTGGCCTTACGGCCGCGGCACCATCGTCTTCCCTGAAGGGGTCAGGAGTTTCTACGCCGCCCAGGAGGTGAAGCTGCAGCAGGTTTCACTGAGGCAACTGGTCTGCCTGCCCGGTTCCGAGCATGATTACGCCGACGTGCAGGTCGCATCCGCCCTGCACAAGGCCGGCCTCGGCGATTTCATCGAGCATTTGGCCGATGAGAGCCGTGAAGGAAAGATCTGGGACCAGGTTCTGTCGGGTGGGCAGAAACAGAAGCTGGTTGTCGCCCGCATCGTGCTGCAGCAGCCAGGATTGCTGTTCCTCGATGAAGCCACCGGCGCGCTCGACCCCGATGGACGGATCGCCTTCCACCAGGCGATCAAGGACAATTGCCCTGATGCAACTGTGATCTCGATCATGCATGAGGCGACGCCGCCGAGATCGCTCGCGGGCACCGAATTCTACCACAGCGTGGTTGCGATCGCCGACGGCGTCGCCACCAAGAAGCCGCTGGTTCCGAGCTTGCCGGTCGAGCTCACCACCATCCTCACGCAGCCGACGCGGCCGGCCGAGGACAAATGGCTGCGCTTTCCCCGCCGGCTGAAGCAGAGATAGCCGCGGTACCATTGCCAGCGTCCAGCCAGCCTGCCACGTCGCCCGATCACAGTCTCGCGATCCAGTCGGTTTGCCGCCGCTTTAACCCGCTCTCACGATTGACTCGGCAAGGCGCTCTCCTATGTTGCGCCGGCTTGCAGAATCTCAACTCGAACCCGCGAGCAGAAAGGTCACCGCGCCATGCCTGGCGACAGTCACAGTCGAACGCAACCGCCGTCCGCTTGACGTGACCTGACCGGCTCACGTCCTGCCGGACGGCAAGGAGTGAGCCATGAACGAGTTTTCCCCCGTTGCGGGCGGCGATGCCATCGCCATCGCCCGCGTGCTTGCCAACGAACACATCGCCGACATCGTCGAGGCCTTGAACCAGGAGCCCCGCGAGACGGCATCGGAGCTGCTTTGCGAGGTGCCGTTCGAGCGGCTGGTCGAGATCTTCGACCAGCCTGAACTCGACGGCGCAGCCGAACTGGTCGAGGCGCTGCCCCGCATCAAGGCAGGCAGACTGCTTGCCGCCATGTCGGTCGACCGTGCCGCCGACATACTGCGCGATCTGAACGAACCGGCTCGTTCCGAGCTGCTTGGTGGCCTGGCGCCACCGCTGCGCGTGACGCTGCTCGCCATTCTCGGCTACCCCGAGGGCAGCGCCGCCTCGCTCATGACGACCGAATATGTCAGCGTGCCGCCGGACTGGAGCGTGGCCCGCACTCTGGATTATATCCGCAAGGTGGAGCGGACGCGCGAAACTGTCTACGCGATCTACATCGTCGATCCGCAAACGCATGTCCTGTTGCGCTCGACCAGCCTGCGTCGACTGATCGCTGGCGAGCCCGACGAGCTGATCATGGCAATAGCGCCGGATCGTGCGCCTATCACCGTTTCACCGCTGACCGATAGTGAAAAGGTTGCTCAGTTGATCTCGAAATATGATCTGCTCGCCGTCCCGGTCGTGGACAACGGCAAGCTCCTCGGCATCGTTACCATCGACGATATTATCGACACGATGATCGAGGAAACGACCGAGGACGTGCATCGTTTCGGCGGCATGGAGGCTCTGGACGAGCCCTATATGAAGATGGGCTTTCTAGCGATGATCCAGAAGCGCGCCGGCTGGCTATGCGCGCTGTTTATCAGCGAGATGCTGACCGCCAACGCGATGCAAAGCTACGAGGGCGAGCTGGAAAAGGCGATCGTGCTGACGCTATTCATTCCATTGATCATGAGCTCCGGCGGCAATTCCGGCTCGCAGGCGACCTCGCTCGTCATCCGGGCGCTGGCGCTGCGCGAGATCGGCCTTGGCGACTGGTGGCGGGTGGCATTGCGCGAGCTGCCCACCGGCCTGGTGCTTGGCTCGATTCTTGGCGTGGTCGGCGTCTGCCGCATTGCGCTCTGGCAGTATCTCGGCTTCTACGACTACGGCCCGCACTGGCCGCTGATCGCAATGACGATCGGCGCCACGCTGGTTGGCATCGTCACCTTCGGCTCGCTGTCTGGATCGATGCTGCCGTTCGCCCTGAAGCGCATCGGCTTCGACCCGGCCAGCGCATCGGCTCCGTTCGTGGCCACGCTGGTCGACGTCACCGGGCTGGTGATCTATTTTTCGGTTGCGCTGGTGATCCTGCGCGGAACGCTGCTGTAAAAAACTCACGCACTTCCATCGCGGCAATTTCGTTGCCGCGATGGGTTTATTGTCGCGTCAGACGCGCTCTCCATCCTTCACCCGGTAAGTCGGCCTGTACATGGTGACGAGTTCTTCCGCCGCGGTCGGATGCACCGCCATGGTGCGATCGAAATCATCCTTGGTCAGCCCCGCCTTCAGGGGTATGCCGAGAAGCTGCGCCATTTCGCCGGCATCCGGCCCGAGGATGTGGGCGCCGAGGACCTTTTTCGAGGCGCCGTCGACGACCAGCTTCATCAGCATCTTTTCATCGTGGCCGGAAAGTGTGTGCCGCATCGGCCGGAAGGTGGCCCGGTAGATTTCAAGATCCGAGAAGCGTTTTGCCGCCTCATCCTCCGACAGGCCGACCGTGCCGATCTCGGGCTGCGAAAAGACTGCGGTAGCGATCGTGTCGTGGTCGGGCGCCGTCGGATTGTCCTTGAAGGCGGTCTCGACGAAGCACATCGCCTCGTGGATTGCCACCGGCGTCAATTGCACGCGGTGGGTGACGTCACCGATTGCCCAGATGTTGTCGATGTTCGTGCGGGAGTATTCGTCGACGTGGATTGCCCCGGTTTTGGTCATCTCGATGCCAACGCCTTCCAGGCCCATGTTCTCGGTATTGGGAATGCGGCCGATGGCGAGCATGACCTGGTCGACCGTCAGCACGGTGCCGCCGGTGACAAGCGCGTCGAGCCGGCCGTCAGGCCGCTTCCTGACCCACTCGGACACGGCGTGGCAGAGGATTTTTATCCCCTTCTTTTCCATCGTTTCGTGCAGCATACGTCTGAGGTCCATGTCGAAACGGCTGAGGATCTCCTTGCCGCGGTAGACCAGCGTCGTGTCGACGCCAAGGCCGTGAAAGATGTTGGCGAATTCGACGGCGATGTAGCCGCCGCCCTCGATCATGATTGCCTTCGGCAACTCCTTTAGATCGAAGGCCTCGTTGGAAAAGATACAGTGCTCATGGCCGGGCAATGCCGGATGCGGCGCCGGGCGCCCGCCGGTAGCGATCAGGATCTGGTCGGCGGTAACGGTGCGATCCTCACCGAGAAGATGCACCACATGCGGATCGACCAGGGTGGCGCGCGAATGAAAGACCTCGCCGCCGGCGCCCTGCACGTTCTTCTTGTAGATGGCCTCCAGCCGGCTGATTTCCCGGTCCTTGTTGGCGACCAGCGTCTGCCAGTCGAAACGCGCCTCAGGCACCGTCCAGCCATAACCGGCGGCGTCGGCGAAATGCTCGGGGAATTGCGAGGCGTAGACATAGAGCTTCTTCGGCACGCAGCCGCGGATCACGCATGTGCCGCCGTAGCGATATTCCTCGGCAATGCCGACACGCTTGCCGAGTGCGGCCGCGACGCGCGCCGCCCTCACCCCGCCGGAGCCGCCGCCGATGACGAAAAGATCGTAGTCGTAACCGGCCATGGCTGAACTCCTTGCCCCTCAAACACCGAGACAGGTAGGCTGCCGACTATCAAAAGAAAAGCCCGGACTTGCCGGGCTTTCTGGTCCAGTGTCGGTCAGGCCGCTCTGAAGTCCGCAATCAATTCGGTGTGGCGTCCGCGGGAGCTGCGCCGTCGGCCGGAGCGGTACCGTCGGCAGGTGCAGCCGGCGCCTTGGCATTCGCCGCTGCGCCCAGGGTCTCGCCGACCTGCTGGGCCAGATCGCGAGCCAGGCCGTTCTGCCAGATCTCGGCAGCCTTCACCAGTTCGCGCGTTACGATCGGGCCGTTATCGAGCAGCTTCTTGCCGGAATCGGAATTGTAGAAGGCGGCAATTTCATTGAGTTCCTTTTCCGAGAACACCTTTGCATAGGCGAGCGCTGCTTCCTTTTCCAGGTCGGCGCGGCGCGATGCCAGGACCATCGCCTTCTCGTTGATCGTCTTTGCGATCAGTTCCTGCATGTCCGGGTTCTTCTGGATCAGCTGCTGCTCGAGTGCGGCGGCCGCTTGCGGCAGGATGTTGTCGAATGTATCCGTCGCATGGATCGCCGCGACCGCGGCGCGCGCCGCCTTCAAATGCGCATCGGTGACGTCCTGCGAAAACGCAGGCGACGAAAACGCGAAAACGGCCGAGGCCGCCAGCATGGCAAAAAAGCGGCCAACCCGGTTATGCAACATCATGATCGGTAAAACTCCCTGATTTTCGGGCGGCATGGACGGTTTGGATGCCATCGCCGCCGGCTATAATGGCCGTTGATGCCAGCCCGATGAAAAGACCATGCTCGACCACGCCCGGAATGGCGTGGAGAGCATTCGAAAGCGCTCTTGTATCCGGAATGCGGCCAAAAGATGCATCGAGGATAAAATGGCCGCCGTCTGTAACAAATGGCTGGCTCCCCGTCATCCTCAATGTAACAGGGCCGGAAAGGCCAAGGTTTGCAGCCGCCGCGCCAACCGCAATTTCGGTGGCGCGCAGGCCGAACCGGTTGACTTCGATGGGCAGCGGAAAACGACCGATCATCTCGACCATCTTGGAGCTGTCGGCGATGACGATCATGCGGCCGGAGGCCGCCGCGACGATCTTTTCGCGCAGCAGCGCGCCGCCGCCGCCCTTGACCAATGTCAGTGCAGGATCGATCTCGTCGGCGCCGTCGATGGTAAGGTCGAGCTCGGGCGTTTGCTCAAGGGTCGACAGAGGCACACCAAGCTCGGTGCAAAGGACGGCGGTGCGCTCGGAGGTCGGCACGCCGATGACAGTCAGGCCGGTGGCGACCTTGTCGGCGAGCAGCCGTACGAACTCATCCGCCGTCGTGCCGGTGCCGATGCCGAGCCGCATGCCATCCGTGACATGGGCAAGCGCTGCTCGCGCGGCCTCAACCTTCAATTGCCTCGCATCCATGCCGGGTCCCGAGATTTGTTTCGGCGCTCGTAGCATTTTTGCCGGGCTGGTCAAAGGACCTTGCCCGCGGTGGATAAGCCGGCTTGCCTGAACGGGCCGCAGCGGTTATCGCCTGCCGGCAATCGAATCGTCACAGGACAGGCCATGACCCGACCGATCATCGTGTTCGACCTCGACGGGACGCTGATCGACACGGCGCCGGACCTGCTCGACAGTCTCAACCACAGCCTTGCCGCCAGCCAGCTCGCGGCCGTCGACGAAGCCGGCTTCAAGCGCTTCGTCGGCCATGGCGGCCGGGTGATGATCGAGCGCGCTCACGCAGCGCAGCATAGGTCACTGGCAGTGGAGGAGCACGACCGCCTGCTCAAGCTGTTTCTGGACCATTACACCGTTAACATCCCCGGCAAATCGCGCCCCTACCCCGGCGTCCCCGAGGCGATCGCACGGTTCGAGGCAGCCGGTTACCTGCTGGCCATCTGCACCAACAAATACGAGGCCAATTCGGTGGCATTGATCGAAGCGCTCGGTATGCCCAGGCATTTCGCGGCGATCTGCGGCCAGGACAGTTTTCCGTTCCGCAAGCCCGACCCGCGCCATCTCACGCAGACCATCGCGCGCGCCGGCGGCGACCCGCACCGTGCACTGATGGTCGGTGATTCGCAGACCGACATCGACACGGCAAAGGCCGCCGGGATTCCTGTGGTGGCAGTCGATTTCGGCTACACCGACCGTCATGTGCGAGAGTTCGAACCGTCGGCGGTAATCTCGCATTTCGATTCGCTGACGCTCGATCTGGTCCAAGGGCTGATGGCCGCGGCAGAAGGCTGAAGCCGGGCCTCAGGCGAACCGCAGATGCCGACCGACAAGTGGTTGACTTCGCAGGCCGGCCTCCCTTATATCGCGGCGCGCTTGGCCTTCGGGCAACGAGCGGGCGATTAGCTCAGCGGGAGAGCACACCCTTCACACGGGTGGGGTCGCAGGTTCAATCCCTGCATCGCCCACCATCTGCTTTCCTGAATCAATTCAAGCCAAGCCAGAGCGGCTAGCAGCTGCAGGTAGCCCCCTCGCCGCCAAAATTCTTTTGGGCAAAATTCAAAGCGCTGCTGTAGCTCGTATAGCTCTGGAACTGGCAAACGTTGGAGCCGGCCCGCACCTTCATCTGCTCGATATCCCAGAACGAAACCTCGATACGGTCGTCGGCGCAATAGACTGTATAGCGCTCAGGTTCCAGCGCTGCGGCTTTCTGGACAGGCATCGAAACGGCCAGGATGGACAGTGTGAAAAGTACAAATATGATGGCATGACGCGTTTGCATGTAGACCCCCGAATGACCACCGGCACTATTATGGCCGCGATGTTGAGACGACGCATCATGATTTTTAAGCAGTCGCCGTGTTCTTTCGGTGGCCATAAATCAGGCACGGCCGGCGCCTCGTTGTAGCGCAACGCCCGGCGATCCCGGAACAAACCTGCATGGAAACGAGTTTCTGCTGATCGAAATGTGAGGGAAAGCCATGTCCAGACTTGTTTTGGCGGCCGCCGTGCTGCTTGTCGGCGGATCGGCCTTTGCCGCGGACGACAATCCGGTGCCGCCGCAGAATGCCAAGAAGCTGTCGGAAATCATTGCCAAGGTCGAGCAGCGCGACGACTTCCGCTACATCAAGGAAATCGATTGGGACATCGGCGCCTACACTGTCACCTACTACACGAACGACAAGGCGAAAGTCGAAATCACCTATGATCCGGTGACAGCCGCGCCGAAATGAAGCTGGCCGCCAACGGTCCAAATTCTAAAAAATGGCGCGCCTCGAAGTCCCCCGACTTTCGGCACACACTTGCGCAGATATGACTTTGATGGCTGACTGCGGGCTATCATTGCGCGCGGGGGTGGGCATGGCGACGGTAAAGCACGTATTGAAACGCTTTCTGATGATGCTCGCGGGCTATTTGATAGCGGTACTGGTTGGGCTGATCGCGGTGGCGGCGATTTATGGCGGGTTGAGCTCGCTGCCAAACGCGCCGAATTATTTCGACGTCATGGGTGTCACCCCCGTTGCGGTGCTGCTGTTGCCGCCGCTCGGCATGTTCATCTATTTTCTGACGATCGTGCTGACCGGCCTGCAGACGCTGATCTTCGCACTGATTGCCGAGTTTTTCTCGCTGCGCAGTTTTTGGCTGCACATGATCTTCGGCGCAGCGGCCGCGGTTGGCGGTTTCGCCTTGATCTGGCCCAGTGTACCGGACGACACGAACCCGGAGCGCTGGGCCGATATCGGTATCATTGCCGCGGCAGGCATTGTCGCCGGCCTGGTCTATTGGCTGATCGCCGGACGCGACGCCGGCTTCCGGCGTCCGCTGTTTCAGCGCTAGAATCGCATTCGTCAGCTTGCCGGCGAACGCACCGCTTCCGTGCTGTCGAGCGCCTGCTGCAGCCTTGTGTCGCGGCCGTAGACGTCATTGAAATATTCGACGGTGCCGGACAGGTCCGGCCACGCGGTGAAATAGGCGACATAGACCGGGATCTTGCGTGTCACGTCTTCGGTCGAATGTCCGTGTTTCAGTTTGTCCTCAATGTAGTCGACCGAGGTGCCGAGAACGGCAGCCGCCATGCCGCGCGGATCCTGCAAGCGAACACAACCATGGCTGAGCGCGCGCATGTCGCGCTGGAAAAACGACTTCTGCGGTGTGTCGTGCATGTAGATGGCGTGCTTGTTGGGAAACAGTATCTTCAATTCGCCCAGCGCATTGGCCTCGCTCGGCAGCTGGCGCACGCCGTAGGGTATCTTTGCGCCGTAGGCACCCCAATTGACCGAGGATGAGGGAATGCGCTTGCCGCGGGCATTGACCACCTCGTAGCCGGCGCGGTCGAGATAGCCAGGATCCCGGCGCAGCCGCGGCAGCATCTCGTTGACCAGGATCGACTGCGGCACGCCCCAATAGGGATGGAAGTCGACCTGCTCTATCTGGTCGTAGAAGAAAGCAGTCTGGTTGGTGGGCCTGCCAACGACGGCGCGGGTCTTCAGCTTCTCCTCGCCATCATCGATATAGCTCGCGGTGAAAGCCGGCTGGTTGATGAAGACGCGCGGGCTGCCAAGGTCGGAAGGCAGCCAGCGCAACTCTTCGAGCGCAACCCGAACCTTCTGAATTTTGTCGGCCTTGGACGTTCCGGCCAACGATGCAACGGTACGGGGACCGATGACGCCGTCGCCTTTCATGCCGGCCCGTTTCTGCACCGCCTTGATCACCGGCACCAGCTCCGGATCGTAGACCTCGCTGGTGGCGAGCCTCGCCAGGACCTCGCCATAGGCGCCGCCCATCTCGTCATCGAGATTGCGCGCGATCTTTGTCAACAGCTTCGGCAGCTCGGGGTTGGTCTGCCCCGGCTTCAACAGCAGATTGGGATCGATGGTGACTTCGTCGTCGGCGCTGGCCTGGAGCGCTTCCAGTTCGACACGCAGTGCCTGATACTCGGAATTCTGTGGATGCCGCGATTCGAGATAGGTGCGCACTTGCTGGGTGTGGGCCAGCGTGTTCAGCACCCCTTCCATGTCGAGCGGCTTCGGCGGAAAATCGTAGTAGCCGGTCATGCGGTTGGGATCGACGCGGCCGCTTTGTGCGTCACGGGCGTAGCGCAGGACACGCGCCGACAGCGCCATCTCGAAGCGGACCAGCTCTTTCAGGCGTTCATCGGCATTGCCCGCCGATGCGCCTGCTGCCGGAACTTCGACGGTGTAATCCGCGGGCGTCAGGCCGTAGCTCGCGGCCTCGCCCAGCACCCGCACCGCATCCTCGGCACGGCTGTTGGGACTGGTTCCCGTCACCCAGATGAAATCCGGATTGGCCGAGTAATAGGCGATCAGCGCCTTGGCGATGTCCTTCTCGGCGTAGAGGTCATAGCCGTCGAGCCCGGCAACGGCTTCGCGGAATGCAGCCCCGGTGGCCGCCGGCTCGAATGCAGCATCCTGAGGCGTTGCCGGTTCAGGCGTTGCCGACAGTGCCGAAAAATCGACGCGCACCAGCGGATCGCTCTTGTAGGTGTAATAGGACGGGCTGCTGATTTGCGCACCACCACCGCCCCCACCGGAAGCGGCCGGCGCCTTGGGCTTGTATTTTGACGGTGGCGGCGGAAAGTTACCTTTCGGCGGTGCGTGTTTGACGCCGCCGCCGAAAAGCATATCGAAGAACCCTTGCGCTTCAGCCTTCGGCGCCCCGAAGGCCAGCATTGCCGCGGCCACCGCAAACGGCAGCACGGTTGCTTTGTTTCCAAGGAGTTTCATGGATCACCCGCTCCGGTTGAACCGGATCCCGTTCCGCACCGCTTTCACGGTCTCGCCCACCGCATGGCGGATGTAAGGCGTGACTACACTGATTCATACTGATTTCGTTAAGCTTCCATAAATTTCGGAACGTCTGTTGCAGAACGGTTTCACAACATCGTGACGGGCCAAGCGGTTCCGCCATCGCCCCCGATCAATGGAAGTGCCCGTGAGCCAAGCCTCAAGCGTTGGCGCCGCCGTCGATGGTCAATGCCGCGCCTGTCACGAAGCGCCCTTCGGGACCGGCAAGCCAGGCGACCATGCCGGCGATCTCGTCGGCCGTGCCGAAGCGAGGCATCGCCATCTTCTGGCGCTGATGCTCGGCGTGCGGGCCGGCTGCCGGATTCATGTCGGTATCGGTCGACCCGGGATGGACGACATTGGCGGTGATGCCGCGCGGACCGAGATCGCGTGCAAAGGCCTTGGTCAGGCCAACCAAGGCAGCCTTGCTGGCCGAATAGGCGCTCAGGCCGGCGTCCGTGGCACGCTCGGCCAGATTGCTGCCGATCGAGATGATCCGGCCACCCTCGCCCATATGCGCTGCTGCCGCCTTGGCGGCGACAAACGGGGCTCTGAGGTTGACCTCCATTGTCTCATCGAAGTCGGCAAGCGACAGGACATCGATCGGCGCAGCGCGCCAGATGCCGGCGCTATTGACCAGGATGTCGAGCCGTCCGAAGGCTTTTGCTGCCTCATCGACTGCCGCCTCGATCGCCGCAGCATCGCGATTGTCGGCCTTGATGGCAAAGGCCCGGCCGCCGGCCGCTTCGATTTCCCTGACCACCCCGCGCGCCCCTTCCTCGCCATTCACATAGGTGATTGCCACCCCTGCGCCGTCGGCCGCGAGCCTTCTTGCGATCGCCGCACCAATGCCGCGACTGCCGCCGGTGACGAGGGCGGCCTTGCCGTTCAAGCTTCTGGATGACATCTGCTTCTCCATTTTGTAGTGATTGATACATAAATATCTGCCAGCCTTGCTGAACAAGGTCAACTGGATTATGTATCGATCAATACAGAAAGGATGCCATGCCGGAACGAGGCCGCCCCCGCACCTTCGATCGAGCCGCCGCCTTGCGGCGCGCAATGGAAGTGTTTTGGGCCAAGGGTTATGAGGGCGCGTCGATAAGCGACCTGACCGCTGCAATGGGCATCAACTCACCCAGCCTCTATGCCGCCTTCGGCAGCAAGGAAGCGCTGTTTCTCGAGGCAACCGAGCTTTACACGCGGGTCGAGGGAACCGAGATCTGGTCCGCGCTGGAAAAGGCGCCGACCGCACGCCAGGCCGTCGAGCGGTTCCTGCGGCAGACTGCCAGGGCCTATTCACAGACCGGTCGTCCGCAAGGCTGCCTTATCGCGCTCGGCGCATTGCACCAGGACTCAAGCCGCGGTGCCATCTGCGATGATCTGCGCCGTCGCCGCGCCGAAAACCGCGAAGCATTGCTGAGACGGCTCGAGCGTGGCGTGGCCGAGGGGGAGTTGCCGGCCGATTTCGACTGCGGTACGGCCGCGACCTTCTACGCGACCGTGCAGCACGGCATGTCGATCCAGGCGCGCGACGGCGCGTCGCGTTCGGCCCTTCTGGCGACGGTGGCTGGGGCAATGGCAGCTTGGATAGCGATGGCCGACACCGGGGCGGCGTGACGATCGAACCCGGCAGACAAGAACAGACATTCAGATCACTGCAGAGACGGCTCCAGCCTGCCCGCAACGAAGCCAACGGCACGCTCCACCACACCCTTGTCGGCAAGAATGCGGCGGTGGCCGAGCCCGTCGGCCCAGCACAGCCGCACATGGTTTCCGGCGCGCGCATAGAGCCTTGCATGCTCGGCGGACACTTCGCGGTCGTCCGGTGCGTGGATCACCAGCGTCGGCAGCGGCGTGCTTGCCAACTGGCGGTCACCGGTGAACTCATGCAACGGCCGGCCGGCGATGCGCTCGACCCGGTCGGCCATGGCGGCCTGCGAGCGCGAGCCGACATTCAGCATGCGGCTGAAATCAGCAAAGATCGCCGGCAGGGAGCTCGGCGCGGCGATAAGCACCAACCGCCCGGCCGCCAATCGCGGGATGTTCCTGATCGAACCGGCGACGGCATTGGCGGCAACGGCACCACCAAAGGAATGGCCGACGATGGCGGCAAACGGCCCGAACCATTCGCCGGCAACCCGTACCGCATCGACCGCACTGACCAGGGTAAGCCGGCGGCCCTGCGACTGGCCGTGGCCCGGCAGGTCGAGCGAGACCACCTTGTAGCCTGCATCGCGATAGGCTTCGATCAATGTGCGCATGTATTCGGTGCGCGAACGCCAACCATGGATGACGAGCACGGTGCCGGCAGTTGCCCTGCCCGCCTCGGGCCGGAATTCATGCACCATGACGCAGCCGGTTCTGGTCTTTAGCCGGTGATGGCGCGCTTGGGTCATGAAATCGGCGGCGCGATCGATTGCGCGGCGCTCACCTTGGCTCAAGCTCTTTTCGTGCGGTGTGCGGCAGAACAGCTCGAATGCGGCGCGCCCGGTGAGTCGCGGCGCCACATGCTCGGCCACGCCGAACGTGCCGCGGATGACCTTCAGTCCAAATGATGCCATAGTGGCGATCCATTCATTGGTTCAAGCATGAACATAATAGTTCAAAAATGAACATTAAGCAAGACCTGCCCTGGGACAACCCGCGTTTTCGCAACTGGGTCGCGGTGGCGCGTGCCTGCCACGTGGTGGAACGCACCCTGGCGGTGAAGCTGGCGCCACTCGACCTGAAGCCGGCGCAGCTCGACGTGCTGATGAACCTCTACCGCCATCCCGGCATGTCGCAGCACGACCTCGCTCGCCGCCTGCTGGTCGGCCGCTCCAACATCACCATGCTTTTGCCGCAGTTGGAGACCCGCGGCCTGCTGCGCCGCGAGGGCGACGAGAAGGACAAGCGCGTGCTGCGGCTGACGTTGACCGAGGCCGGCGAGGCACTGCTGATGCAGGCGCTGAAGGTCCACATGACACTGATCGAAAAGGCGATGAGCCAGTCGACGCCGGAACAATGCGACATGATCGGCGAACAGATGCGGAGGGTTGCCGAGGTTTTGAAGACCGCCTGACCGCCCAGTGCTCCACCACCAAGTGCTTTCACCACATCGATTTTTTTGCGCGCTCCGGCCATTCCTTGTCGTAGACCTCGCCGTCGATGTTCTTGCGGCTGGTGATCTCGAGGATCTGTCCGGGGGTCGGCAGCGATTTCGGGTCGACCTGCCTTGCCGGATTCCACAGTTCCGATCGGTGGATGGCGCGGGCGCACTGGAAATAAACCGCATCGATCTCGACAATCGTCACCGAGCGCGCCGGCTTGCCCTCGACGGCGAACGAGGCGCAGAGCGCAGGATCGGTGGTGATGTGGGCGCGGCCATTGACGCGCAGCGTCGTACCGGAACCCGGCACCAGGAACAGGAGCGCGACGCGCGGATCGCGAAGGATGTTCCTTAGCGAATCGGCACGGTTGTTGCCACGCCGGTCCGGCATCATCAGCGTTTTCGGATCGTGGATGCGGACGAAGCCGGCGAGATCGCCGCGCGGCGAGCAGTCCAGCCCTTCAGGCCCGCAGGTCGCGAGCACGGCAAACGGCGAAGCCTCGATGATAGCTGCGTATTCGGGAATCAGCTGGTCGAGTTCTTTGACCACCGACGCCTCGCCGGGCAGGCCATAGAGCGCTTCGAGTTGTTCGACGCTGGTGATCATCGACATGTTTTCGTCTCCAAAACTTTGCCGGCGCTACTCCAGATGCATGACGTTTTCACGACATAATGCCCGTTTGCCGTCATCAGGAAACGGGTGTCGAGGCAACGCGAACAAGCGCAAACGCTTTCACCTACACAATCGTGCCGACGGATACGGAGACCGAAAAATGGATAAACCGCACGACCGGCGACGCACCGCCATGAAACTTATCGAAAACATGTTCAATGTTGAAATGCGTTTCCTGCAATCAGGGTCGGAGAGCCTCGATATGCTTGCCGGCGCATTTCATGCCGAGATTGTCGTGCATGAGCCGCGCTCCCTGCCCTATGCCGGTGACTGGAACGGCCTCGACGGCGTTGGCGCCCTTTTCCGCAAGATGCGGGAAATCTGGAGCGACGTGGCGGTGGAGGACCTTCAGGTCGCCCAAAACGATGACACGGTATTCATGAGCTGCTCGCTTTCGCTGACATCGCGGGCCAATGGTGCAACCATCAAACAGCCGTTTGCCGAAGTCTTGCGCTTCAAGAATGACCGGCTGATCGAAGGCACGCCGTTTTATTACGACACCAGCGAGATACTGGCGATCCTGCGTTGACCGGAGAGTCCTGCGGGCTCCATTCAACGGTCGCGGCTCAGGCCTTTCTCTTCCAGTTCGGCGAGGTAGGCGGCCCAGCGTGCATCCTTCTCATGACCCAGCGTGTGCAGGTAATTCCAGGTGAAGATGCCGGTATCATGGAAATCGTCGAAGGTGATGCGTACGGCATAATTCCCGACCGGCTCGATCTTAAGGATCGCGACATTGCGCTTGCCGGGAACGGTGACGCGCTGTTCGGGCGAATGGCCCTGCACCTCGGCGGATGGCGAGGCGACGCGCAGCAACTCGGCCGGCAACTCGAACGGCTGATGGCCCGGAAAGGTCACGGAAAGCAGCTTGCGATCTTTCGAGACCCTGAGTTCCTTCGGCGCTGTCATGGTGGTGGATCCTGCGGAGAACTGCCCTTCCCTACGCCGCTTCGTGTCGAGGGAAAAGGCCGCATGGAAAGTTCCGACATGATCTGTCGGCGTCGGAATGTTACCGAAGATCGCGAGCTTCTATCTTGAATGGCAAGTTGGCTCGTATCACATAGCAATATATAACGAAGCCGTTCACGGCCACGGGAAGCGCATAAGCATGGATATGATCGATCCTTTCGGTCGCACGATCACCTACCTGCGCGTGTCGGTCACCGACCGCTGCGATTTCCGCTGCACCTATTGCATGGCCGAGGACATGACGTTCCTGCCCAAGAAGGACCTGCTGTCGCTGGAAGAACTCGACCGGCTCTGCACGGTCTTTATCGAAAAGGGCGTGCGCAAGCTCCGCCTCACCGGAGGTGAGCCGCTGGTACGCAAGAACATCATGCACCTGGTGCGCCAGCTTTCGCGGCATCTCGAGAGCGGTGCGCTGGAAGAGCTGACGCTGACCACCAACGGATCGCAGCTTTCCCGCTTTGCCGCCGAGCTCGCCGACTGCGGCGTCAAGCGGATCAACGTCTCGCTCGATACGCTCGATGCCGACAAATTCCGCCAGATCACCCGCTGGGGGAATCTGGACAAGGTCATGGACGGCATCGACGCCGCGCAGGCGGCCGGGCTGAAGGTAAAGCTCAACGCCGTGGCGTTGAAGGACTTCAATGACGCCGAATTGCCGGAAATGCTGCGCTGGGCGCATGGCCGCGGCATGGATCTGACGGTCATCGAAACTATGCCGATGGGCGAGATCGACGCCGACCGCACCGACCAGTATTTGCCGCTGTCGCTACTGCGCGCGGCACTCGAGCGCCAGTTCACGCTAAGCGACATCCCTTACAAGACCGGTGGCCCGGCCCGCTATGTCCAAGTCGCCGAGACCGGCGGACGGCTGGGTTTCATCACGCCGATGACGCATAATTTCTGCGAAAGCTGCAACCGGGTCCGGCTGACCTGCACCGGCACTCTTTACATGTGCCTCGGCCAGGAAGATGCCGCCGACCTGCGCGCGCCGCTGCGTGCGTCGGAAGGCAACGAGCTGGTCGCCGATGCCATCGACGAAGCAATCGGCCGCAAGCCCAAAGGCCATGACTTCATCATCGATCGCCGCACCAACCGTCCGTCGGTGTCGCGGCATATGAGCGTCACCGGCGGCTGATTTTTCGCCGATTTCGTGCAAGAATAATCGCCTTGGTATCGGCGCGAGGCAAGGCGTGCAGCGGTTTTTTGCAGTCCTGACGTTTTTCGGAGTGATGGCGGGGACCACGGCAGTCGCCGCGCCATTTACCTATACGAACGAGCGCTTCGGTACCGTCTGCACCTTTCCGGATGAAATCTTCACTCTTCGCCAGCCCGAGCCGGACAATGGCGATGGACAGCAATGGCTCACCGCCGATGGCGCCAGCCTGATCTGTTCGGGTATCCTCAACATCGATGATGACACCCCGACAGCCTTCGTCTCCGCCGAGAGGGCCAGCAAGGAACCTGATTACAAGATCACCTACAGCAAGACCGGCAAGAACTGGGCGGTGCTGTCGGGCATCAAAGGCGGAAACATCTTCTACGAACGCCGCCTGTTCGGAAAAGACGGTGTCATCCGCACGGTCTGGATCGACTACCCGCCAGCCCTGAAATCGAAATTCGACCCGCTCGTCGATGCGATCGCCGGCAGCCTCAGGGGACCGTGAGCATCCGGCGACGTCAGAACTTATTGGCAGCCCGTTGTTTTTGCTGGCGAGTCACGGTTGTTGACGGGTGTAGTCGTATCGTACGGCAATCCATTTCTTGCCGCTGCCATTGGCCTGGAGGAAATGTTGCTCGGCCACTTCGTGATTGTCGCCGTCCCTGGAAATGACGAAATCGGAGGCAGTGAACCGCCCTTCGACCTCGGGCCCGAACCCGACGAAACCAAGCGGCTCGAACAGCAGTGAAATCTTGCCGTCCTCCTCGCCACCAAAACTCCAGGCGGGCATGATCCCTGCCGGGAAACGGGTATCCATGGAGACATACTTCCAGCGGCCCTCCACCCGGTCATAGCTCAAATAGGCTATCCGCTGGAAGTCTGGATTTTCGACCCGGGCGCCGGGCGCATCACCTCCTGCATGAAGGGGCCGATCATCGTGCGCTCGGCCACCAGCCCGGTCATCACGATCGGCTCGGCACCGGGCGTTGGCCAGATCGTGTTGACGACGGTCCATTTCCCGACGCGGCGAGCGAGCTCATCCGCTTCGTGACCCGGCGTGGACATCCGTTCGACTGCCGACGCCGAAGCGCCGTTCTCGGCGAACGCAGGCGCTATCGCCATGAGCATAACCGCCAAGACAGAAGAGAACCGGAAAGCCGACGACCGCCTGCTGCCTGTGCCAAGCCTGTCCGCATTGCCTCGTGCGTTCATCATGGATTACCTCCCAGACAAGATCAGAAGCCTACAATGACCAATTTGGTGAATCTTGCCGAGCAAATTTGATAGCGTCGAAAAGTTTTCCTGGAGCCGCAGTGTGATCGATTTGCCCTCCGAACCCATCCTTTAGAACGGCACCTTTTCGGGGTCACACCCAGAAAAGGTCTTGTCCGCAAACGGTCAGCGGATTTACCGCAAGCCCATTCGGGCCTAGCCTCTGCCCTGGAGCGGTTCTTCGCCCAGTGGGGGAATACGATATGCGCAAACTCATTCTTTCTCTTGCATTGCTCAACCTCGCGGCCCTGCCCGCGGCGGCCCAGTCGATCGGCGGCACCTATGCCGTGGCCGGCACCAATTTCGATGGATCGTCCTATGGTGGCGACGCGACTATCACGCTGACCAGCGAGACGACCTGCACGATCCATTGGGAGACAGGCGGCTCGTCCTCGGACGGCATCTGCATGCGCAACGACGATGCCTTCTCCGCCGGCTATATCATGGGCAAGGCGGTCGGTCTTGTCGTCTACAAGGTGCAGGACGACGGCTCACTGCATGGCCTGTGGACGATTGCCGGCAAGGAAGGCAACGGCACCGAGGTACTGACACCCAAATAAGCCATGCCGCTCTTGCGCGGCAGATGTCATGGGCCACAGAAAGGCTGTGGCCCAGCCCTTTGACGTTGCTGTCTTGTGGGTGCCTGCTAGACGCTTGCTGCAGGACTCACCCGGTAATCGCCTTGCCTCTTTCGCCAAATCTGCGCGGCGCGTTGTTCATGATGGTGGCCATGGCTGGTTTCACCCTCAACGACGCGATCACCAAATTCTCGTCGGAATCGATGAACATGGCGCAGGTCATGCTGATCCGCGGCGCCTTCGCTTCGCTTTTCGTTGGCCTGCTTGCGTGGCAACGCGGCGCGCTTGCCCGGCCAGGTTCGATGCTGCAGCCGACAGTTGCGCTGCGCGTCGCCAGCGAGGCCGGCGCCACTGTGTCGTTCCTGGTTGCTCTGGCACATCTTCCGATCGCCAATGTCTCCGCCGTGCTGCAGGCGCTGCCGCTGGCGGTGACGATGGGCGCTGCGCTTGTGTTCAACGAGGCCGTCGGCTGGCGGCGCTGGCTGGCTATTGCCGTTGGTTTTGCCGGCGTGCTGATCATCGTGCGGCCGGGCTTCGAAGGGTTCAGCGTCTTTTCTCTGCTGGCGCTGGCCAGCGTTGCATGTTGTGCGGTGCGTGATCTCGCCACCAAGCGGATACCGCAGGCAATTCCGACATTGCTGGTGTCGACCGCTACCGCACTTGCCATGACGGTTCTGGGCGCGGCATTGCTTTCGCCGATGGGCGGCTGGACGCCAATGACAGGAAAAAGCACGGCGTTCCTGGCGCTGGCGGCAGTGCTTGTGCTCATAGGCTACCAGTTCATCATCACGGCCATGCGGGTGGGCGATATCTCCTTTATCGCGCCGTTCCGCTACACCGCCCTGCTCTGGTCGATCCTGCTTGGCTTCACAGTCTTCGGCGATGTCCCCGATCTGCCGATGATCCTCGGTGCCTCGATCATCATCGCGTCAGGCCTCTATGCACTCTACCGCGAACGGATCGTCGGCCGGCAAAAGACGGCTGCCGAAAGCGCTGGACCGGACATGGCGCCGGACGGCATATAGGCGTGACCGTCGACGATCGTCTGATTTGAAAACTGGATTTTGGTCATTGGGTCTAGGCAGCAAACGATGGGCCGACATATCGCAGGGATCATTCTGGCCGGCGGCCGGTCGAGCCGGATGGGCGGCGGCGACAAGACCCTGCTTGCGCTTGGCGACGGTACTCTGCTCGACCGTGTCGTTTCGCGCCTTAGCCCACAGGTCGGACCGCTTGCGCTAAACGCCAATGGCGATCCGACAAGGTTTGCCGCGACGGGGCTTCCAGTGCTTGCCGACACTGTCAAAGGTCATGCCGGGCCGCTTGCCGGGATCCTGACCGGCCTCGAATGGGCTTCCGACACGACCTGCCAGGCGCTGGTCACGGCTGCCGGCGATACGCCTTTCCTGCCCAGGGATATGGTTGAGCAGCTGCTCGCGGCAGCCGACGAACGCCGCGGCTCGATTGCGGTCGCCTGTTCCGGCGGCAAACTGCATCCGACTTTTGCACTCTGGCCGCTAGGGTTGGATCAGGCCTTGCGACAATTTCTCATCGAGGAAGACAACCGGCGCGTTTCGGCGTTCATCGACCGGCACGGTTTTGTCGAAGTGGAATTTCCCATCCTGAAATTCGGCGGGGCCGAAATAGATCCGTTCTTCAACATCAACACTCCGGACGACCTTGCCCAGGCCGCGCATCTGTTGCAGAGCATCGAGCCATGAAAAGACGTATTTTCGGCATCACCGGCTGGAAGAACTCCGGCAAGACGACATTGACCGAAAAGCTGGTAGCAGAACTCGTCCGGCGCAACTGGAAAGTGTCGACTGTAAAACACGCCCATCATGATTTCGACATCGACAAACCCGGCGCGGACAGCTTTCGCCATCGGCAGGCGGGAGCGACGGAGGTCGCGGTCGTGTCGGGCAGGCGCTGGGCGCTGATGCACGAATTGCGGGGCGAGGACGAGCCGAAGCTGGACGCGATCCTGTCACGGCTGGCACCCTCCGATATCGTGCTGGTCGAGGGTTACAAGCGCGAGGCGCACAAGAAAATCGAGACGAGACGGCTCGAGGCCAAGGACCGGACACCGCTCTCGGCAGGCGATCCACACATTGTCGCCATCGCGTCCGACTTCCCCATTGTTGGCCAAGACCTGCCGGCCTTCGATCTCGACGACACGAATTCGATAGCTGACTTCATCGAGCGCGCCACCGGCCTGTCGCGCTGAGAATGCGGCAGAAGACAGTTTCCGCCCGCTTGCTTTCCAATTTAGGCGTCTGACCCAACGTCATCGCTTTCTGAACATGACCTTCCCTCAAGCGACGGTTTTGCAGTTGCTTTTTCTTGGGAAAGAATGGGAGTATCGCGCCAGCGGGCGGTCAAAAGCACCGCCCACAGAGCCGTTCGGGAACGACGGCCGGGACCAACAGAGAGGACTATTATGCGTATTGCACTGCGTATCGCGCTCGCCACATCGGCTGCGCTGCTGACGCTTGGCGTTGCCCAGGCCCAGGAAAAAACCTTGCGGATCGGCACGGAGGGAGCCTATCCCCCATTCAACAATCTGACTGCCGACGGCCAGCTCGTGGGCTTCGATATCGACATTGCCAAGGCGCTCTGCGACGAGATGAAGGTGAAGTGCACCTTTGTCGCGCAGGACTGGGACGGCATCATTCCAGCCCTTCAGGCAGGCAAGTTCGACGCCATCGTCGCGTCTATGTCGATCACGCCGGAACGCGCCGAGAAGGTCGACTTCACCCACAAATATTACAACACGCCGCCGGCGATCGCCGCGCCCAAGGACACCGACATCAAGGGTGTCACCAAGGAAGATTTGGCCGGCAAGACGATCGGCGTGCAGGCGTCCACCACGCATTTCAACTATTCGACCAAGACTTATACCGACAGCACCGTCAAGCCGTACCCGACCGCGCAGGAATACCAGCTCGATCTGGCCAATGGCCGGCTCGATGCCGCCAATGACGACGTCGTCGTGCTGCAGCAATGGCTGGATTCGCCGGACGGCGCCTGCTGCAAGCTGGTCGGCACAATCCAGCCGGTTATCGAAATCCACGGTCCGGGCGCCGGCATTGCCGTGCGCAAGGGCGAGACCGATCTGGTCAACCAGTTCAATGCGGCGATCGACGCCATCCGCGCGAACGGAAAGTACAAGGAAATCAATGACAAGTACTTCAAATTCGACGTCTATGGCGGCGAGTCCTGATCGACCGACATAGAACGACGTGAACGGCGGGAGATTCCCGCCGTTCTTATAAGGATGTCGCGCACGAGGGATGACGCGGCACGGGTCTCAAAGAGCCTCAAGGAGAACAGGCCGGCGGATGCAGAGCGCACTGACGCTTCTCAGTTGGGGACCCGAAGGCTGGCTCGACGACATTGCCGCGGGTATGTTTGTCACGGTATGTCTTGCGCTGGCCACTCTGCCCTTCGGGCTGACGCTCGGCTTTTTCGTGGCGCTGGCCAAACAGTCGGAAGAGCCGTCGCTGAGGCTGGCCGGGAACATCTACACCACGATTTTTCGCGGAATACCCGAGCTGCTCACGCTGTTTCTGATCTTCTTCGGCATCCCATTGATCCTGCAGTACATTGTCCGGCTGGTGAGCCCCGGAACGTCCGCCGACGTCAACAGCTTCGTCGCCGGCATGATCGCGCTGTGCTTCATTTTCTCCTCTTATTCCAGCGAGGTGTTTTTATCCGCGTTCCGCGCGATTCCAAAAGGGCAATATGAGGGAGGCTATTCAGTTGGCCTGTCCAGCGGCCAAACGATGCGGCTGATCGTGCTGCCGCAGTTGATCCGCATCGCATTGCCCGGACTTGCCAATCTCTGGCTTATCCTGCTCAAGGACACTGCGCTCGTCTCGGCGGTCGGCCTCAACGAGATCCTTCGGCAGAGCGGGGTTGCCGCTCGCGTCACCAAGCATGCTTTCCTGTTTTATGGTTTTGCCGGCCTGATCTATCTCCTGCTGGCGATCGTCTCCTCCTTCGGCATCAACGCGATCGAACGAGCGGTCGGCGGCAGCGAGGTCAAGAGATGAGCCTTGCCACCGACACGCTGAAGGTCGACCGGCCGCCGCCGCCCGCACGCGGCTGGTCGCGCCAACGCATCCTCGGCCATGTTCTGGTCGGCCTGTGGATCGCTCTCGGCATTGGCATGGTCGTCTACCTGGTCGCTGCGTGGAACCCGGCGTTCTTCCAGAAATATGCACCCGGCTACATATCCGGCCTCGGCATCACCCTGTTGCTGGTTGCCATCTCGATTGTGCTTGGCGCGATCCTGTCGGTGCCGATCGCCTATGCACGCATGTCGAAGAACCCGATCCTTTCGGGGTTCGCCTATGCCTATGTCTATTTCTTTCGCGGCACGCCGCTGTTGGCGCAGACCTTCCTGGTCTACTACGGGGTCGGCTCCTTCCGGCCGGAGCTCGAGATGGTCGGACTGTGGGGCTTCTTCCGCGAAGCATTCAACTGCGCGATCTTCGCCTTTTCGCTGAATACGGCCGCGTACCAGGCCGAGATCTTGCGTGGCGCGATCGAGAGCGTGCCGAGAGGCCAGTGGGAAGGTGCCGCCTCGCTCGGCCTGCACAAACTGCAGACGATGTGGAAGATCATCCTGCCGCAGGCGCTGATCGTCGCGTTGCGCCCGTATGGCAACGAGATCATCCTGATGATCAAGGGCTCGGCAATCGTCGCCATCATCACGGTCTACGATTTGATGGGCATCACCCGGCTCACCTATGCGCGCACCTTCGACTTTCAGTCGTATATCTGGGCGGCGATCATCTATCTGATCATCGTCGAAACATTGCGCCACGGCGTCGAGTGGATCGAACGGCGCATCACCATCCATCTGCACCGCTGACTCCCATCACCGTGCCTGATCCGGTAAGAAGGCCGCAAAGCAGGCTTTCAAGGGATTCGAAAACATGGCTTCTGTGGCATTTCTCGGTCTTGGCGTCATGGGCTATCCGATGGCCGGGCACCTCAAGAACAAGGGTGGCCATGACGTCACCGTCTACAACCGCACCAGGGCGAAAGCCGAGCAATGGGTTGGCCAGCATGGCGGCAGCCTGGCCGCAACGCCGGCGGAAGCGGCCAGGGGAAAGGATTTTGTCTTTTCCTGCGTCGGCAATGACGACGATCTGCGCTCAGTGACGACCGGCGCCGGAGGCGTCTTCAATTCCATGAAGAAGGGCGCCATCTTCATCGACAACACCACGGCATCCGCGGAGGTCGCGCGCGAACTGGCGCAGCAGGCGCAAGCGCTCGGGTTTTCGTTCCTCGACGCCCCGGTCTCCGGCGGTCAGGCAGGCGCCGAGAATGGCATGCTGACCGTGATGGTCGGTGGCGAGCCCGACGCCTTCGACAGGGCCAAGCCAGTCATAGATGCTTATGCCCGCATGGTCGGGTTGATGGGACCAGCCGGGGCTGGCCAGCTCACCAAGATGATCAACCAGATCTGCATCGCCGGCCTCGTTCAGGGCCTCGCCGAGGGCCTCCATTTCGGCAAGCAGGCTGGGCTCGACATCGAAAAGGTCATAGACGTGATTTCCAAGGGTGCGGCCGGATCCTGGCAGATGGAGAACCGCCACAAGACGATGAATGCCGGCAAATATGATTTCGGCTTCGCCGTCGACTGGATGCGCAAGGATCTTGGCATCTGCCTCGCCGAGGCCGACCGCAACGGCGCCAAACTGCCGGTGACGGCACTTGTCGACCAGTTCTACAAGGACGTGCAGGCGATGGGCGGCAAGCGCTGGGACACGTCCTCGCTGCTGGCGCGGCTGGAGAAATAGGGTTTCGCCGTGGCCGAGCTTTCGCCTCAATCCAGCGCCGACGAAATCGTCGCTCATCTGCGCTCGATCGCATGGGAGGAAAATCGACTTGGCATGCTGCGCTACGGCATCAAGATCGAACGTGCGCTCGGTATCCCGCACGGCGTGCAGCGGCAGATTGCCAGGAAAATCAAGCGCAACCATGAGCGTGCCTTCGAGCTTTGGCGAACAGGCATCATGGAGGCGCAGTTTATCGCTTCCGTCACGGCCGATCCGGAGCGGTTCTCTGCCGCGGACGCAAGACGATGGGCGGCGACGTTCGACTCTTGGGATATCGTCGACGGCGTCTCGGATCTCTTTGTCGATACGGATTGCTGGAGGCAATTGATCGCCGAATTTGCGGTCGACGAACGGGAATTCGTTCGACGCACCGCCTTTGCCATGATGGCTTGGTCGGTAGTCCACCGGAAGAAAGAACCGGAGGCGACCTTCCTGGAATTCCTGTCGACCATCGAGGCACAGGCCACCGACGGCCGTAATTTCGTGAAGAAGGCCGTGAATTGGGCGCTTCGTTCGATCGGCAAGCGATCGATGAATTTGCACGGCCCTGCCCTTGCCCTGGCGCAAAAACTGGCGGCCTCGACGGACAAGACTGCACGCTGGATTGGCAAGGGCGCCGTAAAGGAACTTTCCGATGCCAAGACGCTCCAACGGCTCGCCGCCAGAAAAGCTTGACCTGAGCAAGGTCCGCTTCACGGAGGTGACGCGATCGACGCGCGCCGATTTCGAAAACCTGTTCGAGCAACCGGGCGGGCCGAAATACTGCTGGTGCATGGCCTGGCGTAATCTCGACAACCGCGAGCATGTCGGAAACGACGAGAGGAAACGCGCGATTATGGCGCTGATCGATACCGGCACGCCGGTCGGCATTGTCGCCAAAATCGATGGCCGGACCGTCGGCTGGTGCTCGGTCGCGCCGCGCGAGACCTACCGCAAGCTGTCACGGCAGCAGGACAAAAGCGAGATGGGCATCTGGTCGATCGTCTGCTTCTACGTGCCGAAGGCGTTGCGCGGCGGCGGGCTGGCAAGGGTATTGCTCGACGCGGCCATCGATCACGCCTTCGCCAAAGGTGCCAAGACGATCGAAGCCTATCCCGTCGACCAGGCCTCACCGAGCTACCGTTTCATGGGCTTTCGCGACATGTTCGTCGCCCGCGGCTTTCGCGAGGTCGGCACGACCGGCTCGCGCCGGCACGTGATGCGGCTTGAGCGTTGACCTGTGGGGCTGCGGCAGCTTTACTTGATGTCCGCAGATCAAGGCTCAGCGGCGGAGCAGCGATGAGCAACCGTTTTAAATCAGGCACGATCATGGCAACTGCCTTGTTGGCGTCCGCCATCGCGGCAGGCGCTTCCGCCGGAACCATGCGCATTTTCTGGAAAGATCTGCGCCCGCCGACCCAGCCAGCCGCCGAAAGCGTCGGGCTGCCGATGATCGCGGCCAAAATGCCGGATCATGGCGAAACGCTGTCTCTCAATTTGCAGGACAAGACCGTGCAACTCGCGGGCTACGCGCTGCCGGTCGATCGTGAGGGCGATCTCGTCTACCTGTTCCTGCTGGTCCCCTGGACGGGAGCCTGCAGCCATATGCCGACACCACCGCCCAACCAGATGGTCCTCGTCACGCCTGCCCGCCCCTACAGGATGTCCGAGGCCTACCAGCCGGTTTCGGTGACCGGCGCATTACGGCCGGGCATGGAGAAGAGCCAGCTTTTCATCCTCGACGGCGTCAGCGTCATCCAGTCGGGTTACACGATCCGCAAGGCCGAGGTGGTCGACGTCGACGCGGTCCCGGACACGATCACGCTGCCGGCCAATTCCCCCTGGAGCTTCCTCAACAAGAAGAACTAAGCGGGCCTAGCTCAAAGAATAGATGGAATTGGAATTGACATTGAGCGGGTATGATCCGCTCCATTAATGGATACCTTTGCGCGGCAGCCCTCCCAAAGCCATATCACAAACGTGCCCTGAGCATGCCGGCTGTCTATCCTGCCTGGCGTTGTGAAGAATATTGATATTTCCGCAGCAGATTTTCCTAGGATATCGAATTCTTCCGCCCACGGTTCGACGATCAAACGGACATTGTCGGTGCCGTCGTTGCGAAAACCGACTATTAGGGTTTGCTCAGTCAACGGCCGCCTCTGCAGCAGATGGTGTTGACGCTATAGCGCTCAGGCGGCGTTCGCACCCGATTCCTTGTCCAGCACCATATAGTCGAGCGGCATTTCGGTCGTGTACTTGATCTGCTCCATGGCGAAGGAAGACGACACGTCGCGGATCTCGATCTTGGCGATCAGCCGCTTGTAGAAGGCATCGTAGGCGGCGATGTCGGGCACCACGACGCGCAAGAGATAGTCGACGTCGCCGCTCATGCGGTAGAATTCGACCACTTCGGGAAATTCCTGGATAACTTCCGAAAAGCGCCGCAGCCATTCATGGCTATGCGAATTGGTGCGGATCGAGACGAACACCGTGACCCGCACATTGACCTTTTCATGATCGAGGATGGCGACGCGGCGCTTGATGACGCCCTCTTCCTCGAGCTTCTGGATGCGCCGCCAGCACGGCGTCGTCGACAGGCCGACCTTTTTGGCGACGTCGGCGACTGCAAGCGTCGCATCCTCCTGCAGGAGGCGGAGGATTTTTCTATCGAGGCGGTCCATTGGGTGCTCCCCTGATGCAAGTCGTCCAAAGTGCGCAGCGGCCTTGGCACAACGACATGCATAAAAACAAGAATTTAACGCGCGTCCCCTCATGCGCGACGCGCTTCGAGGAATGGATTACCATATTCCCTCTTGCTCAAGCCTATTACAAGAAAGAAATTCTGTTGAATAGCGCAAAAGCGAGTGATTTCTTGCTGAATGGCTAGCCGAGGCGATAGCGGATTTCCGATCTCAGAAAGGGCAGCAAATCCATTTCAAACCATGGATTGCGCTTCAGCCAACCAGTGTTGCGCCAGGACGGGTGCGGCAGCGGCAGGACTTTCGGTTCGGTCGCCGCCGCCCAGATGGCACGCCAATCCATGACCGTTTCCGTCAGCGAGGGACGGCGCGCCGCGCCCATATGCCAGCTTTGCGCGTAGATGCCGATCGTCAGCACCATATCGACTTGCGGCATCAGCGCCATCAGCGATGCGCGCCATGCCGGCGCACATTCGCGGCGCGGCGGCAGGTCGGCGCCCTTGGCGTCCTGACCGGGAAAGCAAAAGCCCATCGGCACGATGGCAAATTTGTCCGTGTCATAGAATTCCTCGCTGCCGACGCCTAGCCAGCTTCGCAGCCGGTCGCCGGAGGCGTCGGTGAACGGCATGCCTGACACGTGGACCTTGGTGCCCGGCGCCTGGCTGGCGATCAGGATACGCGCGCTCGAAGATGGCCTGAGCACGGGCCGCGGTCGGTGCGGCAACGGCCTGCCGGCCGGGTTATCGATGCAGATGCGGCAGGCGCGTACCCTCGCCGTGAGGGCTTCCAACTCTTCGCTCACCAGCTCTTCGCTCATTTGAGACTCGTTCTCAGGCGGCGGCACTCGGCCGGCTGGAGATTTCTCGATACCAGCGCAGCACGTTGGTGCACTCTTCGGGTACCTTGATGCGAGCCGGCTTCATGAAGTCGATGGCGACCAGCCCGGTGATGTCGGCGATCGAATAGGCATCACCGGCGACGAATTCCCTGCCGGCGAGCTCAGCGTCCAGAAATCTCAGGAATTCGATCGCCTTCGGCTTGTTAGCCTCGCCCCATTCGGGGATTTGCGGGATCTCCCATTCCCTCATTGCGGGGTGGATATGCCGGAACGCCGCGGCGACGCAGCCGAACAGATTGAACTCCACACGTCTTTGCCACATCTCGACGATCGCCTTGCCGAGCGCGCCACGCCCGAACAAAGCCGGCTCGGGGTGCAGTTCCTCGAAATAACGACAGATTGCGACGGATTCGGTGATGATGGTGCCATCGTCGAGCTCGAGCACCGGCAGACGCTTCAGCGGATTGCGCGAGCTGACCGGCTGCTCTTTGTGCTCCAGCGCGCCCATGTCGACCGGCACCAGCGGAACCTGAAGTCCCTTTTCGGCCAGAAAAATCCGAACCCGACGTGGATTGGGCGCGCGCCCGCCGTCGAACAGCTTCATCTCTATCCTCCTCGTCCGCCCCGACGAACTATAGGCACAGCTCACCAGAAGCGAAAAATTTCGCGCAAGGCATCGCCGATCGACGCCAAGGTGCCGTGCTTTCTTTCGACCAGCTCGTGGCCGTGGCTCTCGCGCCAGTTCTTCGGTTCGTCGAAAGTTCCGGCCCAGATGCCGGCTTTGCCCGCGCGCGCAGCGGCTTCCTCGGTCTCGAAATCGCCAAAGGCGACCGCCCAGCCGGCCTCGACCTGCGCGCTGTTGAGATCCTTGCCGCCGGCCTTGCAGTCGCCGAGCAGCCTGCCGTAGCGGTCGCGCTGCCAGCCGCTGCAGGAGACGGCTTTGCCGGCTATCAACCGCACCAGGGACTGCCGCGCGAGCTTGCCGCAGGGATAATCGGCATCGTCCTTGCGGCAGATCTGCGAATATTCCGGCGCGTCGATGCCACGCATGCGGATACGCTCGCTGCCGAGGATGATGCTATCGCCATCATTGACGATGGCCGCGCCCTCCGTCTTGCGCGTCTCCACTCGGTCGAGGCGCGCCGCCAGGAGGATCAGCAGGCCGAGCACAATGAGTGTCAGCCCATAGTCCATCAGCCTGCGCCACAGGCTTCGCGGAGGCGGCGCATAGTATCGCTGGCGCGGCCATCGCGACCACGAACGGCTCATATGGCAAACCGTTGGTTAATCATTCGAACGTAGCTTAACGATTTGAAATTGCTGCCCGCGTAAATTGAAGACTTCATGCCCCTGCAACGCTCGACCACGGCGGACAAGTTTATTGTGGACCGCAGGAAACGCCATCGCAACAGCGATGTCGCGCGCGCGGTGCGCAAGACGCGCGACCGTCTTTCGCAGCAAGCCGGAAATCCCGACTTCGACCGCGAGCTATTGAAGCTCCACGCGCTTTCGATGACCGGCGGCGTGATCGTCATCCCGCTGCTCGTTCTGGCAACGGCCGCGGCAGGCTTGCTCGCGGGCATCGGCAAGGAGATCGGCGTCTGGGCGCTGTTCACATTCATCTGCTATACCATCGTTGCATTCATGGCCAGACGCGTCACTCAAGCGTCCGAGCTCAACCCGCTGGAAACGCATAGGGATTTCCTGATCGGCCAGTTTCTTTGCGGGCTTGGCTGGGCCTGGTTCGCATGGCTCAGCTGCGAAACTTGCCAAATGGATCAGTTCCAGGTCGCCAAGGCGGTGGTGCTGCTGCTCGCCATGTCGGCAACCGCGATCCTGGCCTCGTCGCTGCGCGGTGCGCTGTTGGCGACCTTCGCCCTCCCGGTCGCCATCTATGCTTATGCCAGTGCGAAATTATGGATGCCGGTCGAAGTGATCATGGCAGGCTTGCTGATCGCGTCGTTGCCTTTCTTCGCCTATGTAGCGCGCCAGCTCAACCGTTCCTCGCTGATGCTGCTGTCGTTCCGCTCCGAAAAGGATGCGCTGATCGCCGAACTGGAGACGGCGAAATCGATGTCGGACGAGGCACGGCGGCGGGCGGAAGACGCCAATCTGGCGAAATCGCGTTTCCTGGCCTCGATGAGCCACGAACTGCGCACACCGCTCAACGCCATTCTCGGCTTTTCCGAAGTGATGGCCAACGAGGTGCTCGGCCCGATGAGCAACCCGACCTATCGCGACTATGCCCGTGACGTGCACGACTCCGGACAGCATCTGCTCGACCTGATCAACGAAATTCTCGATTTGTCGCGCATCGAAGCGGGCCGCTACCAGCTCAACGAGGAGCCGATGATGCTGCTCTCCGTCGTCGAGGATTGCTGCCACATGATGGAGCTGAAGGCGCGCAACAAGGACATCCGCATCGTCCAGGATTTCGAAAACGCGTTGCCGCGCCTGTTCGCCGACGAACGCGCGGTGCGGCAGATTGCGCTCAACCTGTTGTCCAATGCCATCAAGTTCACCGCCACCGGCGGCGAAATCCGCGTGCGCGTCGGCTGGACGGCGGGCGGTGGGCAATATCTCTCCGTCAAGGACAATGGGCCGGGCATACCGGAGGACGAGATTCCGATCGTGCTCTCGGCCTTCGGCCAGGGCTCGATCGCCATCAAGAGCGCCGAACAGGGCACCGGGCTAGGCCTGCCGATCGTGCAAGGCCTGCTTGCCATGCATGGCGGCGAATTCCAGCTCCATTCCAGGCTGCGCGAAGGCACCGAGGCGATCGCCATCTTCCCGCTGAGCCGGGTGATGGAGGAACTGCCGGCGCTGCCGACCAAGGCGGTTGCTTCGCGCCGGCGCTGAGTTCTTAACCGCGGACCGCCGCCGCCATGCCTGAACTGGTCAGCGCGGCCGCCTTGACCAGGCCGGCGGCAAGAGCCGCCCCTACCCCCTCGCCTTGACTGACGCCCAGATCGAGCAGCGGGCGAAGGCCGAGGCGCTCGGCGGCCTTGGCATGGCCAGGCTCCGGCGACAGGCTTGCGAGGAGACAATGATCGAGCGCGGCTGGGTTGGCGGTATGTAGGACACCAGCGGCCGCAGTCGCCGTGAATCCATCGAGCAGCACCGGGATCTTCTGCATCCGCGCCGCCAGAATGGCGCCGCAGATCGCTGCGAATTCCCGTCCGCCGACCCGGCGCAGCGCTTCCAGCGGGTCCTTGAGGCTCGCGCCGTGAAACGTGATCGCGGCATCGACCACCTCCGCCTTGCGCCTCTGCATTGCCGCGTCGGCCCCCGATCCAGGGCCGATCCAGTCGGCGCTGCTGCCGCCGAAAAGTGCCGTGCAAAGAGCCGCGGCGACAGTCGAATTACCGACGCCGAGGTCGCCAAGGCAAAGCAGGTCGGTGCCACCGGCAATCGCTTCCATGCCAAACGCCATGGTGGCGGCGCAACCGCGCTCGTCCAGTGCCGCATCCTCGGTGATGTCGGCTGTCGGAATGTGCAGAGCCAGATCGAACACCTTCAAGCCGAGATCGTAAGCGATGCAGATCTGGTTGATCGCTGCACCGCCGGCGGCGCAGAGCTCGACTGCATTTGCCGTGGCGGCGGCGGGGCGCGGCGAAATGCCGTGGCGGGTGACGCCATGATTGCCGGCAAAGATTGCCACCAATGGTCGCGTCACCGCCGGCGGCGCGCGACCGCTCCAGCCGGCGAGCCAGGCGGCGACGTCCTCGATGCGGCCGAGCGAGCCTTTGGGCTTGTCTGCCTTGGCAAACAACTGGCGCACGCGGGCCTTGGCCGTCAGATCTGGCGGCGGCAGGCTCACCAGAAGGTCGCGAAAATCGTCGAAAGGCAGCGCGCTGGTCATGTCGATGGCGATCGTCCGTGTGAATTGGTGAGCGGCATAGCCGCCTTGGCCAGCCGGCACAACCTCAAGCCGGCACAACCTCCAGTCCCGGTACAACTTGGCGGTTTTGACGCGAAAGCATTCGTTGGCGGCGCATCCCGGAGGGCTTGCATTGACTTTGTCGTTGCACCATGTGGAGGCTAGCCAAGGAAATCCTTATGACGGCCATTGAATCCCCGTGCATCCTGGTCTGCTCGATCGATATGAAAACCGGCTTCTGTTTCGGTTGCGGGCGCACGCGCGAGGAAATCGCCGCCTGGATCGACATGACCCCGCAAACCCGCCGCAGCGTCATGGCCGGGCTGCCGGCAAGGCTGGAAACGGTCGAACGACGCCCCCGCCGGGAAACCCGTCGCAGCCGCATGGCACGCGAACGCGACGCCCTCTCGTGAACCGGCCGCAGAGATGAACCGACTGTTGTGGATTCTGATCGTCGCGATCGGGGCGGGTGTACTCCTGCTCATGCTCAACGATTCCGCCGGCAGTACATTCGGCATTGAGAATTACGATTTCAGCCAGCTGATCTGGCTTGGCGCTTTAGCGGCGCTCGTCGGCGCCGGCCTGCTCAGATCAGGCAGGCCGTTAGGCACCATGGCACGCAGTCTTGGCGCCTGGGCTGCCATCGTGCTGGCGCTGATCGCCGGCTATCAGTACCGCTATGAGTTGCAGGATTTCGCCAGCCGCATCACCGCCGGCCTTGTTCCCGGCAGTCCGCTGGCGCTGGGTGTGGAAGAAGGCCATGTCACCGTCACTCTAGACAAGGCCGGCAACGGCCATTTCGAAGCGCGCGTCACGATCAACGGCACGCCGATCCTGACGGTTGTCGATACCGGCGCGACCAGCACCGTGCTGACCGCCGAGGACGCGCTGGCGGTCGGGTTCAATTCGGCGGCTCTCCGCTTCACCATACCGATCTCTACCGCCAACGGCATGACACGCGCCGCCGCCGTGAGAACCGATGAATTGTCGATCGGCGGCATCGTGCGCAAGGACATGCCCATCATGATCGCCGCACCCGGCACGCTCGGCCAGAGCCTGCTCGGCATGAATTTCATCGGCTCGCTATCGGGTTTCGACGTCCGTGGTGACCGCATGGTGTTGCGGGATTAAGTCTTCTCCTCAGGCCGCCTCTGCGGTCCTGCCGAAATCGACCTCTGCGAAAGCCGTCTTGAGCACCTCCGGTCCCGCACCCGGCTTTGTCGCCTCGGTGGAAAGGATCTGGCGGTAGCGCCGTGCACCGGGCAGGCCGTGAAACAGCCCGACCATGTGCCGGGTGACATGCCCCAGCCGGCCGCCCTGCTCGATATGGCTTGCCGCGTAGTCCGCCATCGCATCGATCAGTGCGGCAAAATCAAACGGCTCAGCTGTGCCGCCGTAAAACGCGGCATCGATGCCGGCCAGTATCCCTGGCGTGTGATAGGCGGCGCGGCCGAGCATGGCGCCGTCGACATGGTCGAGATGGGTCAGCGCCTCTGCGAGAGATTGAATACCGCCATTGATGCCGATGAATTTGTTTTGTTTTCTGGCTTTCAGCCGATAGACGCGGCTATAGTCGAGCGGCGGAATGTCGCGATTTTCCTTTGGGCTCAGTCCTTCCAGCCAGGCCTTGCGGGCGTGCACCCAAAGCGCGTCGGCGCCGGCCGCGAAAACACCGTCCGCCAACGCATCGAGTGCCGCTTCCGGATCCTGCTCATCGACGCCGATGCGGCACTTGACGGTAACCGGTATTTTCACCGCCGCCTTCATCGCAGCGACGCAATCCGCGACGAGCACAGGCGCCTTCATCAGGCAGGCGCCGAAGGTGCCCGACTGGACGCGGTCGGACGGACAGCCGACATTGAGGTTGATTTCATCATAGCCGAAGGCTTCGCCGATGCGCGCCGCCTCGGCCAGCTTTCCCGGATCAGCGCCGCCGAGCTGCAGCGCCACCGGATGTTCGCTGTCGTCGAAGCCGAGCAGCCGCTCGCGTGCGCCGTGGATGACCGCATCGGCCACCACCATCTCGGTGTAGAGCAGCGCCTCGCGCGTCAGCTGGCGATGGAAGAACCGGCAGTGCCGGTCTGTCCAGTCCATCATCGGCGCCACGGCAAGTTTGTGACGTAGCATATTCATTTTACTATTTTCTCTGTCTCAGTCCGTCCGATACTCCGTTCGAATGACAGAGCAATTTGGCAAGAGATGCACACCCAACTAAACCCGATATACGATTTTGCCGCCGCAACTGAAAGCAATTTGGTCACGTCACACACCTCGCTGTACGCACCAGTTAGACGCCTTCCATGGAACGATGAACCGCGTTGGCGGCAAACCAGTCAGCCAAGGCGAAGCGTGTTGCGGGCGATCTGCCACGCGGATTCGACATGCCGCCGCGCCGCCGCCTCCGCCTCGTCCGGCTTGCGCGACCGGATTGCATCCATGATTTCGGTCATTTCGGCGATCGCCGGCTCGCGGCGGTTCTCCGATGCGATCGTCATTGAGCGGAGCTGATTGATGCGGACATTCAGCCCCGTCACGATTTCCCAGGCAATGCGCTTGTCGGCGGCCTCGAACAGCGTTTCGTAGAACTTGGTCGTTGCCCGCATCACCTCGACAGGCGCACCGAACGCCCACGCCTCAAGCAGGTTCGTCAAGGCGTCATCGAGCAAAGCGATCTGCGCGTCCGTGGCCGTTAGGGCGCAAGCCCGCGCCGCGATGCCCTCGAGCAGCGCCCGCAATTCATAGATTTCGTCGGTGCGGCCGAGATCCGGCTTGGCCACGGCGGGTCCGTGGCCCGGTATCATCTGCACCAGGCCTTCCGCCTCCAGCTGCCGCAGGACCTCGCGCACGACGGAACGGCTAACCCCGAGCTGATCGCATAGCGGCCGCTCGACCAGCCTTTCACCAGGCTGGAAATGGAAGCCCATGATCGCTTCACGCATGCGCTCCAGCGCCAGCGTCCTCAGCGTCTTGGCAGAGCGGTCGATCCGCAGCGTATCGCCTGACATCTTCTCTCCCTACCCCGATCCGGCCACAAAACAGATTCCATAGCCGATTGACAAGGCTCCTGGTGCTCCATAGTATGGTATACCATAATATGATGTAAAGATTTCGGCGTTGCACAGCGCCATGGCGACCGAGGACTTTCATGAAACCAGCCATTCGAAAGATCGTCACCTACATCGAGAACACGCTAGTCGAGGGCGGTAAGGAAGCCCCAAAACCGTTGCGTCTGATCGGCGTCGCCGCCGTGCTGACAAACCCTTGGGCGGGCCGCGGTTTCACCGACGACCTGTCGCCGGAGATCCGTGTCATTGCTCCCGTCCTCGGCGAACTGCTGACCCGCGAGATTATCGCCGTTGCCGGTTCCGGCGAGGCAATAGAGGGTTATGGCAAGGCCGCGGTCTGCGGCACGGCGGGCGAGATCGAGCACGCATCGGCGCTGATCCATACGCTGCATTTCGGCAACCATTACCGTCGCGCGGTCGGCGCCAAGACCTATCTCGCCTTCACCAATCTGCGCGGAGGGCCGAACACCCCGATCATGATCCCGCTGATGGACAAGAACGACGAAGGCCGCCGCTCCCACTATCTGACCGTACATTTCCAAATCGGCGACGCGCCCGCGCCCGACGAACTGGTGGTGGCGCTTGGCGCTTCGATTGGCGGCCGCCCGCACCATCGTATCGGCGACCGCTATCAGGACCTCAAGGAGGTCGGAGACCTGCATGGCTGACGTCGCTGCCACCGCATGGGTCCGGGACACGGCTCCGGACGGCACCGGCTTCATCCGCGCCGGCTCCGACGCGCCGGTTCTGCTCATTCACGGTGTCGGCATGAACGCCGCGATCTGGCACGATCAGATCGCGGCGATGAAAGACCATCATGACCTGATCGCCATCGACATGCTCGGCCACGGCGTTTCACCGCTGCCGCCGGAAGAAGCCAGCCTGTCGGATTTCGCCGATCAGGCGGTTCGCCTGCTCGACCATCTTGGCGTGGCGTCGGTGTCGATCGTCGGCCATTCGATGGGCGCGCTGGTCGCACTGGAAATCGCCCTTCGCGCCCCTTTGCGCGTTCGCGCCATCGTGTGCCTCAACGCGGTGTTCCGCCGCCCCGCGGCCTTGACGCAGGCCGTGCGCGAGCGGGCGGCCGCGCTTGGCCCCCGTGGCAATCCTTCCGCCATTGCGGCAACACTTGCCCGCTGGTTCGGCGACCCGCTGCCTGCGAACCTTGTCGACGCGGCCTCTACCGCGCGCGCCGCCCTTGAAAGGGTCGAACCCGAAGGCTACGCGCGCACCTATCGCCTCTTTGCCCGTGCCGATGCCGAGCATGCCGATGCCCTCCCGAGTCTTGCCGCACCGGCCCTGTTTATGACCGGGTCGCAAGACAGCAATTCGACCCCGGCCATGTCGGCGGCGATGGCGAGGCTTGCGCCGCACGGTCAATGCCTCGTGCTCAATGGAGAAAGGCACATGATGGCAATGGCTTCACCTGAAAAAGTGACCAAACACATCATGGAATTTCTCGACACGGCAGGAGACGCTGGCGTGAACCCGGAGACGGATGCAGTCTTTGACAGCGGCGAATTCCGGCGCGCGCTCGGCTCCTTCCTGACCGGTGTCACCATCGTCACAACGATCAGCACGGAAGGCGAACCGCGCGGCTTCACCGCCAACTCGTTCACCTCGGTCTCGCTCGAGCCGCCGCTGGTGCTTGTCTGCATCGCCAAGAGGGCGCTGGGGCACAGTGCTTTTTCGACGTCGAGAGGTTTCGCCATCAACATCCTGTCAGAGGACCAGAAGGCCCATTCCGGCATCTTCGCTTCCAAAGCAGCGGACAAGTTCGCGGCCGTGAGCTGGCAACCGGGCCGGACCGGCAATCCGCTGATCGACGGCTGCGTTGCGGTGTTCGATTGCGGCATGGAGCAGCTGGTCGATGCTGGCGATCACTCGATCCTCATCGGCCGCGTCCGTGACTTCAGTCACAACGGAGCTCAGCCCCTCGGTTATTGCAGAGGCACCTACGTCACGCCTGGCCTCAGCCAGGAGGCCCTGGCGGCGGCGCCCCCCGATACGGAGATCGGCGCCATTCTCGAGAATGAGGGCCGTGTGCTGTTCTTCGCAACGGCCGATGGGTTTCATGAATTGCCAGCCGGACGCGGATTGGGCACGCCGAACGATGCGCGCAGTCTCAAGGGGCGCCTTGCCGCCAAGGCCATAGACGCCCAGCTCGGCTTCCTGTTCGCGGTGTGGGACGATGCCGCCGAACCCTGGCGCACGCATGTTTATTATCGCGGAACGGTCGAGGGACCCTATTCCGACGATCGCCAGATGCGGCTTGTCGACATCGAGAAGATCGCGGATCTGAAGATCGCCGATCCCGCAGTGCGTTCGATGCTTGCCCGCTATGCGCGCGAACGTACGGAAGATGCATTCGGCGTCTATGTCGGCAACGAGGTCGAAGGCGAAGTCCGGCCGCTCGCCAAGCCCTCTCCTTCTCAAATTCGTCTTTCCGGCCGCGGGTGAAACCGATGAAATTTTCGCTTTTCGTCCACATGGAGCGGTCGGATCTGGCAAAGCCGCATTCCGAGCTTGTCGGCGAGTTGGAGGAGCTGGTGCTGCAGGCCGAAAAGGCAGGATTCGAGACTGCCTGGATCGGCGAGCATCACGGGATGGAATTCACCATCTCGCCGAATCCGTTCATCAACATCGCCTGGCTCGCCGCCAAAACCAGGCGCATCCGGCTCGGCACCGGAACCATCGTCGCGCCATTCTGGCACCCGATCAAGCTTGCCGGCGAAGCGGCGATGGCCGACGTCATCACCGGCGGCCGTCTCGACATCGGCATTGCGCGCGGCGCCTACGCTTATGAATACCAGCGACTTTTCCCAGGCCTCGAGGCCTGGGGTGCCGGCCAGCGTATGCGCGAGATGGTGCCAGCGATCCGGGGCCTTTGGGATGGTGACTTCGAACTCGCCGGCGAGTTCTGGTCGTTTCCTGCAACCACCTCGTCGCCCAAGCCGTTGCAAAAGCCTTATCCGCCGATCTGGGTGGCCGCACGCGATCCGAACTCGCACGACTTTGCGGTTTCCAGCAAATGCAACGTCCAGGTTACGCCGCTTGCCTCGGGCGATGACGAAGTGGCCAGCCTGATGGAGCGTTTCAACGCGGCGTGCAATGCCCACCCCGACGTACCAAGGCCGGAGATCATGCTGCTTATGCATACTTTCGTCGCCGAGGACGCCGCGGATGCTGACCGGCTCGCGCAGGATCTGTCGCAGTTCTACTGCCAGTTCGGCGCCTGGTTCCAGAACAAGAAGCCGGTGCACCAGGGCATGATGGAAGCGCTGACCGAAGACGAGATCGGGGCCATGCCGCAATATGCGCCTGACAAGATCAAGCAGAACCTGGTCATTGGCGAAGCCGACGAGGTGATCGCCAGGCTGAAGGCCTACGAAGCGCTCGGCTACGATCAGTATTCGATCTGGATCGACAGCGGCCTTTCCCATCAGCGCAAGAAGAAATCGCTGCAGCTCTTCATCGACAGGGTGATGCCGGCCTTTTCCGAGCCGAAAGCTAGATTGCGATGAGCACCACTCAATTCAGGAACTATATGGACGGCAGCTTCGTCGAAGTGGCGGCGACCTTCGACAGCATCGATCCCTCGACGGGCGCGCCATGGGCGACGATGCCCGCTGCATCATCTGATGATGTCGACCGCGCCGTCGAAGCCGCTCACCGGGCGCTGCGCTCCGCCCCGTGGGCAGCGATGACGGCAACGGCACGCGGCAAGCTTCTGGTGAGGCTCGGCGATCTGGTGGTCGCCAATGCCGACCGGCTGGCTGAACTCGAGACACGCGACACCGGCAAGATCATCCGCGAGACCCGCGCCCAGATCGCCTATGTCGGCGACTACTACCGCTATTATGGCGGGCTGGCCGACAAGCACGAGGGCTCATTCGTCCCCATCGATAAGGCCGACATGGAAGTAACCATCCGGCCCGAACCGATCGGAGTGGTCGCCGCCATTGTGCCGTGGAATTCGCAGCTCTTCCTGTCCGCCGTCAAGCTCGGGCCGGCGCTGGCGGCCGGTTGCACCATCGTTCTGAAAGCATCGGAAGACGGCCCTGCCCCGTTGCTGGCCTTCGCCGAGCTCGTCCATGAGGCGGGATTTCCCGCCGGGACCGTCAACATCCTGACCGGCTTCGGCCACGATTGCGGTCACCGCCTGACCAGTCATCCGCTCGTCGCCCGCGTCGCCTTCACCGGCGGTCCCTCGACCGCTCGGCAGATCGTCAGGAATACGGCGGAAAACCTCGCCTTCACGACGCTCGAGCTCGGCGGCAAAAGCCCGGTCGTGGTGTTTGCCGATGCCGATCTGGACAGCGCCGCCAACGCGGTCGTTGCAGGCATCTTCGCTGCCACCGGCCAGAGCTGCGTCGCCGGCTCACGGCTGCTGGTCCAGCGCTCCGTGAAGGACGAACTCCTCGCCCGGCTCAAGCGCAAGGCCGAGGCGATCAGGATTGGCGATCCGCAGGATCCCGCGACCGAAATGGGACCGCTCGCCACCTCGCGCCAGCGCGAATGGATAGAGAAGATCGTTGCTGAAAGCCTGGCCGCCGGCGGGCGGCTGGTCACCGGCGGCATCCGCCCCACGGGCATGGCGGGCGGCTTCTATTACGCGCCGACGATTATCGACGCGCCTGATCAGACCCTTGCCTGCGTGCGCGAAGAGCTCTTCGGCCCGGTGCTCTCGGTGCTTGCCTTCGACAGCGAAGCTGAAGCGCTTTCGCTCGCCAACGACACGAAGTTCGGCCTGGCGTCCGGCGTGTTCACCACCAATCTGGCAAAAGCCCACCGCATGGCGCGCGGCATCCTTGCCGGCGTGGTCTGGATCAACACCTATCGGGCGGTCTCGCCGCTGGTTCCGTTTGGCGGCTACGGCCAATCCGGGCTCGGCCGCGAGGGCGGCCTCGATGCGATCCGCGACTACACGCGTTCGAAATCGGTGTGGATACGCACCTCCGACGACCCGATTCCCGATCCTTTTGTCATGCGGTAGCCGCCGCTGGCCGGAGATGCGCGATCAAGGCGAAAACGACCGATCGCGAACAGACAACAACGAAAACAACAGAGGAGAACGACATGAAACTGATCATCACCGGCATCCTTGCCGGATTTATTGCAACGACAGTTCTGGCAACGACGGACGCAAAGGCCGAGGACATGGTGTTCACCAGCTGGGGCGGGACGACCCAGGAAGCGCAGACCAAATCCTGGGCCGAGCCGTTCACCGCTGCATCCGGGATCAAGGTCATGCAGGATGGCCCGACCGACTACGGCAAGCTGAAGGCGATGGTCGATAGCGGCAGTGTCAACTGGGACGTCGTCGACGTCGAGATGGATTTCGCCATCAAGGCGGCCAAGGACGGTCTGCTCGAGCCGATCGACTTCAAGACCGTGCCGAAGGCCGACCTCGATCCGCGCTTCACCACCGATCACGCCGTCGGCAGTTTCTACTATTCCTTCGTGCTCGCCTGGAACAAGGGCGCCGTTTCGGGTGAACCGGCCGGCTGGGCCGACATGTTCGATCTGACGAAGTTCCCGGGCAAGCGGACCTTCTACAAATGGTCGGCGCCCGGCGTCATCGAGATCGCGCTGCTGGCCGATGGTGTTCCGGCGGACAAGCTCTATCCGCTGGATCTCGATCGCGCCTTCAAGAAACTCGACACCATCAAGTCGGACATCGTCTGGTGGGGTGGCGGGGCGGAGTCGCAGCAATTGATCGCATCTGGCGAAGCAACGTTCGGCCAGCTGTGGAACGGCCGCGTCTTCGCACTGAACAAGGATGGCGCCGATGTCGGCGTCTCCTGGAACCAGAACCTGACCGCAGCCGACGTTCTGGTGGTACCGAAGGGTGCCAAGAACAAGGATACGGCGATGAAATTCCTCGCCGCGGCGAGCGGCCCCGCTGGCCAGGCCAAATTTGCCGAAGCCAGCGGTTATGCGCCGATCAACACCAAGGCCAGGGCAGAGATGCCGGCCGATGCCGTGAAATCGCTGCCGGATGCTCATGTCGACGGACAGATCAATCTCGACATGAACTACTGGGCCGCCAATCGCGACACCATCGCTGCGCGCTGGTATGCCTGGCAGGCGAAATAAGCCCGCCCTTGAACCGCAATGGACGAGACGGTTCGTACCGTCTCGTCCCGTAGCCGGGTCGCTGTCATGTCGGTCGAAACACGCCGGAACTTTGGAACGGTGCGGGTGCCGGCAGGTCTCAATGGCCTGCTGCCGGCCCTGATTCTGATTATGCTGTTCTTCGTCGTCCCCGTGCTGGCGCTGCTTTTGCGCAGTGTCACGGAGCCCGAGCCAGGCTTGCAGAACTATGCTGCCCTGCTTGGTGACGGCACCTATGCGCGGGTGTTCTTCAACACATTCCTGGTCGCGGCGTTGGTCACCATCGTCACGGTCCTTGTCGCCTTTCCGGTCGCCTGGATGCTGGCGATCATGCCTTCGGGACTGGCCTCGATCATCTTCGGCATCATCATCCTGTCGATGTGGACGAACCTGCTCACCCGCACCTATGCCTGGATGGTGCTCCTGCAGCGTACCGGCGTCATCAACCGGACGCTGATGACCATCGGCGCCATCGACCAGCCGCTGCCGCTCATCAACAATCTCACCGGCGTCACCATCGGCATGGTCTATATCATGCTGCCCTTCATGATCCTGCCGCTGGTCGGCACGTTACGGGCGATCGATCCGATGACGCTGCGTGCGGCGTCGCTGTGCGGCGCAAGCCCTTTCCAAGCGTTCCGCCGCATCCTCCTGCCGCTGTCGCTGCCCGGTGTCGCCGCGGGTGGCCTGATGGTCTTCGTCATGTCGCTTGGCTACTTCGTCACGCCGGCACTGCTCGGCGGCACGTCGAACATGATGCTTGCCGAAATGATCGCGCAGATGGTCCAGTCGCTGCTTAACTGGGGGCTCGGCAGCGCCGCAGCCTTCATCCTGCTTGTCGTCACCATGGCTCTATACGCGCTGCAGGTGCGCCTTGTCGGTGCCGGGCGCATTAGCGGAGGCATCTGAGATGCTGCTCGACTATGACCGCATGGGTGGACTGCGGCTTGCCCTGCTCGGCTTCACCGCGCTGGTCGCCGGCTTTCTTCTGCTGCCAGTGGTCTTCATTGTCCTGCTCTCCTTTGGCTCGTCGCGCTGGCTGGCTTTTCCGCCGCCCGGCTGGACGCTCAAATGGTACCAGGAGCTTTTTGCCGATCCGGCCTGGCTCGACGCCGCGCTGACCAGCGCTCGGATCGCCACCATGACGGCGATCCTGGCAGTAGCGATCGGCCTGCTCGCCTCCTTTGCCCTGGTTCGCGAAAGGTTTGCCGGACGTGAGATCCTGCGCGGCCTGCTGCTGACGCCGATGGTGCTGCCCGTCGTTGTCTTCGCCATCGCAATCTACGCCTTCTTCCTTCGCCTCGGCCTCGGCGGTACCACCACCGGCTTCGTCATCGCCCACACCGTGTTGGCGCTGCCCTTCGCCATCATACCGATCGCCGCGGCGCTCGAAGGGTTCGACAAGTCGATCGAGGACGCGGCAATCGTCTGCGGGGCAAGCCCGCTCGAGGCCAGGCTCAGGATCACCTTGCCGTCGATCCGGATCGGCATCTTCTCCGCCGCGATCTTTTCCTTCCTCGCGTCGTGGGACGAAGTCGTGGTTGCGATCTTTATGGCCAGCCCCAGCTTGCAAACCTTGCCCGTCAAGATCTGGAGCAGTCTGCGGTCGGACCTCAGTCCGGTGATCGCAGCCGCCTCAAGCCTGCTTGTCGGGCTGACGCTTGCCCTGATGGTGGTGACGGCGCTGCTGCAGCGAAAGTTCCGGACATGACCCACCCTTTCCTCTCCATCCGCAATCTGCGCAAGGCGTTCGGGGCGATTGTCGCCGTGCACGATGTCACGCTGGACATACCCAAGGGTGAGTTCCTGACCTTTCTTGGGCCCTCCGGCTCGGGAAAATCGACGACGCTCTACGCGATCGCCGGCTTTCAGGACCCGACTTCCGGCGATGTCTTGCTGGAAGGAAGATCACTGCTTGCAGTGCCCTCGCACAAGCGCAACATCGGCATGGTCTTCCAGCGCTACACCCTGTTTCCGCATCTGACGGTGGCCGAAAACGTCGCTTTTCCGCTGCGGGTTCGCCGCCGGCCGGACGCCGAGGTGAAGAAAAAGGTCGCCGACATGCTGGGCCTGGTGCGGCTCGAAAGCTTCGCCGGGCGCTTACCCGGCGCGCTGTCGGGCGGCCAGCAGCAGCGCGTCGCGCTGGCCCGGGCGCTGGCCTACGATCCGCCGATCCTTTTGATGGACGAGCCATTGTCGGCGCTCGACAAGAAGCTGCGCGAGGAAATCCAGGGCGAAATCCGCCGCATTCATCGCCAGACCGGCGTCACCATCCTCTATGTCACCCACGATCAGGAAGAGGCGCTGCATCTGTCGGACCGGATCGCCCTGTTCAAGGATGGCCGCATTGAGCAGACCGGCACCGGCGAGGATCTCTATCTCAGGCCAGCGACCGACTTCGTCGCCGGCTTCATCGGCAATTCAAATTTCCTCGCCGCCGAACATCTCGACACCACCAACGGCACGACAACGATCCGCATGACAGACGGTTCGGTCATATCCGGAGTGAGGTCCAACGGCACGTTCGGCAAAGGCCAGAAGAGCAGGCTGATGATCCGGCCCGAAGCCTTTAGCATGGAGCGGAGCCCGGCGAGCGCTGAACTGAATGTCGAGATCGTCGATATCGCATTTTACGGCGAGCGCCGGCGGATTGTCGCGCGCACCGCCGCTGGACAGGAGGTTGACATCAGGCCGACCTCCGCCGCCATGCAATCGCAGGGTGTGTCGCCCTGCAGCCGGCAGGTCTTTTTCGATCCGGCGGCGGCGTTCCTGTTTCAGGCTTGACTAAGCCGCGGTGGATCGCCGCCATCCAACGCTTCGCAGCGATGGAGGCGTGCGTAGGATAAGTTGTGGTTCGGTCCATCATCAACTGCGGTCGGCAAGCGCGTAACGTGGTCGACGCTACCGGCGGCTGATTGGATGGCGGGGGCAGCTCCTCTGTCCATTGACAGTCGTGATGCTCGGTTGGAAGATGAAGAAGGTCAGTGGCGATAGCCATACGGGAAGGCAATGGTCCAACCGCCAGATACCGGACACCATCCTGGCAGCGTCGTCGCGGTCATCGTCATTTGTTTGGTCATCGTTGCTTTGTTCTTCATAGGCTTCAGATACTCAAGGCCGGGTCAGGGTACTCTCGTTATTCCTGGCGGTGCGCAGCAGCAATAGTGAATCCGCTCGCTGGCGCGCTGATGCGGAGCCGGTGTCGGGCTGCCAAAGTGCTCCGGCGGACTGGGGGACGCCGCAGGGTGCTCCGGCGTTCGCAGCCGGTCTTTTAGTATCCCGCCGCGGCATTCCTTTCCCACCTAAACGACCAAGCCTGGCCGCTGTGAGGTCGACCATACTGGGAGACGACGAGCCCTCATCCTCCACCAAGCACTAGACGGCCCTGATCAGCCGGAGCAGAGAAAGCGCTTCGAAAAAGCTCCCCTTGCGAAAGGCGAGATAGGTCGGCTCTTCGACACCATGGAACCGGCGCTTGAAGGCCGCTTGCCCCTGCAGGTTGAAGCGGGTGCGATTGACCCAGGGCGAGTCATAGGCACGCTGGAAGGCGTGCCGCCAGAAATCGCTTTCGGCAAAACCGCTAGGTCCGATTTCGACAAGCGGCGACAGGCCCAGGGTGACGACGGAAACACCTTCGTTGCGAAAGCGGTCGACCGCGAACTTGGTCAGGCCGATCTCGGCATGCGCCGAGGCATCGATGTGCTTGCGCTTGAACGAGGTGGTGTAGCCGATGATCTTACCGTCGCTGAACAGCGGATCGAAATCCAGCAAGGCCACGAGTTCCCCATCCGGACCGTGCAGGACGAAACGGCGCATATCGACGCCAAGGTGATCGGCAAAGGGCCTGTTGAGAAATCTCATCTCCCAGCGCTTGACGATGCGGTCGGCCCGCCAATTCTGGGAGAGCCTGGCAATCTCGTCGAGGAAGATAGTCCCGTTGTCCTCTGCGAAAGAAAACCCCTTCCTCAAGAGCCAGCGTTCGGAATAGCGCACTGTCTCGTTGCGCTTTCCGGAAAAGTCGTGTCCAGGCAGGACAAGCCTGGTGTCGACGCCGAGGCGGTTGACCTGATAGCCAAGCCCGGCAAGCACGCGCGCCGTCTGTTCGCCGATCTGCACGAACCACGGGCTGCCGGCAACCTCGATGAAACGTTTGATGTAGTCGCGCCGATCGGCCGGGGCAGCCACTGGATCACCGAGCGCGAAATGATGTCGCGTTTTGCTGCCGTAAGCGATGTAGCCCCGGGCATCGCCGAAGTAGTGAAGCCCCTTCTGCACAGCGGTCGAATAGGCAAGGGAAAAATCACCATGGCGACGGACCAGCGCCAGGCGCTCGACATGGTTCAGCTGCAGCCGCGGTACTTTGGGCCCGCGGTTCTCCAGGAAACGATCGAGGCGTCTTCGCAGTGACGGCATGGTCGACTTTCGCGTGCCGGCTAGGCCGATGAAAGAGCTGACGGACCCCAAACCAATCATATTGCCGCGAGCTGATCCTTACCTGGGTGCGGCATGCTTACCCTGCCGAAACTGCCAGATTCCTAGGCGAAATCAGCCCCCATCCCGCCCCACGGCCGCACCATGCATTGTTGTCGACGCCCAGCGCCTGACGGCTGGTTGCTGCGCCCTTGGCGACACGAAAATCAATGCCACTTTCGCAAGCGCCCAGGTCACCCGCCAAACACGATGTTCTTATCGAACTGCGCTCTGAGAAGATGCCGCTTGATCGGAAGCCAGGAACTCGTCGCGTTCTGCTATCCACAAGTCGGCGTAGTCGACATTCTGCCACTCGGCAAACCACGGGCCGCCGCTCGTATAGTGGACCGCCTTGGGTGTGCCGACCGCAGGCTTTTCATTCCAGCCTTCGAGCCAATTCCACTCTACCGGCAATGAGCCCAAATCTTTGTCGGCAACCCACTGCATTCGGTGAAGATAGGCGCCACTTTCCTGATTCACGACGTCTGTCGTGAGCGATCTGACTGAAGGATGCGCGCAATTGAACAGCATCAGCGACGACCAGTTTTTCCGAGGATAGGACGTCTGGACCACGCCATCCATCTTGGTTGTGGCCTTCGGCGTATAGTCATGCTGGACGCAATAGACCGCCTTGTCCGAGTCCGTATATTTCAGCAGGCCTGCGACGTCACCAAGCCACAGGAAATCGCAATCGCAAAACAGGGCCCAACCCGTGTAGTCGGCGAGAAAGGGCGTGAGGAAGCGCGTGTAGGTGAACTCCGTTGAGGCGAGCGGATCTTTTTCCCGCCAATACAGCCCGCGGGCACGCATCTCGTCCTGTTTGATCGGAATGACGGAGACAGGCGCCGACGCATGTTTGAGCAGCGAGTGTCGCGCGACGTCGCACGCGATCGGCTCGCGGCTGTCCCATCCGATAAATACCCTAAACGCATCAGTCATATTCACTACCCTGGCTTTCGATTTTAACGGTCGTACACTAACTAGTTGGCGATGGCTCGGCAACAATTGCGGTCAACCAAGCCGGTTTGTCACAGATTTGTCCTGGCCTCAGCCTTGCTTTTTTGGTGGCCCTGGCCTCGCATTCCCACTGCGACACGCGCCCATTTCTGATAGGTGTAGCTGGCCGAATACGCGGCCACCATTGCACCAATGGAACCGTCCAGAAATCCCAGCCGGAAAACATAGCTGCGCACATAGGCCCAGACGGAGCGTAAGACCGCCTTGCCTATCGAGCTTTTTTTGCCCTCGGCAAGCAGTTGCGCGGCGGACGCTTCTGCGTACCGGCCGATCTTGTCGTGGGCATCTGCCAAGTCGGTGATGGAATCGTGCTCGATCGGCTGGGATAATCGGCTGACCTTCCCGTTCACCAATACCTTCTCGTGCACGGTGTCGTCGCTGAAGCGCCCGGAGCGGCGACGGAAGAGCCTGAGCACCAGATCGGGCGACCAGCCGCTATGGCGGACAATGTGACCGCAAAAGCGCGATCTTCTCGGTATTTCGAAGCCGTCATAGGCTTTTGCGTCGGCGATTGCGGCCCTTATTTCCGCGCCGAGCGGCGCCTCCACCCACTCATCTGCATCCAGCGAGAGGATCCAATCCCCCGTTGCCGCGGCCAGCGCACGGTTTTTTTGCGCGCCGAAACCGGGCCAATCAACGGTCATCAGAACCTTGGCCCCCAGAGCACCGGCAATCTCCCTGGTTCTGTCGCTGCTGTTGTTGTCGAGAACGACGATCTCATCGGCAAAATGGACCGACCGAAGGCATTGCGCGATGGACGCCTCCTCGTTGCGGGTGATGATAATGACCGAGAGCGCCGGCACGGTCAGAATGTTCCGGCATCAAAGCTGCCACTGTCATTCGAATGCATCTGCAGCATCGGCTCCCGGCCTGTTGGCACACTGACGGTACTAACCCAATTCAACAAAGTCGAAAATCATTTCAGATCAAGGCTTTCATACAGCGCCATCATTCGCTTGATCATGACATTGAAATCATAGTGTTCGGCCGCCGCCCTCACCCGGGCTGCGGTTTCAGGTCGTGACGACAACTGCAGCGCGTGCGCGAGCGCTGCTGCGAGGTCGCTTTCGCTGGCCGCGTCGCAAACGAGCGTCGGCTCGAACCGCTCGACAAGCTCGCGCGCTCCGCAGCCGGTGCTTACCACAGCGGGCAAGCCGCTGGCCATGGCTTCGATGACCACTGTGCCGAAAGGATCATAGATGGAAGGCAGCACTGCAATATCGGCCGCGCCGTACCACGGCAGCATGTCTTTCTGCGGCCCCAGCATCTTGAGCCGTGCGCCGAGACCGAGCCTGTCACCGGCCTGCCTGAAGGCGTTGGCGCGCGAATCATGGCCGATGACCCACAATTCAGGCTCGTCATCGAGCCTGGCGACCGCCTTCATCAGTGCGAGCAGCCCCTTTCGCGCAAAGCCCGAGCCGACAAACAGGACGACCGGCCTGTTTGCGTCGACGTCAAGGCGCGCGCGGATTGTCGCCCGATGCAATTGGCGCAGCTGCGGTTTGAAGCGGTCGAGATCCACCCCGTTGGGAATATGGTGCACATTTTCCGCCGGATAATCGTAGTGACGGACAATGTCCTCTGCCACCATTTTCGAAATGGCAATGACAGCTTTGAGCCGCGAACTGGCATAGGTTGCGCGCTCGAGGCGCAGCGTCTGGCGGTGAAAGGGGCTCAGCGCCATTGCCGCCCTGCCAAGCCGCGTCTCGAAACGCCGCCGCTCGGCAAGATAGGCGGCATGAACGCCCTCCCCGGCCCGGAAGACATCGCAGCACGGCAGGCGATCGTTGCTCTGCACCAGAGCCGGCGGCATCTCGGCGATCTTGCGGCAGGCGGCTTGAGCAAAGGACGTCGCCCGCAGCGAACGCGGAAACCGGCGGCCGGCACAATGGATGAATTCTATGCCGTCGTTTCGCGGCCATTCGCCGGAGAGCACGGCCACCGGCCGCTGACGCGCGGCAAATGCGGCCATGATGTTTTCCAGCATGATCTCGCCGCCACCAAAAGGCGCATAACGCTGGCGCACGAACAGGATCGGCCTGTCGAATTGAATTTCGGTGCCACGAATGCCGGCGTACATGGGGTCTGGGCTCCGGCCTGTTGCCATCCGACGATGTCTATAGAGGCCAGCGCGCATCGGCAACACTTGGAAAGCTCACCCGCCGGAACTCCGCAACTGCTTGCGATTTGCCTAACGGTGCTGCATGTAGAAATTAACTGCAAACAGCGGATCAGCGCCAGCTCCAGCCGGGCGGTGACCGCCATGAGGGGAATCGACGGCTTGAGCAAAGCAACCTGGCCTGCCATTGTCCGCCGGACGATTACCGACACCGCCATATATCGGCTGAGACACACCTTCGGAAGACGGGCAGAAGTGTCATCGCTGCGGCCGATAACGCCCCTTAAAGCGAATGACTTGCCTTTGATCCTCGTCATCCGCAACGAGGCGGACAGGCTACGCCCGTTCCTGAAGCACTATCGCGAACTCGGCGTCACCAGATTCGCCGTCCTCGATGATCGCTCGACCGACGGCACAGCTGAGCTTCTGGCCGAGCAGCCAGACGTCGATCTGTTCAGCTCGCCGATCACCTATTCGCAGTCGGACCTGGGAAACCTTTGGCGGCAGCGTATTGTGCAGATTTATGGTCAGCCTCGCTGGTATCTGACCGTGGATGCGGACGAATATCTTGTCTATGACGGCATGGATCAGCATCCGCTCGGTGCGATGGCCGACTGGCTCAAGCGGCGCGGAATGACACGCCTGCTGGCGCCGATGATCGACATGTATCCGAGCGGAAACATCTGGGACGTACCCTTCGATCCCATCGTGCCGCCATGGCAAGTTGCGGACCATTTCGACGGCAGCGGCTACGAGGTGACGAGGAGCCCCCGGCATCTCAAGATCACAGGCGGCCCGAGAACCCGGCTTTTCGCCAGGCAGCACAAGTTGACCAAGTTCCCTCTGATATATGTTGATCGCCAGACGATTTTTACGTCGATTCACTCACCGCTGCCCTACTGGCGAAACTATATAAAGGGATTGGCCGGCCTGCTTCATTTCAAGTTCTTCGCCGATTTCAACGATAAGGCGCAGGTCGCGGTGGCGGAAGGTCAGTATTGGAACGGCGCTTCCAAATATCGCCAGTATCATGAGGTATCGAGCGGTAAAGCCGCTCTCAGCGCGATGAGCGAACAGTCAATGCTGTACGAAGGAGCTCACAGCCTGTTCAAAACGGGTTTGATCGACAAGATTGATTGGTAGACGGCATTTCCAGCAGATGCCGAACCGGCATCATGCATAACCGAATGCTTTCATAAGCTGGGCACCTCGTCCTTGTACCAGGTCCTGTAACTCGGCGTTTCCAAGTTCGGAGCGCCATCTCCCGCTTCCGTCGTAGATCGGCTGATTGACCTGCTGGTTCCGGAGCACCTCATGTTGCGTCTCGACGCTGGCGTCGGTCGGCTTGAACCATTGCTGCGGGTTCTTGTGGTAGTCGAGGAGATCCGGGCTGAAGCTTACATCGAGAAAGCCGCATATCTGCTCGACGACTTTGGCCGGATTCTCGACCAGGTCCTCATAGCGATAGATCAGCACATCCGGCTTTCCCTGTTCCGCAAGCACCAGCGCATTGTCGTTGATCCAGCGGTCGAGAGCCTCCTTTGGGTCGCCAAGTCGTTTGATCAGGGACGCTACCACGTCGCGCCCATCTCGCACCGGCATGACGAAACGCGCGCCGGGCACGAGCCGGCGAATGCGGGCGACACGGCGGATATGCCGCGGTGTCTTTTCAAGCAGCACGTTCTTTCCAGCATCGAGCGCCGCCCGCTTCAGTTTCCAGAAGCGGAACATGGCCAGTGGCGTCCACTTGAAGAAAATGTTGGTTTCCTGGAGCGGCAAGTAGACGTCGGGATGCGACGCAAGGATCGTCGCCATCAACGTCGTCCCGCTATGGCCGCAGCCGCAAATGAATCCGGTCCGCATCACCATGTCGGCAATGCTCCCTAACCCAAGGCGATCCGGGCGCCGTTATCGACGCGAGAGTAGCACAAGCCGTTCGTGCTAAAGACCTTGTCCAGCTTCTCCCAATATTCGAACTTAGCCAACTGCTCGTCACAATAGGCCACGTCGTCGTCGGAAAGATATTCGCCGTAACCGCCTATCTTGCCCTTGCGCACCTTGAAGCTTTCGGGATCATTCGCATCGCGCGGCTGTAATATCTTGCCGTATCGATCGGACAGATCACCGGTCGATTCACTCACTTTCATCTTGTCGAACGTTCGGTTGTTCGCCACCTCGACAAGCGTCCGATCGTCAGCCTGCTGGTTCAGGAATCCAAGGATCGCGCGAAGGACACCAGCCGTATCCCGATGCATATCTTCATATTGAAGATACCGGATTTCGCGCATCCGGGGCATGGCCGCGAACCATTGCAGATTAAATCTGATGATCTTTTCAATCCCATGATTGTCGCTTCTGATAAAATCGCTGAACGATCCCGCTGGAAGCATGTGGCGCTTCTGAACCTGAAAGTACCCTGAGACCACCGTATCTCTTGGGTCGCGAACAAGCATTATTGTTCTTCTTTTCTTGTATCGAGATTTATTCTCCTTGAGGCTCGATTTCGGTCGAAGTAACTTGTGGTCGGTTCCGTCGTGAATGTATTGAACTTCAACGCCGAGATCGTCCAGCATGACACGCAGCCAGGTGCGCCCTGATTTTGGAAAGGATACGATAAGAGGAAGAGGCGGCGCTTTGGCCTGGAAAAATTTTAGAAAGGACATGGGAGAGACCTCCTTTAGATTATCAGAGCTGGCGCCCGAACCGCTGCCGGCCAGACGAACCCAATTACTGGGCGCCTAAGCCTACGGCTGATTCGAACACAAGGCAGAAATGCCAGCAAGAATTGCGATCCTCTGCGGGGCGAATTGGGCCTTTACTATATCCCGGTTCGGAATGCCTTATGTTTTTTGGCCTGTTGCGACGACTGTTCGACACGGGCGCTCCATTCCGCGGTCCGTCGGCCGAACCCCTTAATGCGCATCGCGTCGAAGCCTATTCAGTGACGCGCTTTGGACGACACGCATTAGCCACTCACTTTTGTGACCCATGGCGCCAGAATGGACTCGGCCTCGTCCATCACCACGGACCAGGGGCGTTCCCGTTTCGAGACCAGCACGGCCGATGGATAGTAGGGCGTGCGGTCGCCCTCGACCGGCCAGGAGCGCTTGAAGCCGTCGCCCAGAATGAAAACCGAGGGGATGCCGAGCGCACCAGCCAGATGCGCTCCGGTATTGCTGATGGTCACCACGGCGTCCATCGCGGCAACCTGCGCGGCGAAAAGGTCCATGTCGACGAGCTGATCGACCGATCTGTCATGAAGAATGCGCTCCGGCTCACCGTCGGTCAGGATCTTCAGATCGGTCTCGATCTGGCCGTACTGCAGCGAGACGAACCGGAGGTCCGGGCGGCCGATCAGGTTTCGCCAGGCGGCAAGCGGCGGCAGGTCTTTGCCGGGATTGGAGCTGCCCCATGCGATACCGACCAACGGCCGTCCTTCCTTCCGGTAGCGGGCGCGAAGTTCAGCGACCCGGGCCGGATCCGGCTTCAGGGGCACGAAATGCTCGCGGATCGTCGCCTCGTCGGTTTCGAAAACGGCAGTCAGATGCTGGACGCCGGCGAACGCCTGCGCCTCGGCATAGGCGGCCTTGCCGCCAGCGCCGACCGGCCGCACATCGGCGGTCGGAAAAGTGCGCTGGAAGAGCGGTACCAGGCGGCGCTCGACCAGGACGATCGAGCGGGCGGTGCGCCCCAGGGCACAGCCGACGGAACTCGCATGATGGATCGCGGTGGCCAGCCCCTGCTTTTCGGTTTCCATCAGATCGATCAGCAGTGTCTGGCCAGAAATATCCTGGCCCAGCCACTCGCCATCGACGCGGCCGTTGACGATGTGGCGTCGTGCGATCCTGAGTTCGGCGGCTGCGCCATAGGCGCCCATCCGCATCAGCGCCTTGCTGAGCTCGTCGATCAGGTGGACTTCGCCCCTCGACTTCGCAATGGATCCAAGAGCCAGGGCTTTCGGCAGTGCCGCCGGCCAATCGCGGGACTCGACGCTTCGCCGATAATCCGCCATCTGATCGGCAATGTCGCCGTCGCGCCAGCGCAGGAAGAGCTGCCGGCGGTGACGTCGGAACCAGACCTTGTACTTGTAGCCTGCAAGCGCGACAGCGCGGCGCAACCGGCCGAGAAGTAGGCTACCTTCCATCGCCAGCTCCGCTGATGATTTGCATGACCCGTCCGCTTGCTTCCTGTACTGCCGACGCCCAGGCTCGGCCGCCTTTTCGGACCAGTCGAACGCTCGGATATGCAGCGACGGTCTCGCCGAAGGCAGGCCAGGACAGTCGAAACCCGTCGTCGAGCATGACAATCGTCGGCACGCCGAGCGCTCCGGCCAGGTTGGCGCCGGTATTGCTGATCGTCACCACCGCGTCGAGCGCCGCGATTTGGGCGGCAAAGCGGTCCATGTCCGTCAACTGGTCGACGGAAGCGTCATGGATGATGCGCCCCGGCGCGTGGCGCTCGAACTCGGAGAGGGCCGGCCCGACATCGCCATATTGCAGACTGACGAGGCGCCCCGGCAGGCTGGCGAACAGCGTCTGCCAATCGTCGAGAGCCGGCAGATCCTTGCTCTTGTTGAGGCTTCCCCAGGCAAATCCGATCAGGGGACCTGGGCCGCCATCGAGATAGGTGCCGCGCAGTTCGGCAACCAGTCGGCGGTCCGGCTCCAGCGGAACGAAGGGCGCGCGTGCCGCCGGGTCGTCCGGCCAGAAATGCTTTGCCAGTGTCTCGAAACCGGCAACGACATCGGCGTCCACCGCCGCCATGTCCTCTGCCCCTTCAATCCTGACATCGAGCGCAGGATATGTTCTGCGATAAAGCGGCACCAGTCGCGGCTCGACGAAGACGATGCATCGACCGGCAGCCGCGGCCACTGGACCAAGCAAAGACGCAAACTGGAAAAAGATCGCCAGGTCGCCTTCGCGACGATCGACGAGAAGCGTGCGACCCGCAAGATCACTGCCATCCCAATCGGGCCTGCCGCGCAGCTGCTTGCTCGCCGCCATCAACTGCCAGACGCGATTTCCTCCGTCGAGACGCCTCAGTCCACGCCCCGCTTTCTTGATCAGGCCGAGATCGCCAAGCTGCTCACCAAGCACGCCAAGCGCCAGTGCATGGTCGCGAGCAGTTTGCCAGTCACCACGCTGCACACTTTCCTCCATCAGCCTCATGTGCCTTTCGGCACTTTCGTCGCCGTGGCGCGAGGGACGTCTAAGAAGTTCCTTTGCCCGCTCGAGAACCTTCTGCAGCCGCTTGCCGACGGCGCCCTGCGGGCGCAGATCGGCGGTTTTTGCCTTCTGAAGGATGGTTCGTCTGTTCTGCACGGCGATGTTCTATCGTCCCCGGGGAGTGTCGGAAAGCGTCGTCAGGATCAACGAGAGCCGCCGGCCGGCCTCGTCGAGCACCAGCGACCAAGGGCGCCCCTCCTTGCGAATGACAATGCCCTTCGGATACCAGGGTGTCCGGTCGCCGGTCACTGGCCATGCCGTCTGAAAATTATCGTCGATGAGGAAAACAGTCGGCACGCCAAGGGCTCCGGCAAGATGGGCCGCCGTATTGCTGATGGTCACGACAGCATCGAGTGCGGCGACCTGTGCGGCGAAACGGTCCATGTCGACCATCTGGTCGACGCTATCGTCAAAGATAAGACGTCCGTCGTTGCCCTTGCGAAGGCGCCGCAACGCCGGCTTGATCTGTCCGTACTGGAGCGAAACGAATGTCGCTTGTGTCTGGGCGATGAACCGTGCCCATTCAGGAAAATCAGGCACGTCCTTGGTGTGGGATTTGCTGCCCCAGGAGAGACCGACCAACGGCAGATCCGTCATCGAGCGATAGCGCTTGCGGAATGTCTCGACGAGTTCAGGATCTGCCCGCAGCGGCACGAAGTCGGCAGCAAGTTTTTCGGCATCGCGTCCGAAAACCCAGGCGAGATCTTCGAAAGTCGCACGTTTGTTGCCGACCACATCCTGCTGCGCCGGGACCACGGTCGCCTTCGGGAACGTTCGTTGCACAATTGATACCAGGCGCGGCTCGACCCGAATTGTTGCGCTTTGCGAATAGGAAGCGGCAGCGCCGGCCAGTCGCGCGTGGCGGATAATCCGGCCAAGGCTGCGCGGGTCATCCTCCACAAGATCGATCAGCAGTGTATCCGATCCGAGATTCTCGCCGGTCCATTCGTTGGCGCTTTTCCCTTTCCGCAGCCGGCGCGCGGAAAGCCGAAGCTCAGCTGCCCGCGCAAAGTTGCCAAGCCGTTCGAACGCCTGGCCCGCCTTCTGCATCAGCTCCGGGTCGCGATTGTGATCGGCCGTGACAGCCATCTCATTGCTACCGGCTTCAAGGCCTTTCCAGTCCCTGCGCACGATCAACGCCTCAACCTTGGCCTGCAGCTCAAGAATGGAACGCGGCTGCCTGGGACCGGAAAACAACCTGCGCACCGCCTTTTTGTACCGGCGCACCTGGAGGCCCAGTCCACCAATCACATACCGGACATAGGAACCGTGATAAAAGCTGGTCATCGGCCTTCAGCGCAATACGCTCTGCCGCAGCTTTTTGCCGCTTTCGGCCATCGGATCGGGCGTCTCCAGGTGGAATATCGAACGATATATCTCGCTGTGCTTGGCAAGCTGGTCATGCGTTCCACCATCGACAAGCTGTCCGGCGTCAAACACGAGAATACGATCGGCCGCCTTGATCGTAGACAGCCTGTGCGCAATGCAGATCACCGTGCGCTGAAATGTGTTGTCGAAGGCTGCCTCCATAACCGCCCGTTCGTTTTCACCGTCAAGCGCCGATGTCGCTTCGTCATAGACGATTACCGCAGCATTCTTGAGCAAGGCGCGTGCGATGGCGACGCGTTGTTTCTGCCCGCCCGACAGATTGGTGCCGCTCGGCCCGACAAGCGTGTCGAGCCCGTTTTCGAGCGCCGATGCAAAGCTGGTGACCCGGGCGAGGTTCGCAGCGGACTCGATTTCCTGATCCGTGGCGTTCGGGCGGCCGTCGCGAATGTTGTCGCGGATCGAGCCTTCGAACAGGAAGACGTCCTGTGACACAAGTGCGATATTGTCGCGAACGTCGGCCAGGCTGATCTTCGAAATGTCCTTTCCGTCGATCAGGATCCTGCCCTTGTCAGGCTCCATCAGGCGCAGGATCAGATTGACGATGGTGGTCTTGCCGGCGCCGGAGCGGCCGACGATCGCCAGCTTCTCACGAGGTCGCACGTCGAAGGAAACACCCTCCAGTGCCGGGCTGTTGCCGTCATAGGAGAAGGCTACATCTTCAAAGCGGATACCACCATCGATGTCGGTCAGGCGCTCGCCCGCGATTGCGAGTCGCCGCTGCTCGGGCGTGTCGATCAAATCATACATCTGCTCGACGGCGACCATTTGCTTCTGGATGTCGACATTGACCCGGGCCAACCGCTTGGCAGGTTCATAGGCAAGCAGGAACGCGGTAATGAAGGCCATGAATTCGCCGGGCGTCTTGCCGTTGTCGAGGGTCTGCCAGCTGGCGTACATAACGAAAAGCCCGATGATCACGCCGCCGCCGGTCTCCATCAATGGGCTCATCAATGCTGACGTCCGGTTGATCTGGATGCCACGTCTTTCCATCTTGCGGACGGCCTTTGCAAAGCTGGCAACCGCCTTGTCCTCGAGCTGGAAGGACTTGATGGTGCGGATGCCTTCGACGGCTTCCGTGCCGATCGACTGGACCTGCGCGGCCAATTCCGTCTCGCCCCTCGCCAGCGCCTTGAGCTTCCTGGTTATCGCGCCGACTGACAGGAACAGCATCGGCAGAACCGCCACGGATATCAGCGACATCACCGGGTCCTGCTTGACCATGACGCTGGCCAAGGCAATCAGGGTCAGCAGATCAGAGACGGCGCTGCTCGTGAGGGTGAGAATAACGGTCGCCCCGGCGCGCGCGTTGAACATGATTTTGGAGATGAATTTTGCCGGATGCTGGTTCGCGAAACGGCTGATGTCGAAACGCACCATTCGAGAAAATTGACGGTTTTGCAGGTCCGAAACGATAGCCCGGCGAATCTTTCCCGTCGTGACGGTCTGGCAGTAGGCAGCTATGCCCTTGACCAGGAAAATGCCGATGATGACGACGCTGATACCCGATACAGCGGCAGCGTCTCGCTCGACATAGATGGTGTTGATCATGACTTTCATGATCCAGGCCGTCGCGCCGACCGCGGCAGCAGCAGCGATCGAGCACAGCAAACCTGTCACATACAGTATCTTGTGCGGCGGCAGATTTTCGCCAATCAGACGCTTGATCAGCGGATATGCTGGGGCCGTTGACACTCGTTTCTTTGCAATCATCTCGTCGCCGCCCGTTGCGATCCCGTCCGGTCTTCGTGTTGTCTTGAAGCACGAGACGGTTTCGATCACCTGTCTGTGGCTTCGTTCCCGACCGCAGTCAATGCCGAACCGGATCCTTGCACGTCATCGGCCCCATGACCGTCGGTTCCTCGCATGCGAGCATGGCGGACCCCAGCCACGCGGCTCTTGCGCCATTCGTCGTCGGCCGCGCTATGCCTGGTCAGTGTTTCACGAGGACCATGAGATGGCTTCCAAGAGGCGATGTGTGATTGCTTTTAATTGAAAAGCCCACATCCGAAAGCACCGCGATCATCTCCTTATCCTTGCCAGGAGGGACGCGGGCAACGATCGTTTGAGCACGCCTGGCGATATCGCACAGCACGCTTCGCGCCTTGTCCGCGCCGAGGCTCCACTGCATGTGATGGTAGACCGCCAGCAGCATGACGATGTCGTACTGCGGTTGGAGAACATTTTGCAGCTTCCGGCTGCCAAGATCGAGACAATCGAACCGGCTTTGGACTGGACAACCCAGGAAGATCATCCTGGCCGTCTCGATATGCGGCTTGAGAATGTCGATCCCATGGATCGAACTCGGTCCTAGCTTGGATATCTCATAGGCGACAACACCCATGTTGCAGCCAACATCGAGAATGGATTTCCTGGCGTAGTCGACCTCTGCTGAGAACAGCCCGTCCAGTCGGTCATCCCACGTTCCCTTGAATCTCTTTTGCTTATTTGACCACCACAAATCATTGTTCTCCAAAAACGACGCCGCACTGGTTCCTCTACGGAGGAGGACTGTGCGCCGGGCCTAGCCCGGTCCAGTTGCTGGCGCGCAAACGACACTGTCCAGAGCGTCCTGTAAACGTAACCGCGGGAGAAAGGAACTCCTGATCACAGCATCCTGCGAAGACGTTTCGGGAAGTTGACGAACACCCGGCCCGACAAATCGACACATCGGTTGGAAATCGCAATGTCGCTTGGCGCCCCTTACCGGCGCCTGCCCTCGAATTCCTGAAACGCACGCCTTTTAGGCAAGGCAAGCCATGTTTGTTCTTGCTTTGTGCCGGCAGCTATGCTACTAATTTGGCTATGGTGCTGATTTGCACCAACGACCGTCTTGCCGCGACATGCGGTTTTTTAGCCAGGCTCGATCAAAGCTCGCCCGCATTGCAGGGCTTTTGGCCATCACGGTCGAGTGCCAGCCTTTTCGGCAGCTTCCGAGAAGGGAAATCGGAAAAGCAGCTGCCGGTTCTCGTCGCAGATTTCGAAGGAAAGACCTGTCAGGACCGGGCTGCCGCTGAGCAGGCCCTCGGCCAGGATTTCCTTGGCCGAAGCCATGGCGTTATCCTGAGCCGCGGACAAACCGTCCAACTCCTGACCCTCGAAATCTTCCGTCAAGCGGCCCTCATTGTTTCGGAAATGGAAAAAATATCTCGGCATGGCTGCTCCGGTTGGTCGGTTTGTCTAATGCATGTCGCGCAAAAATGTGCAGCGGTTCTGCGATAACAACATGTATCAAAACAAGAACCTGAAGCACATCGCATGAGGCCGATCGACGCGACGCGCCGTAGTCGCAAGCGCCTCAGGAGCAGCCTCGAATTCGTACACGACAGCACCGCGCGATTTTGGCGTTGGGATTCATGGCGTTTAGGCTTTCATGCGTCAGGTCGATCGAACAGCACCCCCAGCCCATGTTCGAACGCACATGCCGCAATCATTTCGTCAAGGGCTTTTCGCGAGACCGGGCAATTCGGCATGACAGCCCTGATCGCGATCTCAGCCGCTGCGGTAGAAACCACATCGTGGCGCCTCTTCCTGGTCTCCATATATCGCTCGATCAGGATTTTCAGGCGCCGCGCTGCAATCTCGTCAACGACCATCGTTCTCCCTCGATTCGGCACAATGTCCGTCTTCCGGGGTCCGCCCTCCGGTGAAGGGTCCGCTGCCGTTGGGTAGCAGCGGACCACTCGGCTGGGTGAGCCAGTGGCCCGAGGCGGGGGTGTCTCGGACCGCCACCACAATAGCTTCGGCAGGCCACTCGTTCCACAGAACGCTGTCGTTGGTAATTTTCGTACACTGAGCATTGCCGCAGGCAGTCTGCGACCGTGGGAGTTTTGGGCTATGCCGCGTCGCCGGGTACCGGATCAGTTCCGGTTTTGATAGCTGTAGATGCCCGCGCCGATCGCGACCGCTCCTACGGTGATCAGAATCGATGGCACACCCATCGACGTGGCGACGATCCCCCAGACAATGGCGACGGCAATTGCGCCGGCGGTTCCCAGCACCAGTCTAAGCCGTTTCGACATGATCCATTCCCCCAAAAGTGCATCTTTGGCCTTTTCCGGTCGAAATACCGCAATGCGGCACCATTGTCTGCGCTTCGTCCAACTTTTTATGCCGCCACTAAGCCCCGATCGCTGAGGCGTAAGCGATCCGTATGCCGCCTTGTCGCAAACACCCACTCGACAACGAGGAAGCTTGGGCGTGAGCCCGAGAAGCGAGGCGTCAGAAAGCGAGGTATCTATGCACAATTTTCGGAATTTACTCCGGTTCACGATCACGGGCATGGCGGCCACGACAACCGCAATAGTCATCATGAGCCTTACCCCCGAGACAACCGAAGCGACTTTGATTTGCCATAGGTTGGTCTGCCAGAAGGCGAGCAATGAAGGCAGTGCCTTCGGCACCAAGTATCAGCGCAAGTGCACCTGCGAAAATGTAAGCGAGGGCGCCAACAACCATCCCTCCCCACGCAACGTCAACAAGGGACCCATCGGCGGCTCTAGCAGCAGCGGATCGAGCGGCACCAGTAGTTCCAGCAGCTCAAGCGGCAGCAGCGGCTCAAGTGGCACCACCAGTTCGAGTGGCACCACCAGTTCGAGTGGCAGCAGCGGTTCGAGCGGCAGCAGCAGTTCGAGCGGCAGCAGCGGATCAAGCGGCAGCAGCGGATCAAGCGGCAGCGGATCCAGTGGCGGCAACGACGGAACAAGCAGCGGCGGGTCTAACGGCAGCGGCGGAGTGTAGCGGCTGCTCAAGCGGCTCCGGTGGCGGCGCCACTCGAGTTGAACCGTGGCGGCGACCACGCGGCCGGCAACGACGATCGATCCTCACGACAACGGGAGTAGTAGTATGACGCTCCAACCGAAATCGGCGACCGCGCCCCTCACCGGCCTTGCAGGATTGCTTGGTCTTGCGCTGGCCGTCGCGATGCCCGTCGACAGAAGCTGGCCTGCGCATTTGCAGGCCATGACTGTCATTGCAGCTACTGCTGCAGCAATGATCGCGGTCGACACGGCTTATTTCCAGACGTTTCGAAGGCGTTCAACGGGATTGCAGGCCAAGCCGATGCGAGCGCTTGAAGCCGAGCGTGTCGTGCGCAAGCTCATCGGCTTCTTCGTTACGCTCACGACCATTGCCGCAGTCTACTGGATAGTGCCGGAATACCGGCGTGAGTTTTACGCCCCTACTGGACAGCGCTCTACGACACCTTGCCGGCGCTGCTCGTCGCCACGCCGTTTTATGTTGCTTATGTCGACCGCCGGCAGACCGATCCGGAAGATTCATATGCCGAAATCGGTGCATTCGTTCTTAGCGGCGCCGTGCCGCAGCGAACCGAGCAGATATGCCAGCATGTGCGGGGCTGGATCGTCAAAGGCTTCTTCCTGCCGCTGATGTTCGTCTATCTGTGCTCCACACTGGGTTCGATCCTGGCCGGGCTGGAACAACCGTATCAGTTCGACATCATGCGCTGGCACGCTTTTGCAATCGATCTCCTGTTCATGGTGGATGTTCTTGTCGCGGTCGTCGGCTACGTCTTCACGCTGCGTGTCCTCGACAACCATATCCGCGGCGTCGAACCCACCGTGTTCGGCTGGCTGGTTTGTCTTGCCTGTTATGAACCCATCAACGCCGCTACCCGTGCCTACCTGAACTACGAAACGGGCGCCAACTGGACAGCGGTGATGCCCTCACCGGCGCTCCAGGTTTTCTGGGGATCGGCGATCCTCTTCTGCATCTTGATTTTTGTCTGGTCCACCGTGAGCTTTGGCCTGAGATTTTCCAATCTCACCAATCGCGGAATCATCACCTGCGGACCGTATCGCTGGATCAAGCATCCGGCCTATGTTTCGAAAAACCTCTGCTGGTGGCTGATCTCCGTGCCTTTCCTCACCGCCGCAGGACCCGCTGAAGCGCTGCGGCATTCCGCCATCCTGTTCGGGCTCAACTCCGTCTACGCACTCCGCGCCATCACCGAGGAACGCCATCTGTCACGCGACCCCGATTACATCGCCTATTGCGATTACATCAGCGAAAACGGCGCCGTTGCTCAGCTCAAACGCCTGTTCGCGGTCGCCGATCGGGCGCTCAGGCTGAATACCCTTGCTCTGACGATCTGCGGCAGTTGGCCTATCGCCTCAACGCGTGATCGCGATGCCGATCCTCGCCGCTCATCGGCAACGGCCTATCGCCCTCGAGCAGGCGGGTGATCCGGGCGAAGCCGGCAAAAGCCTTTCTCGCTTCCTCGGCCGACATCCGGCCGGCCATGGCCGCAGCGCAGCAATTCACGGCGCACTGGTAAACCGGCCCGCGCCGCCCGGCCGGCCATTTTCGCAAGAATGCCATAGCTTCGGCAACGTTGTCGATCTCCTCCACGGGCTGTCCCTGTCCGCGCAAAATCCGCACGGGCGAAAAGAATTGCAAGCGGTCCATCATTTCCTCCCCGTCGACCGGATGCGTGCGATCGAACCCCACTAAACTCGCGAACTCGACTTTGGTTCCCGGCAAAAGAGGGCTTGGCCTGGAAAATGTTGGCTGGACCAGACGAGCAGCGGTGGAAGCGCCCGGCAGCTCCAATTGGGTGACATCTTGCCCCAATTGAGTGACATCTTGCCATTGTACGGGAACGTTAGCGCGGCTGATGCATTTCGATGCCACGAGCAGTCTTTTTGAGGGAAATGCCAAAACATGAGAATAGCCCATGTGGCGCCGCTCCATGAATCCGTGCCACCCCGGTTCTATGGAGGGACGGAGCGCATCGTCTCCTATCTGACCGAGGGATTGGTCGAGCTTGGCCATGACGTGACCCTGTTCGCCAGCGGCGATACCAAGACGTCGGCGAAATTGGTAGCGTGTCGCGAGCGGGCGCTCCGTCTCGATCCGCGCCCGCACAAATCCGAAACCGCGGCGCATCTCGCGATGCTGGCCGAGGTGAGGAACCGAGCGCAACAGTTCGACATTATCCATTTCCATCTCAGCCACTTCCTGCATTTTCCTTTCTTCGAACACATGCCCGACCGGACGGTGACGACACCGCATGGCAGGCTCGACTATGTCGACCTGGCCCCGGCCTACGAGCGTTTTCCGCGCTTTCCGATGATCTCCATTTCGCGCAGCCAGAGAACCGGGTTACCCAGGGCCAATTGGCTGGCGACCATCCATCACGGGCTGCCGATCAATATCTACGAGTCGACTTTCGAGACGGATGCAGACGAGCCGTATCTGGCCTTTCTCGGCCGGCTGTCGCGCGACAAGCGCCCGGACCGTGCCATCGAGATCGCCTTGCGCTCCGGGCTGAAACTGAAGCTTGCGGCAAAGATCGGCGATGACGACCGCGCCTTTTTCCACGACACCGTCGAGCCGCTGATCGACGGCGACCGTGTCGACTATGTCGGCGAGATCGAAGAGGACAGAAAAGCGGAATTCCTCGGCAAGGCGGCCGGCCTGCTGTTTCCGATCGATTGGCCGGAGCCGTTCGGTCTTGCCGCGATAGAGGCTATGGCCTGCGGCACGCCGGTAATCGCCTGGAAATGCGGTGCCCTGCCGGAGATCATCGACCACGGCGTGACCGGTTTCCTTGTCGATTCAGTCGATGCTGCTGTCGCCTCGATACCGGAATTGCTGCGCCTCGACCGGCGACAGGTGAGAGCCGTATTCGAAAACCGTTTTTCTGCCACGAGAATGGCCCACGACTATGTGGCTGCCTATTCGCGCCTGATCGGCGCTCCCGGTGAAGCGAGAGCATCCTGATCGGCGTCATTGTGGACGTTGGAACGAAACGACAGAGCTTGTGACGTATGAATCAACTCGACGAGCGTAAGCTTGATCCAGCCGTAGCCCTTGCCTCCCTCGACGAGGTTGCGCCCCGGGAGCCGCACCGGCTGTTCGCCCTCAAGCAAGGCGACTGCTTCGCGGTGGCCGACGCCTATGGCGACATCCGCGGCGCCGGCGACGGCTTTTTCCGAGACGACACGCGTGTGCTTTCGGAATTCCGGCTGACGGTGGGTGGCCGGCAAATGTCGCTGCTGGGCGCATCGCTCAGCCAGGACAATGTGCTTTTCACCTCGAACCTGACCAATCTGCCGATCCAGAGTGTCGGTGGTCGCGACATTCCGCAGGGCGCGATCCACATAGAACGCGTCAGGCTGCTTTGGCAGGACCGGCTGTTCGAGCGCATCACCCTTTCCAACTACAGCCAGGAATCGTCGGCCATTCGGGTCTCGTTGCATTTCGCAGCAGATTTCCGTGACATGTTCGAGGTGCGCGGTTCGACCCGGCTCAAGCGCGGAATAGCCCACGCCGCCGAGACCAGTCCGACATCCGTGGTGCTTCGATATGACGGGCTGGACCAGCTCGTGCGCCTGTCGGCGATCTCGTTCTCGCGGGCACCGGACAATTTGACCGCCAGCCGTGCGGATTTCCTGGTTGCGGTGACGAAGCGCAGCAGCGAGGTCCTCTATATCGAGGTCGGCCCGGAAGTGGCGGAGACACCCGACCGCGACCGTTTTCGGGCTGCCGCCGCCCGCGCTCGCTTTGGCATGCGCGCCAAACGCCGCCACGGTGCGACGGTGCACAGCTCCGGCCGCGTCTTCAACGACTGGATCGAACGCGCGCGCGCGGATGTGGCGCTGCTGACCACCGAGCTTGCAACCGGACCTTACCCCTATGCCGGCATACCCTGGTTCTCGACGGCATTTGGCCGTGACGGGGTGATCTCCGCACTGCAGATGCTGTGGCTGAATCCTGGGCTGGCGCGCGGCGTACTCGCCTTTCTCGCACAGCATCAGGCAACCGAAACGTCGCCGTTCAGCGATTCGCAGCCGGGCAAGATCATGCACGAGACCCGCAAGGGCGAGATGGCGGCACTGCGGGAGCTCCCGTTCGGCCGCTACTACGGCGGTGTCGATACCACGCCGCTCTACATTCATCTCGCTTGCGCCTATGCGGATCGTACCGGCGACATGGCGTTCGTCGACAGCCTGTGGCCATCGCTCTGTGCAGCGGCCGAATGGACGGAGGAGACAAGCCGCGCGACCGGCTTCGTGACCTACCAGCGCGGCGCCGAGACCGGCCTCGCCAACCAGGGCTGGAAGGACAGTTTCGATTCCGTCTTCCATGCCGATGGCCGCATGCCAAAGGGGCCGATCGCCCTGGTCGAGGTGCAAGGCTATGTCTTTGCCGCGTTCCGTGGGCTGGCGGCGCTCGCCCGCCGCCGCGGCGAGGACGACAAGGCCGATCATTGGGAGGAACGCGCCGAAACCATGCGCGCCGCGGTGGAACGCCATTTCTGGATGGACGATCTCAATTTCTATGCACTGGCGATCGATGGTGCAGGCGAGCTCTGCAAGGTACGGACGTCGAATGCCGGCCATCTTCTCTATGTCGGGCTGCCCGAGCCGGAACGGGCGCAGATGGTCGCCGATCAGCTGCTCTCCGCGTCGTTCCACTCTGGTTGGGGAGTGAGGACGCTGGCCGACGATGCGATATTCTTCAATCCGATGTCCTACCACAATGGCTCGATCTGGCCGCACGACACCGCCATGTGCGGTGCCGGCCTGGCACGTTATGGCGTGCGCGACAGCGTGGTCCGGCTGATGAGCGGCACGTTCGAATCGGCTGTCCATTTCAACATGCGGCTGCCGGAACTGTTCTGCGGCTTTACCCGGTCGCCGGGCGAAGCGCCCATCGCCTATCCCGTCGCGTGCCTGCCGCAAGCCTGGTCGGCGGGATCGGCCTTCATGCTGATGCAGGCCTGCCTTGGCCTCGAAATCGACGGCTGGAACAGCGAAATCCGGGTCACCCGCCCAAGGCTGCCGATCGGCATCGACACGTTGACATTGCGGCATCTGGGTGTCGGCTCGACGGTGGTCGACCTCACATTCCAGCGTGTCGGCGACCGGGTCGTCGCCTTTCTCGCCGATCGGTATGAAGGGATGGTGCCGCTCATCGTGCGCACTTGATGCCGCCGCGCTGCGGCGCGTCGAAAATGACGCCCGGCATTGCAATCGTCCGGAACCGATAGCCTCTTTGTGCGTTGCAAAAATGGGGAGCGGGGGAAGCTGTTTGTCGTCACGCGGCAGCGAACCAGAAAAACAAATAAAAAACGGCTATCGGCCGGCCGGAGGCGAGATCACATTCCATGTCAGATTATACCGTAAACCTGCTCTGGGTTTTGCTGATTGCAAGTTTTGGCTTTTCCGCTTTTGCCATTCTCCTATCGATATCCCGCCAGCGCCGCGGCCGCGCAACGGCGGCCGCATACACGCCGAGCGAGGATGTCGCGTCGGAAGCGGCACGCAAGGTGCTGCGCGAGTTCGAAAAGAACGGCCAGTCGGCCGATGCGGCACTGGTCACATGGTCGCCCGACACCTTGCGCAAGATCCTGGCCGACGACCTGCCGGACGCACAGGTCATCGTGGTGTCCAACCGCGAACCCTACATCCACAACATCAAGGATGACGGGGTGCAACTTTTGGTACCGGCCAGCGGGCTGGTTTCGGCACTCGAACCCATCACCCGCGCCTGTGCCGGCACCTGGATCGCCTATGGCGGCGGCACGGCAGACCGCCTCACCGTCGACAAGGACGACCGGGTGCAGGTGCCGCCCGGCAACCCGTCCTACACGCTGCGCAGGGTCTGGCTGACGGAGGAGGAATATCAGGGCTATTATCTGGGCTTCGCCAATGAGGGCCTATGGCCGCTTTGCCATATCGCCTTCACCCGCCCCGTGTTTCGCGCCTCGGACTGGGACGCCTACGAGGCCGTCAACCGCAAGTTCGCCGATACGGTGGTTGCCGAAGCCCGCAACGAACGGCCGATCGTGCTGGTGCAGGACTACCATTTCGCGCTGCTGCCGCGCATGATTCGCCAGCGCCTGCCGGACGCCATCGTCATCACATTCTGGCATATCCCGTGGCCCAATTCGGAAGTGTTCAGCATCTGTCCGTGGCGTGAGCGGATCCTGGAAGGACTGCTAGGCAGTTCGATCATCGGCTTTCATACCCAATTCCATGCCAACAACTTCACCGAAAGTGTAGACCGCTTTCTGGAGAGCCGGATCGAACGGGCAGACGCGGCAATCTCCTATGGTGGACAGACCACATTGGTCCACGCCTATCCCATTTCCATAGAATGGCCGGCCCAATTGCTGGCAAAACTGCCGTCTGTGGAGGAGTGCCGCGCCAGCGTGCGCGACAGATTCGGCCTGTCTGCGGATACCAAACTCTGCGTTGGCGTCGAGCGCCTCGACTACACGAAAGGCATTCTCGATCGCTTCCATGCCCTGGACGAATTGTTCACGAGATATCCCGAATGGATAGGCAAGGTGGTTTTCCTGCAGATCGCGGCGCCGAGCCGGGGGACATTGCCCGCCTACCAGCAACTCCATGACGAATGCCGTCGCTGTGCCGAGGAGCTCAACCGGCGCTATGGCAGCGAGACATACAGCCCTATCCTGATGGTCGCCGAACATCATCGGCAGGAGCAGGTCTACGAGGTCTATCGCGCCGCCGACATCTGCATGGTCACCAGCCTGCATGACGGCATGAACCTTGTCGCCAAGGAATTCGTCGCAGCGCGCGACGACGAACAGGGCGTGCTTTTGCTCAGCACCTTTGCCGGTGCCTCGCGCGAACTGCTGGAAGCACTGATCGTCAACCCCTACGATGCGGCCATGATGAGTGAGGCGCTGTTGCAGGCGCTGACGATGACGCCGGACGAGCAGCGCGAGCGTTTGCGGCCGATGCGCGAGATGGTCCGCGACAACAATGTCTACCGCTGGGCCGGCAGCATGCTGCTGGATGCGGCGCGCCTGCGCAAACGCGGCGATCTCGACAGGGTGACCGGAACCGGCGAGCGCCCGCCATCGAACACCAACAACGTCATCTCGATGTTCGAGCGGGCACGGAAGGCAGCATCGTGAAAAGCTTTGAACAACCGCCGGCGTTGAACCTGCCGGCAGGGCAATGGGCGCTCTTCCTCGACATCGACGGAACTCTGCTGGAGCACGCTGCCCATCCCGACGCAGTGTTCGTCGGCGAGGAATTGCGCAATCTGCTCGGACGCATAGAGCGGCGGCTGGATGGTGCGGCCGCCTTCATCACCGGCCGATCGATTCCCGCCGTGGACAAGCTGTTCCATCCGCTGAAGCTGCGGATCGCCGGACTGTATGGCCTGGAGCACCGGCTGACGCCGAGCGGTCCGATCGATGCCGCCGACGCGCCGGCCGACATCGCCGCCCTTGCCGACGAGATCGAGGCCGAACTGGGCAGCGGCAAGGTGTATGTCGAACGCAAGGGGCCGGTCCTTGCCGTTCATACAAGAGCAGCCCCGCAACTGCTTGCGCCCGCAATCCAGCTCGTCGAACAGGCTTTGGCCCGGCTTCCGAAGGGTTATCGGGTGCTTCCGGGAAACGCCGGCGTCGAGCTCATGCCTTTGGAAGCCGTCAAAGGTGCTGCCATCCGACGTTTTATGGACATTCCGCCCTTTGTCGGCCGGCGGCCGATATTCCTCGGAGACGATACATCGGACGAACACGGTTTCGAGGCGATCAATGAAATTGGCGGCATCTCCATCCGCGTGAAGCCGAACGGACCGACGGCCGCAAACTATGCCCTCGATGACGTGACCGGCGCGATAGCCTGGCTCGAAGCCAGTTTCGAGACGTCGGCGGTGGCCGGTGCTCGACCGGCCGGCAAGCAAGCAGCGACCGAATCAGCGGCGAAGCTCAATATCGCAGCCACGGCATCGTCCGACCGATAAGCGCGTTTCTCATTGAAGGTCTTTGAGTCCAAAGCCGGCAAATCGTCTGCTTGCCGGTTCCCCCGCGTCAGGCTTAACCTGCGTGCAATGCGTGGAGGCGCGGGTCGTAACAAGGGGAGGACATTGCAATGACCATACAAGGCGCATCACCGGACCTGTACAATGAGGATCTCGCTCCGGCGAAGGTTCGAAACTGGGGACCGTTCTCGATCTTCAACGTCTGGACGTCGGACGTCCACAGCCTGTGGGGCTATTATCTGGCGGCCAGCCTGTTCCTGTTTTGCGGCGGCTTCGTCAACTTCATCATCGCCATCGGTATCGGTTCGCTGATCATCTATGCGTTGATGAACATGGTCGGCTATGCCGGCGTGAAGACCGGGGTGCCCTACCCTGTCCTGGCGCGTGCCTCCTTCGGCATCTGGGGCGCCAACATACCGGCGCTGGTGCGCGCCATCGTCGCCTGCTTCTGGTACGGCGCGCAGACGGCGGCCGCCTCCGGCGCGATCGTAGCCCTGCTGATCCGCTCGCAATGGTTCGCCGACTTCAACCAGAGCACACATTTCCTCGGCCACTCCGGGCTCGAGGTGATCTGCTTCGTCGTCATCTGGGCGCTGCAGCTCCTGATCATCCAGAAAGGCATGGAAACGGTGCGCCGCTTCCAGGATTGGGCCGGACCGGCGGTGTGGGTGATGATGTTGATCCTGGCCATCTACCTTTGCATCAAGGCAGGCACCTTCGCCTTCACCAGCGACATCCCGATGGATGTCCTGCTGGAAAAGACAAAGGACGCGGGCGTGCCGGGCACGCCGGGCTCCTGGACCTCGCTGTTTGCGGTGGCGGCGATCTGGGTGACCTATTTCTCCGCGCTCTATCTCAACTTCTGCGATTTCGCGCGCTACGCCCCGGACAAGGCATCGCTGCGCAAGGGCAACATCTGGGGCCTGCCGATCAATCTTATCCTGTTCTCGCTGGTCGCCGGCGTCACTACGATCGCCGCCTTCGACGTATATGGCGAGGTGCTGCTGCATCCCGACCAGATTTCGGCGAAATTCGATAGCTGGTTCCTGGCGGCGCTCGCAGCCCTGACCTTTGCGGTGGCGACGCTCGGCATCAATGTGGTGGCGAACTTCGTGTCGCCGGCCTTCGACTTCTCCAACGTCTTTCCACGCCAGATCGACTTCAAGAAGGGCGGCTACATCGCGGCGCTGATCGCGCTTGTGCTTTATCCTTTTGCGCCCTGGGAAGGCAGTGCTGCCTCCTTCGTCAACATCATTGGCGCGACGATGGGGCCGATCTTCGGCGTGATGATGGTCGACTACTACCTGATCCGGAAGGGCGAGGTCGACGTCGAGGCGCTCTACCGGGAAAATGGCGAATTCCGCTTCCAGGGCGGCTGGCATGTCAATGCCTTCATCGCCGCCGGAATAGGCGCGGTCTTCTCCTCGATCCTGCCCAACTTCACCAGCCTGCTGCCGTCATGGTGGGGCGTCTATGGCTGGTTCTTCGGCGTGGCAATTGCCGGCGTCATCTATTACGTGCTGCGCACGATGGCACTCGGCGCTGGAGCCAGGATAGCCAAGGCTTGAGCGGATTCGGGGCGGCGCGAGCCGCCCCGTTCATTCTGCGACCATCTCGGCCAGGCGGCGCACGGTATTCCAGTTGCGCGAGGTGCCGATGCCGAGGCGTTTGTGGCTCACCGCCGCAAGCAGCCGCGAACTCGGCGTCTCGCGGGAAAAGACGATCCAGATGTCGCCGCCGACAATCCGCAGCTTCTCGCCCTTGCCGGCATAGGCGTCAAGCGCCGCGGCGGCCTCGGCGGGAACGGGCGCCCGCATCACGCGCACCGCCACCTGGTCCGCCGCGTCGGCCGATTCGGCTGGGAACGGATTGCCGGCCGCCAGCCTCAGCCAGCCGTCGGCGCGACGCACGATGATGTCGACGTGGCGGCCGAAAGTCTTTGCGAACGCCGCCTCCAGCCGCTGCCCCAACGCCGCGAGTTCTGTTTCTTGCGCCTCAAAAACCAGATTGCCGGTCGCTACCAGCGTGCGCGGGTTATTCAGACCCAGGCCTTCGGCCATCGCTTTCAGATCGGACATGACGACCCGCCGCCCCTCGCCCAGGACAATGCTGTAGAGCAGCGCGACGTAAGTTTGCATGGGCGGCTAGTCTAGACCAGCCGCGACTGCTCTACCGCCGCCTCGATGAAGCTGGCAAACAGCGGGTGCGGATCGAGCGGCCGGCTTTTCAGCTCGGGATGATACTGCACGCCGATAAACCAGGGGTGGTCGGGATATTCGACCGTTTCCGGCAGCACGCCGTCCGGCGACATGCCGGCAAACACCAGGCCGCAATCCTCGAGCCGCTCCTTGTAGTCGACATTAACCTCATAGCGGTGACGATGGCGTTCGGAAATCTGCGTATCACCATAGATCTCGGCGATCTTCGATCCCTTGGCGAGGTCGGCCTGGTAGGCACCGAGTCGCATGGTACCGCCGAGGTCGCCGGTTTCCCTGCGCTTTTCCAGCATGTTGCCCTTCAGCCATTCGGTCATCAGACCGACGACCGGCTCCTCGGTTGGACCGAACTCGGTCGATGATGCGTGCTCGACGCCGGCCAGCGAACGTGCTGCCTCGATGCAGGCCATCTGCATGCCGAAGCAGATGCCGAAATACGGCACCTTGCGCTCGCGCGCGAACTTCGCCGCCAGGATCTTGCCCTCCGAGCCGCGTTCGCCAAAACCGCCGGGGACGAGAATGCCATGGACCTTTTCCAGCCACGGCGCCGGGTCTTCCTTCTCGAATATCTCGCTTTCGATCCAGTCAAGCTTGACCTTGACCCGGTTGGCGAGGCCGCCATGCGACAGCGCCTCGATCAGCGATTTGTAGGCGTCCTTGAGGCCGGTATATTTGCCGACGACGGCAATGGTCACTTCGCCTTCCGGATTGTGGATGCGGTTGGACACCGCTTGCCAGCGTTCCATGCGCGGCTTCGGCGCCGGATCGATGCCGAAGGCGGCCAGCACTTCCGAATCCAGCCCTTCGTTGTGATAGGCCATCGGCACGTCGTAGATATGCGGCACGTCGAGCGCCTGGATGACGGCGCTTTCGCGGACATTGCAGAACAGCGACAGCTTTCTGCGCTCTTCCTTGGGGATCGGCCGGTCGGCGCGGACCAGCAGTATGTCGGGTGCAATGCCGATGCCGCGCAACTCTTTGACCGAATGCTGCGTTGGCTTGGTCTTCAGTTCGCCCGCCGTCGGGATATAAGGCATCAAGGTCAGGTGGACGTAGACGGCGTTGTTGCGCGGCAGGTCGTTGCCGAGCTGGCGGATCGCCTCCAGAAACGGCATCGCTTCGATGTCGCCGACGGTGCCGCCGATCTCGCACAGCACGAAATCGTAGTCGTCGTTGCCGTTGAGGACGAAGTTCTTGATCTCGTCGGTGACGTGCGGAATGACCTGCACGGTGGCGCCGAGATAGTCGCCGCGCCGCTCGCGCTCGATGATGTTCTTATAGATGCGGCCGGTGGTGATGTTATCTTGCTGGTTGGCCGAGCGGCCGGTGAAGCGCTCATAATGGCCAAGATCGAGATCGGTCTCGGCCCCGTCATCGGTCACGAAGACTTCGCCGTGCTGGTAGGGCGACATCGTGCCGGGATCGACATTGAGATACGGGTCGAGCTTTTTGATGCGTGCGCGATAGCCCCGCGCCTGCAAGAGAGCCCCAAGGGCCGCTGCAGCAATGCCTTTTCCAAGTGAGGAAACCACGCCGCCTGTGATGAATACATATCGCGCCATGGGAGTCATCGCTTAACGCGGCCGAATTGATTCCGCCAGAGAAAAAACCGCCGCGAAGGCTTTTTCCCAAGAAGGCGCTCTGGTCGTTGGCGTATCAAAACAAAAGGGCCGGCGAGGCCGGCCCTTTTGGCACGATCTGTCAAAGCGTCAGATGATGACGACTTTGGTGCCTACTTTCACCCGGCGGTAAAGGTCCATGACGTGCTCGTTGATCATGCGGAAGCAGCCATTGGAGGCGCTGGTTCCGATCGACTGCGGCGCGATGGTGCCGTGAATGCGCAGGTGGGTATCTTTCTTGCCGTCGTAAAGATAGATGGCGCGCGCACCGAGCGGATTGTCGCCGCCGCCGGGCATGCCGTCCTTGTACTGGCCATAGTGCTTGGGTTCGCGCTTTTGCATATCCAGCGTCGGAATCCAGCGCGGCCATTCCTGCTTGTCGCCGACGGCAACCGTACCCTTGAACTGCAGGCCTTCCCGGCCGACCGCGATGGCATAACGGCGGGCGGTTGACGATGATTCGACGAGGTAGAGACGACGGGCGCTGGTATCGATGACGATCGTGCCGGGGTTGTAGCCGGTGAATTCGACCTCCTGCGGCACGAACTCCGGCTTGACCTTGAACTGCCGCTTGGCTTGCTTCCTTTCGAGCGCGGCGTCGAGCGCGCGTGTTTCCGGAAGCAGCGACATCGACGAAGAGGATGTGCCGCCGAACAGTCCCGCAAATAGCCCGACGCTCTGCGGCTTCTGCCCGATCGGTTCGCTGCGCAACTCGCCATTGTTGCCGGTCAGCGCAACGTTCATGGCCTCGGCCGGGATCGGCTCGGCCGACTGGATCGGCGCAATGGGTGCAATAGGTTCGATGATGTTGAGGGTCTTCTTCTTGGCCGGCGTGGCGCTAGCCACCTTGGCCGTCGCGAGCGGCTGGCTCTTCTTGGCAAGGAATGCCTGCCGTTCCGCATCGGCTTTGGCTTTCGCCGCCTCGCGCATCGCCAGCTTCCTGGCTTCGAGTGCCTTGGCGCGAGCGGCTTCCTTGTCGGCTGCGATCTTGGCTTCGATCTTGCGAATCTGTGCAAGGTCGTCCGGCGTCGGATCTTTCTTCTTCTTGAGAAGCTTCAATTGCGCTGCATCGCTTTTGGCAGCGACGTTGACGACGTCGGTTGTTGCTGCGGCTTTATGGGCCGAATTTGCCGTCGGCATGGCCGCGTAAGCGGGCGCACCTAGGCTGAGCACGGCACAAAGGCCGGCAAAAATGAAGCTGCGAAGCTGCATGGGGAAGATCCGATCGTTCAATGCTTGTTGCCCACGGCGTCGCCCGGCGCCCCCCAAGGACGCCGAGAATGCCGCGTGCAACGTATAATCGATTAGCCGGAAGCGCCTCAAGCGTGAGGCGCAGTCGAATCTTCGTGATCGTGCGGCATTTGCCGCGACTGTGTTCAAACGACAACAGATCGCGGCATAAGTTGCCCGATTACTGGTTGGGGACCTGCGGCGCGGCCGGCGCGGTGGCGCCGTTTGTCGCTGGCGGCGTCGCCGGAGCGGTTGCCGGCGGCGTCGTTGCCGCGCCGTTGCCGGACGGCGGGGTCGGCGCCGTGGTGCCCGAAGGCGGCGTCGGCGTCGTGGTTCCGGGCAATTGGTTGAGTACGCCCTTGCCGTCCGAGGTCGCTGGCACGCGATCGAGAATGTCGATCGGCTTCTCGCCATAGCGCGCAACGATCGACAGTGTCAGCGAAGTGACGAAGAAAGCGGCAGCCAGGATCGCCGTTGCCCGCGTCAGCGCATTGGCGGCGCCACGCGCGGTCATGAAGCCCGATCCGCCGCCGATGCCGAGGCCGCCGCCTTCAGAGCGCTGCAGCAGCACCACGCCGACAAGCGCGAGCACGACCATGAGGTGGACGACGATCAGTACGGTTTCCATAATTTATCCTGGCAAGGCCTTGTGCGGCCGCTGATTTGGAGGCGGCTCAATACAATGCTTTGACGGCATTTCCAAGCCCGTGGCCGGAATATGGGAAGCAATGCGTCCTTTGCAACGATTTCGGCGCCGACCGTCCGCTCAAATGCAGCAAGCAGCTCCTGTTCAAGCGATGTTTCGATAGGCTTCCGCGATGCCGAGGAAGTCCGCCGCCTTCAGGCTGGCGCCGCCGACCAGTGCGCCATCGACATTCCTCACGCCGAGCAACTCGACGGCGTTGGACGGCTTGACCGAGCCGCCGTAGAGAATGCGCATCTTGGCCGCCGTATTGCCAAGCTTCCGCACCAGTTCTTCGCGGATATGCGCATGTGCCTCGGCGACGTCGGCGGCGGTCGGGGTCAAGCCCGTGCCGATCGCCCATACCGGCTCATAGGCAATGACGGTGTTGGAAGCCGTGGCGTTTGGCGGGACCGAACCAGCGACCTGGCGCGACAGCACGTCGAGCGTGGCTCCGGCTTCGCGTTCGGCTCTTGTCTCACCAATGCAGACGATGGCCACCAGCCCGGCGCGCCATGCGGCGGAGGCCTTGGCCTGCACCAAGGCATCGTCCTCCTTGCGATCGGCGCGGCATTCGGAATGGCCGACGATGACATGGCTGGCACCTGCATCCTTCAGCATCTCGGCCGAAATGCAGCCGGTATAGGCGCCGCTTTCCTCGGTGTGGCAATCCTCTCCGCCGGCCCGCACCGGCGTGCGCGACAGAATTTCGGCGGCATGCGCGAGCAAGGTCGCCGGCACGCAGACCACCGCTTCGGTCTCGGCGTCGAGCCCGCTCATGAAGCCGTTGCCGATCATCCTGAGCTCGTTGAGCGAGGCGCTGGTGCCGTTCATTTTCCAGTTGCCAGCGACGAGTGGGCGGATTCCAGGCGTCATGGGATTTGTTTCTCCGGGCAATTTCAAGCTGGCCCTCACTATCAAAATCAGGCCACAAAGCAATCGACAGTGGGCAGGAAGGGCGCTATTGCGCTTGTTTCAGACTCGGCGCATGCGAAATGCGCAAAAATCGGAAGTACTCATGCTTGGTATGTTGAGAAGCGCGGCGGGGACCTGGGTCGCGAAACTGCTGCTGTCATTGTTGGTGTTGAGCTTCGCCATCTGGGGTATCTCGGGACGGCTGATGGGCGGTCTTGCCGGCCATGATGCCGTGATTACGGCCGGAGGCACCAAGGTCTCGATCAACGAATACCGCCTCGCCTACGATCGCCAGCTCAGCGTCATGTCGCAGCAATTCGGCCAGCGCATCAGCCGCGAGCAGGCGACGGCGCTCGGCATCGACAACCAGGTGCTGGCGCAACTCGTGTCGGGCGCCGTCCTCGACGAGCAGGCCCGCAAGCTCGGCCTCGGCCTGTCCAAGGACCGGCTCGCCGAACTGACGCGTGAAGACCCGGCATTCAAAGGGCCTGCCGGAACCTTCGACAGGAGAAGCTTCGAGTACCTGCTTCGGCAGATTGGCATGCGGCCGGAAGATTATTTGAAGAACCGCGCCCAGGTCGCGGTCCGCCAGCAGATCGTCGAGGCGGTTTCGGATGGCCTCAAGGCCCCGGATACATTCTTCAAGGCGGTCGCGCTCTATCGCGGCGAAGATCGCACCATCGACTACCTGACCTTGCCGAAATCGCTTGTCGAGCCGATAGAAGCGCCGTCCGACAGCGTGCTTTCGGCCTATTTCGAGGAAAACAAGAAAACCTACGCCGCGCCCGAATACCGCAAGTTCTCCTATGTCAGGCTCGAACCGGAAGACATCATGGATTTGAGCGCGGTGACCGACCAACAGGTCAGCGACGACTACAACAAGAACAAGGCGCGCTACACCACGCCGGAGATGCGCACCATCGAGCAGCTTGTATTCAAGACGCCTGATGCCGCAAAGGCGGCGCTCGATTCGCTCAGGACCGGCGCCACCTTCGACAAGATCGTCGCTGCCGAAGGCAAGGCGCCGGCCGACACGCTGCTCGGCACGCTGGCCAAGGACAAGATCGCCGACAAGGCGGTCGCCGATGCTGCCTTCAAACTCAACGTCAATGAGGTCAGCCCGGTCGTGCAGGGCGCCTTTGGCCCCGTTCTGCTGCGCGTCACCGAGATCAAGCCCGAAGTGGTGAAGCCGCTGGCCGAAGTGTCCGGGCAGATCCGCAAGGATCTGGCACTGGGCGAGGCAAGCCGCATCTTGCTGGACGTGCACGACAATTACGAGGATACGCGCGCCTCGGGCAGTTCGCTCGCCGAGGCAGCCGCCAAATTGAAGCTGAAGGTCGTCACCATCGACGCTATCGACCGCACCGGCCGAAGGCCGGATGAAAGCATCGTCAAAGACCTGCCGGAATCGCCGGCACTCATCAAGGCGGTTTTCGAATCCGAACCCGGAACCGACAATGAAGGCCTCACCACCGCCGATAACGGCTTCGTCTTCTACGACGTGAGCGGGATCACGCCGGCCCGTGACCGCACATTGGACGAAGTCCGCCAGAAGGTCGTGGCCGACTGGACCGCGGCTGAGACCACCAAACGGCTCACCGCCAAAGCACAAGAGCTCGAGAAGCGTCTCAAGGCTGGCACCACGCTCGAGGTGATCGCCGGTGAGCTCAAGCTCGAAAAGCAGACCAAGCGCGGCGTCAAGCGCGATGCGGACGACGTCGATTTCGGCAAGGAAGGCGCCGCCGCGATGTTCGGCGTCGGCGAAGGAGGCACCGGGCTGATCCCCTCACCTACGGGCGACGGACAGATCCTGTTCAAGGTTGCCGAGGTGTTCGAGCCTGCCGGGGCCGATGCCAGCTCAGTACCCCAGGACGCTCAGAAATCCTTCACCTCCGGCATGTCCGACGACCTGCTCGACCAGTTGGTGGCGCAGTTGCAGACGCAATATGACGTCCGCATCGATCAGGCGGCCGTAACCCAAGCCTTGGCCAGATGAGCGCGCTGAAGATCCACATCGCCAAGGTCGCCGCCGGCAGCGCCCTTTCTTTCGAGGAGGCGCGCGAGGCCTTCGACATCATCATGTCCGGCGATGCTACCCCCGGCCAGATCGGCGGCTTCTTGATGGCATTGCGCGTGCGCGGTGAGACCGTCAGCGAGATCGCCGGCGCCGTCGCCACCATGCGCGCCAAGATGCTGCGCGTCGAAGCCCCCGAAGGCGCCATCGATATTGTCGGCACCGGCGGCGACAATTCGCACAGCGTCAACATTTCGACCGCATCCGCCTTCGCCATCGCCGGCAGCGGCGTGCCCGTCGCCAAGCACGGCAATCGCGGACTGTCCTCGCTGACTGGCGCCGCCGATGTTCTGATCGCATTGGGCGTCAAGATCGACATCCCTCCGGAAACGATCGGCCGCTGCATCCACGAGGCCGGCGTTGGCTTCATGTTCGCGCCGGCGCATCACCCGGCGATGAAGCATGTCGGCCCGACCCGGGTCGAGCTCGGAACCCGCACCATCTTCAACCTGCTGGGCCCGCTTTCCAATCCGGCCAGTGTAAGACGGCAGATGGTCGGCGTGTTCCTGCCCGAATGGATCATGCCGGTGGCAGAAACGTTGAAGGAACTTGGTGCCGACCACGCCTGGATCGTCCATGGCGACGGCTATGACGAGATCACTACCACCGGCGAGACACTTGTCGCCGAACTGGCCGGCGGCGAGATCCGCAGCTTTACGCTGACCCCGGAAGCAGTCGGGCTGAAGCGTCACACCAAGGACGAGTTGCGCGGCGGCGACGCCGCCCACAACGCCCAGGCACTGCGCGACATGCTGGGCGGCGCTGCCGGCGCCTTTCGCGATACGGTGCTGATGAATGCCGGCGCCGGGCTGGTGGTGGCCGGCAAGGTGACGACACTTGCCGACGGCATGGTGACGGCGGCGCAGGCAATCGACAGCGGCCGCGCGCTGAAAGTGCTCGACAGGCTGGTCGAGATTTCGAACGGTTAGAATTATGTCCGACATCCTGCGCAAGATCGAGGCTTACAAGCGCGACGAGATCGCGGCGGCCAAGGCGCGCGTGCCGTTTGCCGAGATCAAGGCACAGGCGACGGATGCCGACGCGCCGCGCGGCTTTCTTTCCGCCCTTGAGGCAAAGCGCAAATCCGGCGGGTTCGCGCTGATTGCCGAAATCAAGAAGGCTAGCCCATCGAAAGGCCTGATCCGCGCCGATTTCGATCCGCCGGCGCTGGCCAGGGCCTATGCGGAAGGCGGTGCCGCCTGCCTTTCGGTACTGACCGACGCGCCCTCCTTCCAGGGGGCGCCCGCGTTCCTCACCGCTGCGCGCGCTGCTGTCGACCTGCCTGCCTTGCGCAAGGATTTCCTGTTCGACCCCTATCAGGTCTACGAGGCCAGGGCATGGGGCGCCGATGCCATCCTGATCATCATGGCCAGCGTCGACGACGCGTTGGCAAGAGAACTCGAAGCGACAGCGTTCGGGCTCGGCATGGACGCGCTGGTCGAAGTGCATGACGAGGCTGAAATGGAACGCGCGCTGCAGCTGTCGTCGCGGCTGATCGGCATCAACAACCGCAATCTCCGGACCTTTGAAACCAGCCTACAGACCTCGGAGCGGCTGGTAGCGATGGTGCCGGCCGACCGCCATCTGGTCAGCGAGAGCGGTATTTTTTCGCACGTCGATTGCCGCCGGCTGGAGCAGAGCGGCATTGCGACTTTCCTGGTCGGCGAGAGCCTGATGCGCCAGCAGGACGTGGCCGCGGCAACGCGCCTGCTGTTGACGGGCAAGGCGCCGGCAGAGGCCGTTTGAGGATGGCGGCCGCCCTCACCCATCTTGGCGCGCAGGGCGAAGCCAATATGGTCGATGTCGGCGACAAAGCTGAGACGGTGCGCACGGCAGTTGCGGAAGGTTTTGTCGCGATGCGGCCCGAGACGCTGGACATGATCCTCGCCGGCGACGCCAAGAAGGGCGACGTGCTGGGCACCGCGCGCATTGCCGGCATCATGGCGGCCAAGAAGACGCACGAACTGATCCCGCTTTGCCATCCTCTGCTGCTGACCAGGATATCTGTCGATATCGAGGCGGACGCCGCGCTGCCCGGCCTGAAGGTGACAGCATTGACCCGCGTCACCGGCAAGACCGGCGTTGAGATGGAGGCTCTGAGTGCCGTCTCGGTCGCTTGCCTGACCATCTACGACATGGCCAAGGCGGTCGACCGCGCCATGGTCATCTCCGGCATCAGGCTGGTTGAAAAGACCGGCGGCAAATCCGGCGACTACAAGATCACCGGAGGCGGGGCCACCGGGGCAGGCCGATAATGGCGCTGGTCCCGGTTGCCGAGGCGCTCGAGCGCCTGCTGGACGGCGCAGCAGCGCTGCCGGGCGAACGCGCCGCACTGCTGGATGCCGCCGACCGCGTGCTGGCGGAGCCGGTTGTGGCGCTCCGCACCCAGCCGCCGTTCAACGCCTCCGCCATGGACGGCTATGCCGTGCGGGTGGCCGACATCGCGTCCGTACCGGCAAAGCTTTCGGTGGTCGGCATGGCGCCGGCCGGACGCGGCTTTGCCGGAACGGTGCAGCAGCGGCAGGCCGTGCGTATCTTCACCGGCGCGCCGCTTCCCGAAGGTGCCGACACCATCGTCATCCAGGAGAACGTCCGCGATCTCGGCGGCGGTGTCGTAGAAGTGACGGAGCCGACGGTGCAGGGGCGAAACATCCGCCGCCTCGGGCTCGATTTCGCCAAGGGCGATGTCCTGCTGCCCAAAGGCCGCCTGCTCGATCCGGCGGCCTTGTCGCTCGCGGCGTCGGCCAACCATCCCGAGGTCGCCGTGGTCAAGCGGCCGCTGGTCGCCATTATCGCGACCGGCGACGAATTGCTGCCGCCGGGCAGCAATCTTGGCCCCAACCAGATCATCTCCTCCAACGCCTATGGTGTCGCCGCCGCCGCACAGTCGATCGGTGCGCGCGCGCTCGACCTTGGCATCGCGCCGGACCGCAGGGAGGCGATCGCTGCGCTGGTTGAAAAGGCCGTGAAGGCTGGCGCGAACGTCATCGTCACGCTGGGCGGTGCCTCGGTCGGCGACCACGACCTCGTCCATGACGTCCTGACCGGGCAAGGCATGACGCTCGATTTCTGGAAGATCGCCATGCGGCCGGGCAAGCCGCTGATGTTCGGGCGGCTGGGCGACATTCGCTGCATCGGCCTGCCCGGCAATCCGGTGGCAAGCCTGGTCTGCACCCAGCTCTTCCTCAAGCCGCTGCTGGCGCGGCTCGGCGGCCGCGCCTTTCAGCAGGATATACGTCAGGTGCGGCTCGGTGCTGCCATGCCGGCCAACGATCTCAGGCAAGATTATGTGCGGGCTGTTGTCACAGACGATGCCGGTACGCTCGTGGCGACGCCGTTCGGCATCCAGGACTCCTCGATGCTGAAAATGCTGGCCGATGCCAACGGGTTGATCGTCCGCGCGCCGTTCGCGCCTGCCGCGGCGGCGGGCTCCCCCTGCGACGTGCTGATGCTACGCTGAACCTGCCTCACTCCGAGATCAAGGTCCGGGTCAGCGGATGGTCTGGATCGGCCAAACCGTCGATGATGTTGAAATGATGCCGGTCAGGCTCGACCACCGAGCTGGTCGCGGCACCCAGGCCGATCCAGATGTTGGCCAGCAACGCGCTCTGGCGCAGGAATTCGGCGCGCTCGCCGCCGCCGGCCCAGCAGGTCAGGCAGGCCTTGTCCATCGGGCGCAGCAGCACCGGACTTTCGGCCTGCGCCTCGGCCTCATCGATCGCCAGCGTCTCGTTCATGCCGGTGCGCATGATCGGGCGCAAATCGTGCACCCCCGAGATCGACACCACGTGACGAACGCGCCGGACCACTTCGGGCGCCAGCGGCGTCGTCGCCGTAACCATCCGGCTAACAAGATGGCCGCCGGCCGAGTGTCCGGTCAGCATCAGCGGCCCTGCGACCATCGCCGCCGCTGTGCCGATCGCCGCGCCGACTTCCTTGACGATGCCGGCAACGCGTATCTGCGGACAGAGCGTGTAGGACGGCATCGCAACCGCATAGCCGCGATCAACAGCGCCAGCGGCAAGATGCGACCAGAAACTCTTGTCGAATGCCATCCAGTAGCCGCCATGGACGAACACCACGAGTCCCTTGGGCTTGGTGGCCGGCAGGATAAGATCGAGCCGATTGCGTGGCTTATCGCCATAGGCCAAGTCGAGCCGCGCCCTGCCCTCGGTCGAAAGCACGTCGCGGAAAACCCGAGCGGGCTCAACCCAGGCCGCCGGCCAGCGATCGCTGCTGGCTATGTTGGCGCCGTTGGCATAGGCGTTGTCCCAATCGGCAATGTGACGTTCGAACACCCTGCGCCCTCCCCTGGCAATATGGCCTTGCGACGTAGCGTGAGCATCGCGCGGCGCGTCGTCGCCAGCCTCACGGCTCCAGCTCTCGCATCAATCTCAAGTGACAGCCGTCTTGATGGCGAAGCGCGCATCCTTCCATGCACCGGTGCGCAGGATGTCCTCAAGTACTTCGACGGCCTGCCAGACATCGGCATAGCCGACATAGAGCGGGGTGAAGCCGAAGCGCATGGTCGATGGCGCGCGAAAATCGCCGATCACGCCACGTTCGATCAGCGCGCGCATGATCTGGTAGCCATGCTCATGCATGAATGAAATCTGGCTGCCGCGTTTTTCCCCATCGCGCGTGCTTTCGAGCGTGAGCCCGTAAGTGCCGCACTTTGCCTCGACAAGCTCGATGAACAGATCGGCCAGCGCGATGCTCTTCTTGCGCACCGCCGTCATGTCGACATCGTTCCAGATGTCGAGCGCGCCCTTAAGCGTGCGCATCGACAGGACCGGCTGCGTGCCGCACAGAAACCGGCGGATGCCGGTGCCGGCCGCATAGCCTGGCTCGAAGGCGAAGGGCCGTGCATGGCCCCACCAGCCGGTGAGCGGCTGCTGGATGTCGGCAAGATGCCGCTCAGCCGCATAGATGAAAGCAGGCGCGCCCGGGCCGCCATTCAGATATTTGTAGGTGCAGCCAACGGCAAAATCGGCGTTTGCCTTGTCGAGCTCGACTGGCATCGCTCCAGCGGTGTGGCAGAGATCCCAGACGATCATCGCCCCGGCTTCCTGGGCTCTGCGCGTCAGCGCCGGCATGTCGCGCAGTTCGCCCGACTTGTAGTTGACGTGGTTGACCAGCACCACAGCGGTGCGTTCGTCGATCAGCTCTTCGATGCTCGGCGCGTCGACCCCCGAGAGGCGCAGCAGCGTATCCTTTCGCGTCGAAGCCACACCCTCAGCCATGTAGAGGTCCGTCGGAAAACTATCGCCCTCGGCGACGATGACCTGCCGCTCCGGTCGCATGGCCATGGCGGCGTGCAGCAGTTTATAGATGTTGACCGACGTCGTGTCGCAGACCACCGTCTGGCCGGCCGCGGCACCGATCAGGCGCCCGAGCTGGTCGCCAAGTTCAAGCGGCATGTTGAACCAGCCGGCCGTGTTCCATGCGCGGATGAGATCATGCGACCATTCTTCGGTCGCGGCCTTGCGCAATTCATCGAAAGCGGCACGTGAAGCAGCTCCTAGCGAATTGCCGTCGAGATAGATCACTCCTTGCGGCAACACAAAGCGGTCGCGCATCGCGCGCAGCGGATCTGCGGCATCCATCGCCTTTATGGCCGCGAGATCGGGAATTCCTGTCATGATTTGCCTGCTCCCCCAAAATTCAATGCAACGCCGGATACGCATCGACTGTTCTTCCATCACCTGGTTGCGCGCAGGAAGGCTCCACCGGCGAGAAGCAGCCTAACCAGGCGGTGGAAACCAGGACTTAACCCGAGGTTGGCGTTTTGAGTTCGTTTCGTTCACGGTGCATTGACCAAACCGCACACTCGATAGGGGTTCACTTCCGTGCCCTCCGCCGACCGACGGCCGATGCCAATGTGGCCTTCCGGGAAGCCAGAAGGGCGCAAACGAAAGCAGAATCAAGGCGATGAGGCTCGCGACGGTGAAAGTGGGGTACCCCGGTTAGGGGACGTCGTTTGTTTCCCGAGCCTTAACGCATTCATTAAACTTTAAACAGTTGCGGAACACAACTGGAACAGATAGTGTTTGTTCTGGGTTTGTTTTTCTGATTCTGTTGGGGGTCGCTATGCTGACACGCAAACAACACGAACTGCTTATGTTCATCCACGAAAGATTGAAGGAAAGCGGTATCCCGCCTTCCTTCGACGAGATGAAGGAAGCGCTCGACCTGGCTTCCAAATCGGGAATCCACCGGCTGATTACGGCACTGGAGGAGCGCGGCTTCATTCGCCGTTTGCCCAACCGGGCCCGTGCGCTGGAGGTGCTGCGCCTGCCTGACTCGATCGCCCCCGGCCTCAATGCGGCACGCAAGTTCTCGCCGAGTGTCATCCAGGGCAGTCTTGGGCAAGGCGGTCCGCGGCAAGGCAAGCCGACATCGTCGCGCGTCCCTGCGGCCGGAAATGACGACGATGTCGTCGCCGCCGTTTCGATCCCGGTGATGGGCCGCATCGCCGCCGGTGTGCCGATCGACGCCATCCAGCACCAGACGCATTCGATTTCGGTGCCGCCGGATATGATCATGGGCGGCGAGCATTATGCGCTCGAGGTCAAAGGCGATTCGATGATCGAGGCTGGCATTTTCGACGGCGACACGGTGATCATCCGCAATGCCGATACGGCGAGCCCCGGTGAGATCGTGGTGGCACTGGTCGACGAGGAGGAAGCGACGCTGAAGCGGTTCCGCCGCAAGGGCGCTTCGATCGCCCTGGAAGCCGCCAATCCGGCCTACGAGACGCGCATCTTCGGACCAGACAGGGTCAAGGTGCAAGGCAAGCTCGTCGGACTGATCCGCCGCTACTGAGTTCCGCCCTTGGCGCCGGCTTTGGGTTTGTCGGCCCTGCGGTATGGCGGCAGGCCCCGTGCCGCGCGTGAAAATTTCCGCTGCACGTGCCAGGGCCGGTATGATTTTTCGACCGCGAAACGGATTTCGGCGCGTGTTGCAGCTTGTGGATCGAAATAGACGGCGGCACTTCCCGCGCGCGCCAGTTGCCGTTTGGTGACGACGAGGACCAGCCGGTCGTAGTAGCAGGGGTTATGGGCGGTGGCGTCGTCGATGACGATCAAACTGGCAAAGGCGCAGGCTGGCCGCGCAGTATCGCGGTCCTTGGCTTGTGCGATGATCGCGCCGGATGGATGCCTGGCAAGGCAGAGGCCGTCCGTGCAAATGAACGGCATACCCGGCGGTAGGTCGGCCGGATCGGCAATGTCGAATTGCGGATCGTTCTTTCCAGGTGTTTCCGGCGCGACGATAGCCTCTGATGTGAGCGCGCGTTTCCAGTTGTCGATGGTGAACTCATTCGGGCGTGCCCGGTTGACCGCGAGTTCACCGCTGTCGATCGGCAGCGCGACCAACCGTGCGTCCTCCGAGATCAATACATCGGGTACGCGCGTCTGGGTTGTCGTTAGCAAGCCGGCGAGCGCAAAAGGAAGTGCCGCCAGCCGCAACCAGGTCGTCGCCATGCTGGCAATGACAAGGGCGATCGTCACCAAAAGGACGGATCTCAGCGAAATCAGCCCAACCGCATCGATTGGCGAGCGCTCGGAGATCCACCCGGACAGGGCGATCATCGCCGTCAGCCCCTTGCCCATCACGTATAGGAAAGGCCCATCCGCGCCGAACGGCATCGCCAGCGCACTGAGGACGGCGAAGGGCATGACGACCAGTGAGACGATGGGCATGATGGCCAGATTGGCCAACAGGCTGAGCGGCGCCACGCGCTGGAAATGCCATATGGCGAAAAGCGCCGTGGCGCTCCCTGCAATGATTGAGGTCATCGCCAGGCCGCCCATGCCCAGCAGGACCTTTCGCGTGGCGAGGCGTAGCGGCGACCGCCGCGGCGGCGGCGTGGTGGCCCTGCCGGCGCGGTAGTCGGACCAGCCGGCATAGGCGCCGACAAGGGCCGCCGTCGCGGCGAAGGACATCTGGAAGCTCGGACCGACCACCTCGTGTGGCGACACCAGAATGACCGCGATGGCCGAGATCGCCAGGTTGCGCATGGTGAGCGCGGCCCGGTCGAACAGCACGGCGATAAGCATCACCGCCAGCATGATGAAGCTGCGTTCGGCCGCTACCACAATGCCGGAAAAGACGAGGTAGGCCGCAATCGAAAAAAGCGCGGCGGCCGCGGCATATTTCTTGACCGGCCGTCGCGATGAGAAATCGGGAAACAGCGCAAAGGCGCCGCGTAGCAGCGCCATGATGGTGCCGGCGACCAACGCCATATGCAGCCCCGAGATAGAGATGATGTGATAGATGCCTGTACGCCGCATCGCTTCGTTGATCTCCTCGGGAATGCCGGCGCGCACGCCGACGATCAGCGCAGCAGCAATCTCGCCCTCGGCGCCGCCGATGCGGCTGCGGATATGGTCGGCGATGGATTCGCGCGCGTCTTCGATCGCAGAAGAAAGCCGCGCGGCAAGCGGCATGCTGCCCGACGACACGACTTTCGGATTGCCGAGAAAAAAGCCGCTGCCGCCGATACCGGCGAAATAGCTGTCGAAGGAGAAATCATAGCTGTCGGGCCGCACCGGCCCGGTCGGCGGCAGCAGCCGCACATAGCCGGCGATCTCGGAACCGGCGGTCAGCTCAGCCGGTATTTTCATCGCCGAAACGCGGACCCGTTCCGGCATGTAACGCAGTGTCGGCCTGGCGGTTGAGATCACATCGATCGTCAGCCTGATGCGGCCGCTCGCCATGGGCTCGTACGATACGACGCGACCCGTCAGCCGCGTCGAGATTTCGGAACCGAGCATATGCGTCCCGACACGCCAGGTCTCGAACTTGGCGGCAAGCACGCCAAGCGCGCAGAGCAACGCCACTATGAAGCACAGGCGCGTCCTGGGCCATGACCGCGAGACGACGGCACAAAGGGCTGCCAAGGCGACGATAGCGATCGGCTGTGGGAAGGCCGGCTCGGCCGCCATCGCGAAATACACGACCACCCCGCATGCGAGGAACACCGGCACCAGCAGGAAGGCGATGCCGCGGTCGAGTTCCAGGCCGGCCGCCGAGGTTATGCTATTGCGGATACGGGACGGTGACGGGAGGCGGAAGCGACGGCGTAGGCGCACGATGGGCTCGCCCGCGGGCACGGGAACCGTTGCGGGGTCGCTGGCCGGCAGCGACGGAGCATCAAAGCGCGGAGCGGGCAGCAATGCCGGTGCCGGAAGGACAGGCAGGGGAGCGGCAAACAGCAAGCGTTCGCTGACGCCGCTGCCAGCGTCCTCGCCCTCGCCCGCACCACGGCCTCGCACAGCCATCGGGTCTGCCCCTTGCGCCCTCGACCTCCTATGCTACATGAACGCGCAACGCGCGAAAGTCCGCAAACCCACTTCCTTCGCCCGCCTGAGAGTTCCATGCCCGATAAGGTCGTCACCCGTTTTGCCCCCTCGCCCACCGGCTATCTGCACATTGGCGGCGCGCGCACGGCGCTGTTCAACTGGCTGTATGCCAAGCACACAGGCGGCACGATGCTGCTGCGCATCGAGGACACCGACCGCGAGCGCTCCACCGATGCGGCAACCGCGGCCATTCTCGACGGGCTTTCCTGGCTTGGCCTGACATGGGACGGCGAGCCGGTGTCGCAGTTCGAGCGTGCGCCGCGCCATCGCGAGGTGGCCGAGGAGCTCGTTCGCACGGGCAAGGCCTATTATTGTTATGCGACGCCTGCCGAGCTGGAAGCAATGCGCGAGAGCGCACGGGCCAAGGGGCTGCCTCCCCGCTATGACGGACGCTGGCGCGACCGCGACCCGTCGGAGGCGCCGCCCGGCGCCAAGGGGGCGATCCGCATCAAGGCGCCGACAGACGGCGAGACGGTGGTACATGACCGCGTCCAGGGCGACGTGCGCTTTCCCAACAAGGATCTCGACGATTTCATTATTCTGCGCTCGGACGGCAATCCAACCTACATGCATGCCGTCGTCGTCGACGATCACGACATGGGCATCACCCACATCATCCGCGGCGACGATCATTTGACCAACGCCGCACGCCAGACCGTAATCTACCAGGCCATGGGCTGGGAGGTGCCGTCGATGTCGCATATCCCGCTGATCCACGGTGCCGACGGCGCCAAGCTGTCGAAGCGGCACGGTGCGCTTGGCGTCGAGGCCTATCGCGCCATGGGCTACCTGCCGGAGGCGCTGCTCAACTATCTGGCGAGGCTTGGCTGGAGCCACGGCGACGATGAGATCATGTCGATCGCCGACATGATCGCATGGTTCGACATTGGCGACGTCAACAAGGGCGCCGCCCGTTTCGACTTCGCCAAGCTCGAGGCGCTTAATGGCGTGCATATGCGCCGGATGAACGACACCGCGCTGCTCGACATCTTCGTCGCCACTCTGCCCTATCTCGAAGGCGGCCCGGCAATCGCCGCGCGCCTCGACGACGGACGCAGGGCGCAACTGCTTGCCGCTTTGCCGGGCCTGAAGGAGCGCGCCAAGACGCTGGTCGAACTTGTTGAAGGGGCTGCATTCCTGTTCGTCGAGCGGCCGCTGCCGGTCGACGAGAAGGCGGCGGCGCTACTCAGCGGTGAGGCGCGCGCGATCCTGCAGGGCGCTCATGCGGCACTAGCCATGGTGTCGGACTGGTCTGCCGCCTCAGCGGAAGCCGCGATCCGCGACTATGCGCAGGCAGGCGGCCATAAACTCGGCGCCGTGGCCCAACCTTTGCGCGCCGCGCTCACCGGCAAAAGTACCTCGCCAGGTGTCTTTGATGTGCTTGCCGTGCTTGGCCGCGAGGAAAGCCTGGCGCGGATCGCTGATCAAATCGATTAGCAAACTGGCCCAAGAAGATTGGCATTGAAAGGTGTGTTTCGCAGTGCAACATTGGGTCTTGGCCTAATCTGGCGCGCAGATTCAATTGCGGGCGCAAATGTGCGTATTCCGATGCTTTTGACGTGTTGGGTTCAGATATTTTGCCTTTGCCGGCCTGAGGAAACAAAAAGGAGTTTGCTATGACCGAACCTGCGACAAAAATGGAATTTGGCGGCAAAACCCAGGCATCCACGGCAAAGCTGGAACTCGGCGGCAAAACCCATGAATTCAAGATACGAAGTGGTTCGGTAGGACCTGACGTCATCGACATCGGTTCGCTCTACAACACTGCCGGCGTCTTTACCTACGATCCCGGCTTTACGTCGACGGCGAGCTGCGAATCGGAAATCACCTTCATCGATGGCGATGCCGGCATTCTTTTGCACCGCGGCTACCCGATCGACCAATTGGCCGAGCACGGCGACTTCCTCGAAGTCTGCTATCTCTTGCTCTATGGTGAACTACCGACCAAGGCGCAGAAGGACGATTTCGACTACCGGGTGACGCGCCACACCATGGTGCATGAGCAGATGTCGCGCTTTTTCACCGGCTTCCGCCGCGATGCGCATCCGATGGCGGTGATGTGCGGCGTGGTTGGCGCGCTGTCGGCCTTCTATCACGATTCCACCGACATCTCGGACCCTTATCAACGTATGGTCGCCTCAATGCGGCTGATCGCCAAGATGCCGACGATCGCGGCGATGGCCTATAAATACCACATCGGCCAGCCATTCATTTACCCGAAGAACGAGCTGAATTTCGCAGCCAATTTCCTGCATATGTGCTTCGCCGTGCCTTGCGAGGAATACAAGATCAATCCGGTGCTGGCGCGCGCGATGGAGCGCATCTTCATCCTGCACGCCGATCACGAACAGAACGCCTCGACTTCGACCGTCCGCCTGGCTGGCTCGTCGGGCGCCAATCCCTTTGCCTGTATTGCTGCCGGCATCGCCTGCCTGTGGGGTCCCGCACATGGCGGCGCCAACGAGGCAGCCCTGAACATGCTGGGCGAGATCGGCCATGTCGATCACATCCCGGAATTCATTGCGCGCGCCAAGGATAAGAACGATCCGTTCCGATTGATGGGATTTGGCCACCGCGTTTACAAGAACTACGATCCGCGCGCCAAGATCATGCAGAAGACCGCGCACGAGGTCCTGGGCGAGCTCGGCATCAAGGACGATCCGCTGCTCGACATCGCCATGGAGCTGGAAAAAATCGCGCTGACCGATTCCTATTTCATCGAGAAGAAGCTCTATCCGAACGTCGATTTCTATTCCGGCATCACGCTGAAGGCGCTGGGCTTCCCCACCACCATGTTCACCGTGCTGTTCGCGGTCGCCCGTACCGTCGGCTGGATCGCGCAGTGGAAGGAGATGATCGAGGACCCGCACCAGAAGATCGGTCGCCCGCGCCAGCTCTATACCGGCGCGCCGGAACGGGATTACGTGCCGATCGCGAAGCGGTGAAGATGGTGAATGGGAGCAGCGAAGCGTCGCTCCCTGTCCATGGAAACCACTATTCACAATTCACTATTCACCGTTCACTCACTTCCTCACCATGCCCATCACCACCCCAGCGGCAATCTCGCCTGACGGCTTGGCGGTTGCCATACGCCCGGCAATCTCGGCAAAACCGTGCTTCTGCCAGGTGCGGTAGGCGGTATCGGAGAACAGCGCTTCCAGCTGCCGCGCCAGATAATGCGGCCGCACATATTGATTGTAGTGTTCCGGCACAACCGGCCGGTCGGCAATGAGATTGGGCAAGGCTGCGCTCCATACTTTGATTAGCGGCTGCGCCATGCGCATGACCGGATCGAGCCGGTAGCAGGAGATCATCGGCACACCCGCCAGTGCCAGTTCCAGCGATACCGTCCCCGATGCGATCAGCGCCGCGTCCGCCTTGCCGAAGGCCTGCCATTTGCGTTCGGCATCAAGTATGATCTCAGGCTTCTCGTCCCAGCTCGCGACCGAGGTCCTGACCAGGTCGGCGACGTGTGGCACCGTCGGCAACAGCAGGCGCAAGCGGTGCCCGCGTGCCCGCAGGATCGACACCGTCTCGCCGAACGGCCCAACCAGGCGCCGCACCTCGCCGCGACGCGAACCGGGCAATACAAGCAACGTTTTCACTCGGTCAGCGGAGACGTCACGCGGCTGCGCCTGCGCCCTGGCGGCACTGACTATGCCCGGATCGTGTGCAAGGCGATGCCCGACATAGGTGCCGGGCGGCCCGCCCAGGCGAGCGAGTTCCTTCACCTCGAACGGCAGGATGCAAAGAATGTGATCGACATATGGCTTCATCGCCGCCGCCCTGCCCGGTCGCCAGGCCCACACGCTCGGGCAGACATAGTGGACGGTCGGGATGGTCGGATCGGCGGCACGCACCTTCTTGGCGACGCGCAGCGAGAAATCCGGGCTGTCGATGGTGATAAGGCAATCGGGCTTTTCACCGCCAATCGCGTTTGCCGTCTGGCCGATCCGCCGCATCAGGCGCGGCAGGTCGCGCAGGATGGCGCTAAGGCCCATCAGCGCGATCTCGCTGCCGTCGAACAATGGCGCCAGGCCGAGCGCCTGCAAATGGCGGCCGCCGATGCCGACAAGCCGAACGTCGCGCCCAGTCATGAGCTTGAGCGCCTGCACAAGGTCGGCGCCAAGCAGGTCGCCTGACTCCTCGCCGGCGACGACGGCTATCTTCAACGGCCGCTCATTCGCCATGCGCCGGCTCCGCAGCAGGCAGCCCGATCACGAAGAGGCCGAGCGCATTGGCACACCCGATGGTGGCGGGACCTTCGAGCACCAGCGAGCGGCCGGCTTCGACGGCAATGCCGGCCAGTCCGGCGGCATGCGCCGCCTCGACCGTCAGCGGACCGATGGAGGGCAGATCGGCACGCAGTTCCTGACCGGGCTTGGCACATTTGACCAAAACACCACGGCTCCTGCCAGCCAGCCTGCCGTGCCCGCGTAATTGTTTTGTCCGCTCGAGCAGCCCGTCGGTGCCTTCGACGCCTTCCAAGGCAATGGCGCGGCCGCCGACCGCAACAGCCGCCTGGCCGATATCCAGCGCACCGATTGCTTTTGCTGCAGCGTGCGCCGCCTCGATGTCGCGCCAGTCGGATTTGCGTGGCGCCGCCTTGGTCAGCAGGCCTTCGGCAGCGACCAGGTCCGGCACGATCTCGTGAGCGCCGACGACCTTGATGCCGCTGCGCTCGATCCTGCGCACGAACAGTTTCAGCACCGTGTCGTCCCCCCGGGTTACACCGACGAACAGGCTGGGTAGCCACGCGAGCAGGCCCAAATTGAGGCGCATGGCGCTCAGCCTGGGGCGCCGCGTGATATGACCCGCGGTCACCACATGCGTAACGTGATGCCGCTTAAGGATCGGCAGCAGCGAGCCGACGTCTTCCAGCCTCAAGGTTGTCTGCTCATAGGGCTCGAAATCGGCTATGCGATCGACCTCGCCGGCCGCCATCACGACGAAGGGCAATTTGCCCTGCCGGGCGAGCGCTCGGGCAATTTCGACCGGGAGACTACCGCCGCCGGCGATGATGCCGACCTTGGCATCTGGCGCGAGATCAAGGCCCTTTCCGGCAGCCTCAATCTTCGTCATCTGCCCTCAGTCTTCATCATCGGTATCGTCGCCGTCGCTACCCTTGAGCGACGGCACGGCGTAGTGCCGCTTGCCGCGACCGGCGATGAAGTCGACGATCTTCATGGCAGTCGGCGACGAGGCGAATTCCGCCTTGGCGAATTCGATGTTTTCGCCGACGGTCCGGGAGCGATCGAAGATCGTCTTGTAGGCTTTGCGCAGCAAGTGGATCTCCGAACGCGGCAGGCCGGCGCGCTTCAGGCCAATGATGTTGAGGCCGCGAAGGCTGGCACGGTTGCCAACGGCGATGGCGTAAGGAATGACGTCGCCGACGATCGCCGAGCAACCGCCGAGGAAGGCGTTATCGCCGATGCGGACAAACTGATGAACCGCGGTAAGGCCGCCGATGTAGACATTGTCACCGACTTCGCAATGCCCGCCTAACGTCGCTTGATTGGCGAAGGTGGCATTCTTGCCGACCACGCAGTCGTGGGCAATGTGGGCATAGGCAAGGAAATTGCCGTTGTCGCCGATCGTCGTCTCGCCGCGGCTGGAATCGGTGCCGACATGCATGGTGACGCCTTCGCGGATCGTGCAGTTCTCGCCGATCACCAGCGTGGTACGGCCGCCCTTGTGCTTGGTGTTCTGCGGCGGCCCGCCCAGTATCGCCATCGGATAGACCTTGGTCGATGCGCCGATGGTGGTCGCGCCAATCACCGAGACATGGCTGACCAGTTCGACGCGGTCGCCGATCACGGCGTCGGGGCCGACGTGACAGAAGGGCCCGATGCGGGCGCCTTCGCCGATTTGGGCGCCTGCCTCGATGACCGACGATGGATGGATGACTGTCTGGATTTTCATTAGCATTCGTTTGTCAGCCGCTTGCGACCATCATCGCCGAGATCTCGGCTTCCGCCGCCTTGGCGCCATCGACGAGGGCCTCGCAAGCGAATTTGAGAAGATTGCCGCGTTTCTTGATTTTCTTCACATGAATTTTCAACTGGTCGCCTGGAACGACCGGCTTGCGGAACTTGGCATTGTCAATGGTCAGGAAATAAACCAGCGACGGCTTTTCCGTACCAAGGCTGCGGATGCAGATGGCGCCGGCCGTCTGCGCCATCGCCTCGATGATCAGCACGCCGGGCATGACCGGCTGGTCGGGGAAATGACCTTGGAAATGCGGCTCGTTTATGGTGACGTTCTTGATGCCGATGGCGGATTCGTCGCCATCTATGTCGACAATACGGTCGATCATCAAGAACGGATAGCGGTGCGGCAGAAGCTTCATCAGCCGCATTATGTCAACCGCTTCGAGCGTCGCCGCTGCGATGTCAGCCATTTCCCCCCTCACCCTGTTTGCGCGTCCGTGCAAGTCTGCGCAAGGCCGCTATCTCGCGCATGGCTTCCGCCATCGGCTGCGCCGGATATCCTCCCCAAATCTCACCGGCAGGCACATTGCTCATAAACCCGCTTCTTGCCGCAAGCTTGGCCCCGGACCCGATGGTCAAATGATCCGCAAGGCCGACACCGCCACCCATGGTGACGTTGTCGCCTACCGTCACGGAACCGGAAATACCCGAAAGCCCGGCTATTATGCAATTGCGGCCGATGCGAACGTTGTGGGCGATCTGTACCAGATTGTCGATCTTGGTACCCTGGCCGATGATCGTGTCGGACATGGCGCCGCGATCGACGGTCGTATTCGACCCGATCTCGACGTCGTCCTGGATGATGACACGGCCGATCTGCGGAACCCGCTCCGGACCCTTGGCGCCGGCCACGAAACCGAAGCCATCCTGGCCGATCCTGGCACCGCCATGGATGATGACACGATTGCCGATCAACGCATATTGCACGCTGGCTCCTGGACCGACATAGCCGTCGCGGCCGATCTGCGAGGACGGACCGATGACCGCATGCGGGGCAATAACGGTCCCGCTGCCGATGGCAGCGCGCGGTCCGATGACCGCACCCGCTTCGATGATCGCACCGGGCTCGATATGGGCGGTCGCATCGATATGGGCGTGCGGCGAGATACCGGTTTCGCTGGTCATCGGTCCAGGCGTCGCAGCCGCCGGGAAAAGCAGGCGCCCGACCATTGCGAAAGCCTGCTGCGGGCGCGGATGCACCAGCACCGCAATGCCCGCCGGCGCCTTGCCGGCAAATTCGGCAGGGCAGAGAACCGCCGCCGCCCGCAGTGCCTGCATCAGCGCGAAATTGCGCCTGCCATCGACGAAGACAAGTGCGTTCTCGCCGCCTTCGTTGGCGGGCGCCAGAGCCTCGATCGAAACATCGGAGAGACCGGAATCGACAAGCGTCGAGCCGGTCAGATTCGCGACTTCGCCGGCCGTATACCGGCGTGAGGGCGCGAAGAACACCGGATCGGTCATTCCAGAAGCAATATCCAGCTAGCGCATGACCCCGAAATCGGAAATCGATCCTCGGAAAGGATCATGCGCAAATCAAAGTGCTACAACGTCGTTTGCGCGTCCGCTAGGACGCGCTGCGCTGTAGTTTCGGATCACTGCCATCCACGCATCAGAAGCGGGTCGATATGCCGAAGTTGAATTCCTGCACGTCGTCGGTCTTTTCCTTCTTGACCGGGATCGCATAGTCGATGCGGATCGGGCCGAAAGGCGATGCCCACATCATGCCGACACCGACGGAAGCGCGCCATTCCATGCCGGTTGTCGAAGAATTGACAAGGCCACTTGCGATTTTGCTGCCGTAGAGCGTTGCCGCATCGGCGAACACAGCGCCGCGCAAACCGAAGCTTTCGGGGATGACCGGCAGCGGGAACTGCGCTTCCGCCGAGGCATTGAAGTAGGTGGTGCCGCCGAGATGGTCATTGCTGTTGTCCGAAGCAACCGGGCCGATGCCGCCATATTCGAAACCGCGGATCATACGGTCGCTGCTCTGGAAATGGTCGAAGACGCGCAGATCGCCGTTGCCATACCCCTGGACATGGCCGGCGCCGCCCGAAATGAGGCCCACCAGATCCAATTGTTCGGATAGCGTCTGATAGATGCTGCCGCGCGCCGTGACCTTGATGAACTTGGCGTCGCCGCCGAGGCCGGCCACTTCCGTGCCGACATTGGCATAAATGCCGTCATGCGGGTTCTTCATGTCGTCGATCGTATTGTAGATCAGGCCGAGACTGACCGAAGACTTGAGCCATGGGCTCTCGTTAACGCCGTTTACGATCGCCTGGGAGACGTCGCAGGTGCCACCATTGATAATGGGAACGCAGCCCTCGTCGAACTTGTACTTCTCTTGCGAGATGTTGTACGCCAGCTGCGTCGAAATGTTGTCTGTGATTGGCAGGCCGAAGCGAACGGTCGCGCCCGTCGTGTCGCTGTCGTAATGGTCGTAGTTACGGCTCTGCTTGTAGATGTCGAAGCCGGCCGCGATGCGGCGTCCGAGGAAATAGGGTTCGGTGAAAGAGAAGCTGTAGTCGCGCGAGTTCTTGCCACCGCCCGCCGCCACCTTGATGAATTGGCCGCGACCGAGGAAGTTGCGCTCACTGATGGAGCCTTCGACGGACGGACCTGACGTTTCACCGCCGCTCGAATAACCGGCGCCAACGGTGAACTCACCGGTCGATTTCTCGACCACGTCGACCACCAGCACAACCTGGTCCGGCTCAGAGCCCGGAACGGTGGAAATTTCGACTTTCTCAAAATAATCGAGCGCTTCCAGCCGCCTCTTCGCGCGCTGGATGAGGACCTGATTGAAGGCGTCGCCTTCGCTGACATCGAACTCGCGGCGAATGACGTAGTCGCGCGTCCGATCGTTGCCGCGAATCTCGATGCGCTCGATGTAGGCCTTGGTACCCTGGTCGACCGTATAGACGACCGAGATCGTGTGATTCTCGAAGTTGCGGTCGCCGCGCGGCGTCACCTGGGCGAAGGCATAGCCGGATCCAGCCACCTTCTCGGTCAGCGCAATGATCGTGTCCTCGACGTTCTTGGCGTTGTAGACATCGCCCTTGTGCGTCTCGACCACCGATTCAAGCGACTTGCTGTCGACCTCGGGGATCGTGCTTTCGACGCTGACATCCCCGAACGTATAACGCTCGCCCTCCTGCACCGTGATGGTGACGGTGTATTTGTTGGTGGTGTCGTCGAGTTCGCCGACAGCCGAGACGACCTGGAAGTCGGCATAGCCGTGGTTGTAATAGAAGCGGCGCAGCAGCTCCTGGTCGGCGCGCAGCTTGTCCTCGTCATAGACGTCGTCGCGCAGAACGAACGACAGGAATGACGAGCGCTTGGTGGAGATGATGTCCGACAGCCGGCGGCTCGAATAGGCGCTGTTGCCGACGAAATTGATCGCTGCAATCTGGGTGCGGCCGCCTTCGTTGATGTTGAAGACCACGTTTACCCGGTTGTCGCCGAGATCCATAATCTGGGTGGTCACGGCGGCGTCGTCGCGGCCAATACGCCGGTATGCGGCCTTGACCGCCTCAACATCGGCGTCGAGCTGCTGTTGCGAGAAGGTGCCGCGCGGCTTCAATTGCACCGCGGCTTCAAGCGCGTTGTCCTTGAGCTTCTTGTTGCCCTGGAACAGCACCTGGTTGACGACCTGGTATTCGGAAACCTTGATGACCAGCGTCGATCCGACCTGGTTGATCTGCACGTCCGAAAACAGCCCGGTGCCAAACAGCGCCTTGACCGCATCGTCGATATCCGAACTTGAAAACGCCTTGCCGGGTTTGATCGTCACGTAATTGCGGATGGTGTCCGCGTCGACGCGCTGATTGCCGGTGACTTCGACTCTGGAGACGACAGCCGCCTCGGCGGCCGATGTGGCAACGAACTGCACTGCGAGCGCGCCTGGTACAACCAGAGCGGCGGACATAGCCACCGCGGACGCGGCGCTCAGAAACTTGGATGCTGCCTTCATCGGGCTTTTGTACCTTTTCTCGAAGTCCCCACGGCGAGAAAACCGGACGTGCGGTAATTTCCCCTACCGTATTAACCGGATTTTCCCTACACGCAAGGCTTCTGGTTAATTTGTATTTACTTAACCCTGTGGCGTGGCTTTCGCGTCACGCATATCCCCACGCATGGTAAACGGCGTCTCAACATTGCTCGTGCCGAAGCCAAATTCCTTCATGATTTCAGCACCCAAACAGATCGTTCCAGAAAACAAAGCCCATGAAGCCGAGCACCAATATGAGGCCGCTTCGGTAAGCCATTTCCATCATCCGTTCGGACACCGGCCGCCGGATGACAGCCTCCACGCCGTAGAACAGAAGATGCCCTCCGTCGAGGGGGGGAATCGGCAATAGGTTCAGAATCCCTATCCCGACTGACAGGAATGCAACAAGCTGCACGAGCCATTCAAAGCCGAGCTTTGCCGCCTGACCCGACATCTTGGCGATCTTGATGGGGCCGCCCAGCTGGCACTTGTCCTCGCGACCGACAACGAAACGTTGCAGGAACTGGCCGGTGCGCTGGATGACGTGACCGGTTTCCTGGACCGCTGCCCCGACCGCCCCGGCCGGGCTGTAGGTGATCAGCCGCGGTTGGCCGAGTTCCTTGTTGTTGACGACGCCGATCACGGCCACCTGGACCTTGTTGCCCAGTGCGTCTTGTTGTTCCATCAAGCGCGGCGTCGCCGTGACGGTGATTTCCTTGCCGGCGCGTAGCATGACGAAGGTGATGCTGTCGCCGGCGCGGCCAGAGACCAGACGCTGGACGTCGGCAAAGGTCTCGACCTTGCTGCCGTCGACGCTGACGAATCGGTCGCCGGGCATGATGCCGGCCGCGGCGGCCGGACTGCCGACGGTGACCTCGGCCACCATCGGCTCCAGCACGGGCCGGCCATGGACGGAAAACAGCACGGCAAAGACGGCGATCGTCAGCAGGAAGTTGAACAGCGGCCCCGCCACGACGGTCGCCGCACGCTTCCAGATCGGCTGCGTGTGGAAGGCAACCTTGCGTTCCTCGTCGCTCAGCGCCTCGATCTCCTCCGAGCTGGGCTGGCTCGACGTCGCGTTCATGTCGCCGACGAACTTGACATAGCCGCCGAGCGGTATGGCGCAAAGCTTCCAGCGCGTGCCGCGGCTGTCGTTGAAGCCTATGATCTCAGGGCCGAAACCGATCGAAAAGGCTTTTGCGCCGATACCGCACCAGCGCCCGACGAGGTAATGGCCCATTTCGTGGACGAAAACGACCACGGTCAGCACGAACAGGAAAGGCACCAGCGTGCCGAGGACAAAGCCCTCTGTGCTGAAAAGCGCGTGAAGAATCTCGTTCAACTCATGCCCTCAAATTCATCCACGGCACAGATCACGCCGCGACTGTGACATCAATCCAGGCGAATCCATGGCGCAGCCCCGCGCCGGCCCACCGACGATGCCGCTCAAACCGGAAACAGCCCCTGTGCCGGATGATCGGCGGTCGCGGAAATCCAGCCGATGACGTATAGGGCGACAGCCGCCGCGACAAGCCCATCGACCCGATCCATGATGCCGCCATGGCCGGGTATCAGCGTGCCGGAATCTTTACGGCCGTGGCGTCGCTTGACCCATGATTCGAACAGGTCACCGGCCTGCGCGGCGATCGAAAGCACCAGTGCGACCACGCCAAGCACGACGAGGTTGCCCGTTCCGGCTACGGCGGCCAGAAGCAGCCCGGCCACTACGCCGCCGACCACCCCACCGAGCGCCCCGCTCCGCGTCTTGCCCGGCGAGATCGACGGCGCCAGCCTTGGGCCGCCGACGGAGCGGCCGACGAAATAGGCAAAGATATCGGTCGCCCAAACCACGGCGAATAGGAACAGAATGGCCAGCAGCCCTGAATGGTCGCCGTCACGCAAGAAGGCCAGCGACAAGCCGGACACGGCCGCATAGGCAAGGCCGGATGCTTCCCACGGTCCTGCCCTGCGCATGGAGGAAGCGACGGCAGTGATAGCCACCAGAGCCGCGACGAGCGGCAGCAGCAAAGATGCAGGCAGGCCGGCGACAAGGGCACCAATAAAGACCACGATCAGCGCCGCGGGCAGAAAGCCGAGACCTGCCGTAGCACTAGCGCCCGCCGGGGCAACGGGGCGGCTCATCCGCGTCCACTCGTGGAAGATCGCCGCCGCCATGGCAGCGCAAAGCAACCGGAAGGACAGTCCGCCGAGCCAGGTCAGGGCAAGCGTGACGATGGCAAGCACGACGGCCGAAATGACCCGGAGTTGGAGGTTGCTCATTCCTCAGCCTGAGGCGACATCTTGGGCGGCAAGTCCGCCGAAGCGGCGCTCGCGGCCGGCGAAATCGCGCAGTGCATCGGACAGGTGCTCGCGACTGAAGTCGGGCCAGTAGCAAGGCAGGAAAACGAGTTCGCTATAGGCAGCCTGCCATAACAGGAAATTCGACAACCGAAGCTCGCCGCTGGTGCGGATGACCAGTTCCGGGTCCGGAATGCCCTCTGTATCGAGCGAGCTGGCAAAGGAATCGGCCGTGATCGCCTCGCTCTCGATCTCACCGCGCGCCACCGCCGCTGCGAGCTTGCGCGCGGTGCGCACGATCTCGTCGCGCCCGCCGTAATTGAAGGCAATAACCAGTGTCAGCGCCTCGTTGCGGAGAGTGAGCGTTTCGGCTTCCTCAAGCAGGCCCCTTATGTCGGGCTGCAGCCCTGCCCTGTCACCGATGACCCTGATCCTCACCCCACTCTGGTGCAGCTCGGCGAGGTCACGTCGGATGAAAAGCTTCAGCAGGCCCATGAGGTCGCTGACTTCGGATTTCGGCCGTGACCAGTTTTCCGACGAAAAAGCGTAGACGGTCAGGAAGGAGATGCCGAGGCCGGGGGCGGCCCGCACTGTCTTGCGCAGCGCCTCGACGCCGGCGCGGTGACCGGCCAGCCGCGGCAAGCCACGCGCCTTGGCCCAGCGTCCGTTTCCGTCCATGATGATCGCGACATGCGCGGGCGTTGCCATATTCTCGCTTCCGGGCCAGGCGTGGCCAGACCCTAGACCTGCATGATTTCCGCTTCCTTGTCGGAAAGCAGGTGGTCGATGGTGCTGATTGTCTCGTCGGTCAGTTTCTGAACCTGGTCGGCCCGTTTGCGATGGTCGTCCTCACTGATGTCGCCGTCCTTTTCCGCCTTTTTCAGAAAGTCCATGCCGTCCCGACGAACGTGGCGTGCGGCGACGCGGGCATTCTCGGCATAACCGTGCGAGATCTTGACCAGCTCCTTGCGGCGCTGTTCGTTGAGCTCGGGCAGCGGAATCCTGAGATTGGTACCGTCGACGATAGGATTGAAGCCGAGATTGGCTTCACGGATGGCGCGGTCGACTGCGCTGACCATCGACTTGTCCCAGACCGAAACCGAAATCATGCGCGGTTCCGGCACCGACACTGTTGCCACCTGGTTGATCGGCATGGTGGTGCCATAGGCCTGCACCTGGACGGCGTCGAGCAGGTTGCTCGACGCGCGGCCGGTGCGCAGCGAAGCCAGATCATGCTTGAACGCGGCGATCGCCCCGTCCATGCGCCGTTTGAGATCGTCGTACTCGCCACTCATCATCGTCTCCTCGACCCGTTAACCCGGGTTCACTGCTTAGGCCCTGTTCGAGCCTCATCCGCAACCGGTCCCTTTCGGGTTCATGGTCCGGTCAATCGTCTGCGACAACCGTGCAACGGCCGCCGCCCCTCAGGATATCGCCGAAACCACCCTTCTCGTGGATCGAATAGACGATTATCGGAATGTTGTTTTCGCGCGCAAGTGCAATCGCCGCCGTATCCATGATCGAAAGCCCGCGTTTGATGACTTCGTCATGGCTGATCCGCTCGAAACGTGTCGCGTGCGGGTCCTTCTTGGGATCAGCCGAATAGACACCATCGACCTGGGTGCCCTTGAACAGAGCATCGGCTCCGATCTCGGCGGCGCGAAGGGCTGCAGCCGAATCGGTGGTGAAGAACGGATTGCCGGTGCCGCCAGCGAAGATGACGACCTTGCCCTGGTTCATGTAGGCGGTCGCCTGACGCTGCGAAAAACTTTCGCAAAGCTCGGGCATGGCGATCGCCGACAGCACAACGGCGTCGACGCCGATCTTGTTGAGCGAGGTGCGCAGCGCCAGCGAGTTGATGACAGTGGCTAGCATGCCCATATGGTCGCCGGTAACGCGGTCGCCGCCCTTCGAGGCAACCGCGACGCCACGGAAGATGTTGCCGCCGCCGATGACGACACCGACTTCGATGCCCAGTGCGCGGGCCTCGGCGATGTCGGCGGCGATGCGGTCGACCACCGATACGTCGATGCCGAAATGCTGCTCGCCCATCAACGCTTCGCCCGATGCTTTCAGCAAGACACGTCGGTAGAGGGGCTTCACCGTCATCTGGTCCTCGTCATCGTGCGTGTGACGCGTTTCGGTGCGCCCCGAACCACTGGGCGTTCCGATACACGAAGGGCGCCGCGATGTCACGCGGCCCTCGAGCCGGAAACTTGAGATAGTCGCCCGGGATAGCCGTCAGCTCACGCCGGCAAAAGTGCCTTGCATGAACAGGTCCGGCAGATAACTTGCCGGCTTACCGCCCACCGCCTGTCCACCGGTCAGGCCGCCTTGTTTCAGGGCCGAAGAACGAATACGGAAAGGGCGTGACCGGCCGGCTCACCTCATCGAGCCGTGCCCGAAGATCTTCGGGAATGTCGAAATCAAGCGCGCTGAGATTGTCCTTGAGCTGGTCAAGCCTGGTGGCGCCGACGATGACGGACGCAATGCCTGGCCTGTTTGCCGTCCAGTTCAGGGCGACCTGAGCCATGCTGCGGCCGAGCTGGCCGGCAACCGTCTCCAGTTCGGCCACGATTTGCCAGTTGCGATCGGCGAATTTCTGGAAACCGGGATTGGTCGAACCACGCATTGTCTCCAGCCGGCCACCATCCTTGACGATTGTATCGAAACGGTATTTTCCGCTGAGCAGGCCGCTGGCCAATGGACTCCAGACCATGATTCCGGCGCCATAGCGCGTGCCGAACGGCACGAACTCGTGCTCGATGTTGCGCTCGGCCAGCGAATATTCGAGCTGAAGCGCCGAAACCGGTTCATAGCCGCGCTGCTCGGCGACCGCCTGCGCCCGGCTTGCGTACCAGGCCGGCACGTCGGACAGACCGACATGCCGGATCTTTCCGGCGCGCACCAGATCGTCCAGCGTCCGCATCACCTCCTCCGGTGGTGTCAGCCTGTCCCAGGTATGGAGGATGTAGAGGTCGATGTAGTCGGTGCCGAGCCGCTTTAGCGAACCGTCTACCGCTCGCAGGATGTTCTTGCGGCCGTTGCCGCCGGCGTTCGGATTGCCCGGTTCGGCGTTGTAGGTGAATTTGGTACTGATCACCGCCTTGTCGCGCAGCCCACGCTCGGCGATGAATTCGCCGAGCCACGTTTCGGCCGTGCCACCGGTATAGAGATCGGCGGTGTCGAAGAAATTGCCACCGGCTTCGACATAGGCATCAACCAAGGCGCGCGCGGTTTCCTTCTCCGCGCCCCAGCCCCATTCCGTGCCGAACGTCATGGTGCCGAGCGCCAGGCGGGTGACACGCAGCCCGCTGTTGCCGAGCGTGTAGTAGGACATGGTCATGGATTTCTCCTGAAGTTTGAAAAGCGGGATTGAGGTCTTGCCTGGGATACGCAGTCAGGCCTTGGCCAGCGCATCGACCACCACCTGGAACCGGCGCGGATCGAAATAATCGTGGTAGGCGCTGATCAGACCGCTCTTGAAGCGGAAAATCGCGATATTGCTGTTGGTGTATTCAGTGCCGCCGATCAGCACCGCGCGGTTCTTGTACTCAACGACGATCGCGTCCGAATCTACTGCCGGATAGATGGCTGTCAGCTGCGAATCGAAAAATTCGAAATTGCCGAAGAGGCCTCGGAAGGCCGCCAGGATCGCGGCCTTGCCATCGATGCTGTTTCCAAATCCTGCCGGCGGGTAGAAGATAAGGATTCGGCCGTCTTCAGCCCAAAGGTTGCCCCATGCCTCAATGTCCTTGCGGTGCATCAGATCAAAGAATTTACGCACGGTCTCGAGATTACGGGTTCGTTCGGAATCGGGGTCGGTCATTGGACATCTCCTTGGCTGCTCGGCGATTGCCGTGTGATGCAGCCAAAGATGCGCCCTCCTTTCCCCACCGATAAGATTGCATTATCCGCATGCACTATGCGATATCATGCATGAATGGATCGCGATCTGCTTAGCCACCTACCTATAATCGTTGCCGTCGCGCGGCGTGCCGGCTTCGCGCCGGCAGCCGCCGAGCTCGGCATGAGCCCGTCAGCGGTCAGCCATGCGGTTCGGCTGGTGGAGGAGCGGATCGGCCAGCCGTTGTTTGCCCGCACCACGCGCAGCGTCTCGCTGACCGAGGCTGGCACCGCGCTTGTCGCTGCGGCGGAGCCGGCACTGGAGGACATTGCCGACCGGATCGAACGTATCCGCTCTGTCAAAGGCCGGGCAAGCGGACTGCTCAGGATCAACGCGCCGCGTTTGGCGCTGCCTCTGGCGCTGACGCCCATCCTGACGGTGATGGCGGAACGTTACCCTGACGTGACGGTGGAGATCGTCACCGACGAACGTCTGAGCGATATCGTCGGCGAGGGTTTCGACGCTGGCATCCGGCTGGGCGAGATGATCGCCGAGGATATGGTGACGGTGCGGCTGACTCAGCCGTTCCGGACGACCATTGTCGCCTCTCCGGCTTATGTCGGCCGCCACGGAAAGCCGCGAACAATTGCGGATCTGTCCACCTGCAACTGCATCGGCTATCGGCTGTTGCGATCACGTGCGCTCTATCGCTGGGATCTGTCCGATCAGGGCAAGGATATCAGCGTCGAGACACGCGGCAGCGTGGTCGTCAGCGATCCACTGTCGGCAAGGGAAATGGCGCTTGCCGGCATCGGCCTCGCCTATCTGTTCGAGCCGCTTGTCAAGCCCGACATCGAGGCAGGCCGGCTGGTCGAAGTCCTTGGCGAGGCATCGATCGAGGAGCCGGGACTGTTCCTCTATTTCCCGCGCCGCGCCGCGATGGCCCCGAAACTCCGCGCCTTTATCGACACCGCGCAAGAAATCGGCCGGGCATCCTCGCGGACACCCGGCCGAAAAAACCTTTTAAAGGAATAGTTTACTTCTTGACCGCTGCCGCGACTTCCGCCGCGAAATCGGTCTCTTCCTTCTCGATGCCCTCACCGAGCGCGAAGCGCAGATAGGCAGCGATTTTGGCTGGCGCGCCGATCTCGCTTTCGGCATCCTTCAGCGCCTTCTCGACGGTAATGTCGGGATTGAGCACGAAAGCCTGCTTGAGCAGCACGACCTCTTCGTAGAACTTGCGCAAACGGCCCTCGACCATCTTCTCGATGATCGCTTCCGGCTTGCCGGACTGGCGCGCCTGGTCGGCGAAGATCGCCTTCTCGCGTTCCACCGCGGCCGGATCGAGCTGTTCGGTGGTCAAGGCCATCGGATTGGTGGCAGCGACATGCATGGCAACCTGACGGGCGAAGGCGTTGGCGGCATGCGCGTTGCCTGTCGTCTCGATGGCCACCAGCACGCCGAGCTTGCCAAGGCCGTCGGCGACCGCATTGTGAACGTAGGTTGCGACAGCGCCGTGCTCGACGGTGAGCTTGGCCGAGCGGCGGAAGCCCAGATTCTCGCCGATGGTGCCGACAGCGTCCTTGATGGTCTCGGCGACCGACTTGCCCGAGCCCGGATAGGGAGCGGCGGCAACGGCCTCGGTCTTGCCGCCATAGGCAAGCGCGACCTTCGCGACATTGGCGACGATCTCCTGGAACGCAGCATTGCGCGCAACGAAGTCCGTCTCGGAATTGACCTCGACGATCGCTGCCTCGCGGACGCCGGAATCGACGCCGATCAGGCCTTCGGCAGCGGTACGGCCAGCCTTCTTGTCGGCCTTGGAAATGCCCTTCTTGCGCAGCCAGTCGATGGCTTCTTCCATGTTGCCGTTGGTTTCGTTCAACGCCGCCTTGCAGTCCATCATGCCCGCGCCGGTCAAGTCGCGGAGTTCTTTGACCTGTGCAGCCGAAATGCTCATTGTTGCCTCTTTGTCTAAATGCACCGACGCACCATCGATTTTCGATGATGCGCCTGGTGCGGTAGCGCTTACCGCGCCAACATATTGGAAAGATGAAGGCCGCAGCCGGCCTTCGCTACTATGCTTCCGGCGTCTGGGCTGCCGGGCTCTCGGCGGCCGGGGTCTGATCGAGCGCCGGCTCGACCGGAGCCTCGACCGATGCGCCGATATCGACACCGAGCGCGCCCTGCTGACGGGCGATGCCGTCGATAGCTGCCTTCGCGATCAGATCGCAATACAGCTGGATGGCGCGGGCCGCGTCGTCGTTGCCGGGGATCGGGAAGTCGATCTTGTCCGGGTCGCAGTTGGAATCGATGATGGCAACGACCGGGATGCCGAGACGCTTGGCCTCGAGAATCGCGATCGCTTCCTTGTTGGTGTCGATCACGAACATCAAATCGGGCGTCGAACCCATATCCTTGATGCCGCCCAGCGCCTTGTCGAGCTTCTCACGCTCGCGGTCGAGGTTGAGGCGCTCCTTCTTGGTCAGGCCCTGAGCCTCGCCGGCCAGCATTTCGTCGAGCTTGCGCAGGCGCTGGATGGAATTCGAGATCGTCTTCCAGTTTGTCAGCATACCGCCGAGCCAGCGCGAGTTGACATAGTACTGGGCCGAGCGCTGCGCGGCATCGGCGACGATGTCGGAGGCCTGGCGCTTGGTGCCGACGAACAGCACGCGGCCGCCCTTGGCAACAGTGTCGGAAACCTGCTTCAGCGCCTGGTGCAGCAAAGGCACCGTCTGCGAGAGGTCGATGATGTGGATGTTGTTGCGGGCGCCGTAGATATAGGGCGCCATTTTCGGGTTCCAGCGGTGGGTCTGGTGGCCGAAGTGAATGCCAGCTTCCAATAGCTGGCGCATGCTGAAATCAGGCAGAGCCATTCTTATTTCCTTTCCGGTTAGCCTCCACGGACACAGGCATTTTTGGACTTTGTCCTCGAACGCCACCGGAGGTTTCAGCCGGATTTCTCCCGGGCAGACACCAAAGTCCGTGTGTGGAATGAGCGCGCATATAGAGGGGAAGCGCGACAAACGCAAGCGTTGTGGCGTGTTGCGGCTCAGCGTGCGGCGATCAGCGCACCGGTGTCATCGCCGCATCTTCGCCTTCGGCACGCGCACACGCCGGAAAACGGCGACGATCTCCTCGCGGCTGCATTCGATGGCGCCTAACCGCACTGCGCGGTCGCGCTCGAGCCCGGTTATGTCATAATGCGGTGCCGATGTCTTCGGCGGCCCTTGGTAGGACGAGCGCTTGATGCCGAGCTGCCCAGCAAAGCGATGCAGCTCGTCGGTGTCGTCTGCCAGCAGATGACACCAGCGGTGGCCGACCCATTTCCAGATCGCCGCATCGACATAGACCGCCATGAGGCTTGCCGCACTCCTTCATCTTGCGCCGACCAACACACCGCTAACGATGATAGAAGGGATTGGCATAGAAAATGAACCCGCCGCCGGCCTCGAGTTGCGTCATCGTCCTGGTGACGGTCTCCTGCATCCGATCGTGCAGTTCGGCGAGTGCCTCCTCGACGGAGCCTTGATAGGCGTGCAAGCCTAGCGGCTCCGGTACACGGATATGAGCGCGGCGCGGGCCTGCCGGCTGCGGCACGAAACGGTTGATCGTATCGCGCAGCGTACCCTTGCAATAATCGTTGCGGATTCGCTTCAAATGTTCGGCGATCTCCTCCTGCGTGATGCGCGGATTGGCTGAAGCCCACGACCCGACACGCTGCAGGCGCTGGATTGTATCCGCCAGCATTCGGACCTGCTTCTGCCGTCCGGTGCCGTCTGTGTTTTCTCGCAGCCAGCGCCGCGAACGGCGCAAAAGGTCGGCATTGTCGAGCGTGCCGGCGTCGAGCGAAACAAGTTCGGCAAGGCGACGGCCTAGTTCGGTCAGCAGGTCCTTCTGACGTGCGTCATACGAAGCCCGCTCATCTGATCGCAGGCCATTTGCAGCCTCTTCGCGCGATAGCAGCGTCGCGTAGATATGATGGACGCGCTCCGGCAGCGTATTGGCGGCACGGCGTTCGATCTTCAGGCTGTGCTCGACATAGGCACATTCCTTTGCCAGCGCCGCCTCGACATTCCCCGTGAAAGCGAGCTTCCAGATCACGGGCGCGATCCAAACCTTGAAATCCGGATCCGTCAGGCGGCCGCGCTTCAGCGCCTCGAACCCCATCTCGACCGCGCCTGGCAGCAGCGGGGCAATGATGTTGGCATGCCAGCCGACACCGCCTTCGGGATGCAGCAGCACGCCGTGCCCTTTCAGCGCCCAGGCCACCGAATGTTCCTTGGCGGCCGCGCTGTTGCCGGGGATTTGCGCGATCAGATTGTTGGCCAACCAGAATTTCTGCATCAGCCGGCCAAGCCCATTGACGACGCCGTGCGTGGCCCAGGATGCCGCCAGTGGGCTTACCCGCGACACGACCTCCTTGTCGATCATCCAGTCGGTAAAGAATTCGGGATGGTTGGGTGTGATGAACGTCGCCTTGCCCGCACCGCAACAAGCCTTCAGCCTTTGCCGGTCATCCTCCGGAAAATCGATGTGACGGACATTGGCGACGCCGCGCAAACCGGCCAGGCGGTTGAATGGCAACAGGTCGCGAAGCCCCGGAATGCCGTGCAGCATGACAATCCGGTTGACGAATGTCATGGCCTTGATCAGCGTCGCATTGGGCCGCGGCGCCACAAAAACGTCGATCCTGCTCAACCTGCTCCCCCGCGGCGCTTACCGTCGTAAAACGTTGATTGGCAATTGCGGCATGCTCAAGTCGATGCGACATGCCCCACAAGATCAAGCGCTACTATCCCGGATAGCGGCCGGCGGCTTGTCGGTGGTTCGAGCCTATTTCGACGGGCAGGTCTTTGGCTGATCGAATAGTGACAGATTGACCAGTTTGCCGGTCATCGAGAACTCGCCATAGTCCATGACGAGATCGCGCGTGATGCCGTTCTTGTGCAGCTTGAAGCTGATCCGGTATTCCGGCACCTCCTCGCCGCCTTTGTCGGCATCATCGAAGTAGGCGATGTCGACCGGCCAGTATTTGTCGGTGGCGAGCTTGGCCAGCGCCGGCGCTTCCGGATCGGTGTTGTCGGCATCGGCTTGCTTGCCGACGACAACGGTGGTGGTTACCACCTTGTTGGCATCCTCAGAGCCGTCGAACAGGTTGGTTTCGTAGAAACGCTCGCCCTTTTCCGCCTTGCCGATCATTTCGACCATTTGCTGGGTCGGGAACTGGGTCGGCGCAAGTTCCAGGCTGCTCTTCTCGGGCTTGTCGATATCGACCTTGAGACCGTTGGCTTCCTTCGTCGCGGTACCCTTGACCTCCTTGTCGAGGTTCTGGTCGACAAAGGATTTGTTCACGAAGGAGAAGGTCTTGCCCTCGGCATCCTCGAAGGTGGTCATCTGCTGGTCGGTCAGCCTGGTGTTGTCGCTGGTTACGATCTGGGTCACCAAACGGAACTTTACCGTATAGCCCTCGCAAGGCGAGCCGTTGAACTCGTAGACCATCCGGCCGGTGATGCCGGTAATGCCGGAACGGTCTGAGGCCTTGTCGAGTGAAATGTCGTAAACAGCACGATGCGCCTGCAGCGCAGGCACCGCAAAAGCGGGAGCCGCCCAGGAAGCCGCTGTCAAGAGAACGGCGTTGAATGCGAGGCGCGTTGCGCGCATGGGGTGCTCCGATCATCGCGGCTAATGGCAGGCCGCATGGAAAGATGGTCCAGCTTAAAAAAAGTCGTGGCGGAAGCGAGGCAAAAATAGCAATTTCGGCCCGGCCTGCGCGGCACCTTCAAGCAATAGGGAAATAGCATGAGCGAAACAATCGAAAAGCGGCTAAGCGATCTCGGCGTGACGCTGCCGGCCGCCGCCGCGCCCGCCGCCAATTACGTGCCCTATTGCCGGACCGGCAATCTGCTGTTCACCGCCGGGCAGTTGCCGCTCAAGGAGGGCAAGCTCCAGGCGAGCGGACTGCTTGGCCGCGATGTCGACACCGCGACCGGCAAGGAAGCCGCAAAATACTGTGCGATCAACATATTGGCGCAGGCCCAGGCGGCACTTGGCGATCTCGAGAAAATCCGTCGCTTGGTGAAGATCACCGTCTTCGTCGCCTCGGCACCGGATTTTGTCGAACAGCATCTGGTTGCCAACGGCGCCTCGGATTTTCTCGCCGCCGTGCTCGGCGATCGCGGCAAGCACGCACGCTCCGCCGTCGGCACCGCCTCCCTGCCGCTTAATGCCGCAGTGGAAATCGAAGCGATCTTCGAAGTCGAATGACCGGGACTGAGACCATGACCGATCTTTCCTGGCTGACTGCCCGGCCCGTCGCCCATCGCGGCCTCCACGACATGAACAAGACGCGCTGGGAGAACACGCTTTCCGCCTTCGCCGCGGCGGCCGAGCGCGGCTATGCGATCGAGTGCGACGTGCACCTGTCATCCGACGGCGTCCCCGTCATTATCCACGATGGCGATCTGCGGCGGCTGACCGGCAAGGACGGCTTCGTCTGGCAGCGTACCGCTGCCGAGATCACGGCGCTGACGGTCGGCGGCACCGCTGACCATTTGCCGACGCTACAGCAGGCGCTTGATCTGGTCGACGGCCGTGTGCCGATGGTTATCGAGCTGAAAGGCGCTGCCGGGCACGACGAAGGCCTGGTCGAAAGCGTCGGCAAGATGCTCAAACATTACAAGGGCAGGACCGCGATCATGTCGTTCGACCATTGGCTGATCCGCGAGTTCGCGAAACATGCACCCGGCATACCCGGCGGGTTGACCGCCTACGGCAACGACAACCACCTGATCGAGGCGCATTTCGCCATGCTGGCGCATGACATCGCCTTTACCTCCTACGCCGCCGGCGACCTGCCGAACCGGTTCGTCTCCTTCGTGCGAGAAAGACTCGGCATGCCGGTGATCACCTGGACCGTGCACGACCAGCCTGCCGTCGATCTGACCTTCAAATATGCCGACCAGATGACGTTCGAAGGATTCGAGCCCGATCTGGTACGGCTTGCCTGAGCGGGCTTGTATGGGTCCGCAGCGAGCTTAAGTAAGCCTCATGGATCAAGGGGACGACTGCGAAAGACAAACGGCGAATGCGGAACTGTCGATCCGCATCGCCGCGGGTATCGGCGCCTTTACCAGCGCTGAATGGGACAGCCTCGGCGGCACTACACGCGGTGATGCAGAAAACGGCTACAATCCGCTTGTTTCATTCGCTTTTTTGAGCGCGCTGGAAGATTCGGGCTGCGCTGTTCGGCGCACCGGCTGGCAAGGCCATCACCTCAGGCTGGAAACCGCCCGAGGCAAGCTGCTCGGGGCGGTCCCCTGCTATCTGAAGTCGCACAGCCAGGGCGAATATGTATTCGACCATGGCTGGTCGGACGCATTCGAGCGCGCCGGCGGGCGCTACTACCCGAAGCTGCAATGCGCGGTGCCGTTCACACCCGTCACCGGCCCTCGCCTGCTCGTCGGCAAGGGCGAGGACAGCCCTACCGTCAAGGCCGGGCTTGCGGCCGGCCTGAAGGCGGTGACGGATAAGCTGGGCGTGTCTTCCGCGCATGTTACTTTCGCGCCGGAAGACGACGTCCGGATATTGGCAGCGTCCGGCTTCCTGCATCGTACCGACCAGCAGTTTCACTTCTTCAACGAAGGCTTTTCGAGCTACGACGATTTTCTCGCGACGTTAGCCTCGCGCAAGCGCAAGGCAATGAAGAAAGAGCGGCGCGAGGCGCTCGCCGACGGCATCTCGATCGACTGGCTGACCGGCAAGGATCTGACCGAAAAGGCCTGGGACGACTTTTTCGCGTTCTACATGGATACCGGCAGCAGGAAATGGGGCCGGCCCTACCTCAACCGCGCTTTCTTCTCGCTGATCGGCGAGCGCATGGCCGACGACATCCTGCTGGTCATGGCCAAACGCAACGGGCGCTACATTGCCGGCGCCATCAACTTCATCGGCTCAGACGCGCTCTACGGCCGCAACTGGGGCTGCATCGAAGACCACCCATTCCTGCATTTCGAAGTCTGCTACCATCAGGCAATCGATTTCGCCATCTCGCGCAAGCTGAAGGTGGTTGAAGCCGGTGCGCAGGGCGAGCACAAGCTGGCGCGCGGCTACCGGCCCGTGACAATGCATTCGGCGCACTACATCGCCCATCCAGGTCTGCGCAATGCAGTGGCCGACTACCTCCAGCGCGAGCGGCGCGAAGTCGAGCGGATGAGCGAATATCTGGAAGAGCACACTCCGTTCCGCAAGGACATGGCGGAGTAGAGTAGCGAGCCCCAATCGCTCAGCCGAGCGGGCCGGCACGGCCGATGTCGACCGATCGTGTTGCCCGCCCGGAACAGCTTCGCTACACGAGACAGCGAGCCAAGAACCGGAGCGCGCCATGGCCGAAGCAACCTACGACAGCAGCAACATCTTCGCAAAAATCCTGCGCGGAGAAATTCCTTCGCACCGCGTCTACGAGGATGACGCGGTCATGGTCTTCATGGATGTGATGCCGCAAGGACAGGGTCACACGCTGGTGGTGCCGAAAGCCCCGTCACGCAACCTGCTCGACGCGGATCCGGCGGTGCTTGGCCCGCTCTTCGCTCACGTCCAGAAAGTTGCGCGGGCCGTAAAGAAGGCCTTCGATGCCGATGGCGTCACGGTTATGCAGTTCAATGAACCAGCCTCGGGGCAGACCGTTTTCCACCTCCATGTCCATGTCATTCCGCGCTTCGAGGGCATTCCCTTGAAGCCGCACAGCGGACAGATGGAAAAGCCTGAAGTCCTGGCCGAGAACGCCGGCAAGATACGGATGGCGCTGGCAAGCTGAACCGGCGCAAACCGCTCCGGCGGGCGCCGGGTGCATAACCGGAACGTGTCATAAAAAAAAGCCCCGTTTCCGGGGCTTTTTTACTGGCTGGTTCGTCAGTTCTTGCGCGGCAGTTGCGGCACAAGGCTGCGCTTGCCGCCATCCTTGCCTTTCGGCTCCGGCTTCTGCGCCACCGCCTTTTTCGCGGCGGGCTTCTTCGCCACGGCCTTCTTGGCCTTCGGCACGTCGTCCGGCTCTTCCTTCTTCGGCTTCACCGGCGCCTCGTCGGCGAGCGATTCGAGCTTCAGGCCGGTCTCGCCGGTTTCCTTCTTCTCGACGGTGACACGCACCGTGCCGCCCTTCTTGAGCTTGCCGAACAGGACCTCGTCGGCCAGCGGCTTCTTGATGTGCTCCTGGATGACACGGCCAAGCGGCCTGGCGCCCATGCGCTCGTCGTAGCCTTTGTCGGCCAGCCATGCGATTGCATCCTGCGACAAGTCGAAGGTCACGCCACGCTCGGAAAGCTGCGCTTCCAGCTGCATGACGAACTTCTGCACCACCTGATGGATGACCGGCACCGGCAGCGAGCCGAACGGAATAATCGCATCGAGACGGTTGCGGAACTCCGGCGTGAACAGCCGGTTGATCGCCTCGACATCGTCGCCTTCGCGCTTGGTCGAACCGAACCCAATGGCTGCGCGCTGCGCATCGGATGCGCCCGCATTGGTGGTCATGATCAGGATGACATTGCGGAAGTCGATCTGCTTGCCGTTATGGTCGGTCAGCTTGCCGTGGTCCATGACCTGCAACAGGATGTTGAACAGGTCCGGATGCGCCTTCTCGACTTCGTCCAGCAACAGCACGCAATGCGGATGCTGGTCGACGCCGTCGGTCAGAAGCCCGCCCTGGTCGAAGCCGACATAGCCGGGAGGCGCGCCGATCAGCCGCGAAACGGTGTGGCGTTCCATATATTCCGACATGTCGAAGCGGATCAGTTCCACGCCGAGCGAGGCGGCGAGCTGCTTGGCCACTTCCGTCTTGCCGACACCGGTCGGGCCCGAGAACAGGTACGAGCCGATCGGCTTTTCCGGTTCGCGCAGGCCGGCCCGCGCCAGCTTGATGGCCGAGGTCAGCGCTGTGATCGCGGTGTCCTGGCCGTAAACGACGCGCTTCAACTCGATGTCGAGGCCTTGCAGCACCTTCTCGTCGTCGGCGGAAACCGTCTTCGGGGGGATGCGTGCCATGGTGGCGATCGTCGCTTCGATCTCCTTGATGCCGATGGTCTTCTTGCGCTTGGCTTCCGGCACCAGCATCTGCGAGGCGCCGGTCTCGTCGATCACGTCGATCGCCTTGTCCGGCAGCTTGCGGTCGTTGATGTAACGTGCCGAGAGCTCGACCGAAGCCTTGATCGCCTCGCTCGTGTAGCGGACCTTGTGGAACTCCTCGAAATAGGGTTTTAGGCCCTTCATGATCTCGATGGCGTCCTCGACCGTCGGCTCGTTGACGTCGATCTTCTGGAAGCGCCGCACCAGCGCGCGGTCCTTCTCGAAGAACTGGCGGAACTCCTTGTAGGTGGTAGAGCCGATGCAGCGGATGGCGCCTGACGACAGTGCGGGTTTCAACAGATTCGATGCATCCATGGCGCCGCCGGAGGTGGCCCCTGCCCCGATCACGGTGTGGATTTCGTCGATGAACAGCACGGCGCCGGGATAATCCTCGAGCTCCTTGACGACCTGCTTGAGCCGCTCCTCGAAATCGCCGCGATAACGGGTGCCGGCCAGCAGCGTGCCCATGTCGAGCGCGAAGATGGTGGCATTGTGCAGCACTTCGGGAACGTCGCCCTCGACGATGCGCTTGGCGAGGCCCTCGGCGATCGCCGTCTTGCCGACGCCGGGATCACCGACATAGAGCGGGTTGTTCTTGGAGCGGCGGCACAGCACCTGGATGGTCCGGTTGATCTCGCTCTCGCGACCGATCAATGGATCGATCTTGCCGGCCTTGGCCTTGTTGTTCAGGTTGACGCAATAGGCAGTCAGCGCGTCCTGCTGCTGCTTCTTCTTGCCGCCTTCCTCTTGCGGCTCGGCCCCGCTCTGGCTGCCTTGCTCATCGTCGGCGCCGCGCGGCGTCCGCGTCTCGGAAGCGCCGGGGCGCTTGGCAATGCCATGCGAGATATAGTTGACCGCGTCGTAGCGGGTCATCTGCTGTTCCTGCAGGAAGTACGCGGCGTGGCTCTCACGCTCAGCGAAGATGGCGACGAGCACGTTGGCGCCGGACACCTCCTCGCGGCCTGACGACTGCACATGGATCACCGCGCGCTGGATGACGCGCTGGAAACCGGCGGTCGGCTTGGAATCTTCATCGTAGCCGGTGACGAGGTTGTCGAGTTCGGTGTCGATATAGGTGAGGACCGTATGCTTCAACTCGTCGAGATCGACGTTGCAGGCACGCATGACGGCGGCCGCCTCGGTGTCATCGATCAGGGCGAGCAGCAAATGTTCAAGGGTTGCATATTCATGGTGCCGCTCATTGGCGAGCGTCAGCGCTTGGTGAAGCGCCTTTTCCAGGCCTTGGGAGAAAGCCGGCATGTTACCTCACTTCTTCTCCATCACGCATTGCAGCGGATGCTGATTCTGTCGGGCGAAATCCATGACCTGAGACACTTTGGTCTCGGCCACCTCGAATGTATAGACCCCGCACTCGCCCACCCCATGATTGTGAACATGAAGCATTATGCGTGTGGCGGCTTCGCGGTCCTTCTGGAAAAAGCGCTCCAGCACGTGGACCACGAATTCCATGGGTGTGTAGTCGTCGTTAAGAATGAGGACCCGGTACAGACTGGGCTTCTTGGTCTTGGTTTTTGTGCGCGTGATGACGGCCGTGCCGCGACCGGCCTCATTGCCGTTGCTGCCGTTCTGCATTCGCACCACGTAGCTCGTGGCAGTCAAACCTGTAGTCACGTAGTCCTGCCTCTTTCGAATCCTCATGCATGCTCGACATGTAGGTGTTCGATGGACGATTTTAAGCCCTTCTGTTTAGCTGACAATATGGCTAGGTGGCCAAACTTGACCGATTTTTCAAATCGTGAAGACCGCAGGCCCTCAATTTCGAGCTGGCATGAAAAAACCCGGCCGCGCGTTCGCGACCGGGTCTGTCTTCGCAAGCCCAAGGGCCGGCTCGGAACGTTCGTCGAATTTACTTCGCCTTGGCGACGATCGATTCGAACGGCTTGTAGGCTTCCTTGGCGAGTTCGGCATAGAGATCGCTAAGCTTGGTGGCCTCGCTGACGAAGCTCTCATAGGACTGCTTGGCATAGTCGGACTGGATCTCGATCGCCTTGTCCAGCGACTTGGCGGAAAAGAGCTTCTCGACAGCGGCGCTACCGGCTTCGAAGCTTTTCTTGGTGTACTCGCCCGCCTCGGCGGCGATAGCCTGCGCACCCTTGGACAGCGAGGCGAAGCTCTTCAATCCGGTGTCCGCAAATTCCTTGCCGTATTTGCTGAAATCTTCATAGGTCTGGGTCATTTCACGCATTCCCTTGAACGGTTGCCTTTGGACGATAGACGCGCCTTGTCCGGGCCGCGTTGTGCAATGCGTGTAAATATATTGTGCAGTGCACAAAAGTCAAGATTCCCGCGGCAATACGCATCGTGAGCTGCCGGTAATCGCTAAGATTCGAATAAAGAGAAGCTCAATCCCGCAGAAAATGGTGAACGCGGCGGTTACCATAAACGGATTGGTAACGCTGCCCGCGTTAGCGTGGCCGGAGGTGAGGCAGGACCCTTTGCCGCCTCCAAGGCAACGGAAATTCAAAGGAACTATCAGTGCGTAAGGCGTTGTCGGGCTTCGTTTCCAAATCCGCGTCCCCCCTCAAAACGATCATGATCCTCGCTATGGCGATGAGCTTCGTCGTCGCGGATGCGGCTTCATCCATGGCGGCCAAGTCGGCAGCCATCGTCATCGATGCCAAGACCGGCAAGGTGCTTTATTCGTCGGACGCCGATGGCCGGCGCTATCCGGCATCGCTTACCAAGATGATGACGCTCTATCTGACGTTCGAGGCGTTGGCGAAGGGCAGGATCAGCAAGAATTCCCCGGTCGTGTTCTCGGCCAATGCCGCTGCCGAACCGCCGACGAAGCTCGGCGTCAAGCGGGGCGGCTCGGTCACGGTCGAGACCGCGATCCTGTCGATGGTGACCAAATCGGCAAACGATTCTGCAACGGCGCTTGGCGAGATGCTCGGCGGCAATGAAGCCAATTTCGCCCGCATGATGACCGCCAAGGCGCGCGCTCTGGGCATGAGGGGAACCGTTTTTCGCAACGCCAACGGCTTGCCTGATCCCGGCCAGTTCACGACCGCGCGCGACATGGCGATGCTCGGCATCGCCCTGAGAGAGCATTTTCCGCAATATTACGGCTATTTCTCGCAGCGCTCCTTTCTTTACGGGCGGCAGCGCATCAACGGCCACAACCGGCTGCTCGGACGCATCAAGGGCGTCGACGGCATCAAGACCGGATACACCCGCGCCTCCGGTTACAATCTGGTCTCCTCGGTCTCAGATGGCGATCGGCGCATCGTAGCGGTGGTCATGGGCGGCAGGTCCGGCGGCAGCCGCGACAGCCAGATGGCCGGGTTGATCAATGACTACATGCCGAAGGCGTCGTCGCGCGGCGGCGGCGTGCTGATTGCCAAGGCTAGCGGGGGCAATCCGATTTCAGCCTTGGCCAAGGTGCTTTTACCGAAGCATGACGCTCCGACACCGGACAGTAAGCCGGACGACGATGCCGTTGCCTCCCTTGTCGAGGAAAATGCGCCCGTCGTTGAAGAAACCACTCCGGTCGTTCAGGCCAAGAGGGTCAAGACGACGGCCGTGGCGACAGTGGACGATGTGGCGACAGCCCGGGTCGCCGCAGCCTATGCCGAACCGGCGCCAGAGGTCGATCCGGTCAGCACGGCATCGGTGCCATCCGGCTGGGCAATACAGGTCGCCTCTTCGCCAAAACAGGCCGAAGCGAAGGCTTTCCTCGACAAGGCGACGAAGCAGGCGCCCTCCGTTCTGGCCGATGCCTCCGGTTTCACCGTCGCCTTCGACAAGGACGGCGTCACCTACTACCGCGCCCGGTTCGGTGGTTTCGGTTCGAAGACCGCTGCCTGGAAGGCCTGCAACGCTTTGAAAAAGAAGAAGATCGAGTGTTACGCCGTCCAGCAGTAAGCGGCGCCCGAAACGATATCTTTCCCGAAAGTTCTGCGTCGAAGGAGACTAGTTGTGATTGGAGAGCAAGACGTCCTTGGCTTCATTGATCCGCGCCGCCAGGAAAGACGTGCCACCGATATCGGGGTGCAGGCGCTGCATCAGGCGGCGGTGCGCCTTGCGGACATCCGCCGCGGCAGCCCCCGCTTCAAGACCAAGGATCTTGTAGGCCTCCTCCTTAGTCATGGCGCCAGAACCTGGCGCAACACCCAGCCCTTCGCCACCATTCGCATCAGCGTCTTTGCGCCAGATGGGAAATCTGCCGTCAAGATACGTCTCTAGCAATTGGCGGCTCTCCGGATCGCCGGAGAGTTCGCGATAGAGTTGCTGCAATTCGGCAAGCCCCATCGAGCCAAGCATCTTGCCCTCATGGCGCCCGGCCAGCACAAGGCCTTCGAGGCCGCCGGTATCGTGATCGAGTTCCATCTCAAGCGCCGCGGTACGAACTGTCGAACGCTTGCCTGGTGCCAGTTTGGCTGCCGGCCGATTCATGCGCATGGAGCCGTACCAGGCGAGCGCAGCCGACAGGATCAAGCCGCCGATGCCCTCGCGCCCGACCAGCAGCACGGCGACGCCGACCAGCCCGAGCAGCACAGGTCCAAGCGTTCTCATGCCGCCTGCAAGCTTCGCCGGATCGGCGCGCAGGAAGATGGTGAGCGTGCCGAGAAGCACTAGAAGCAATGCTACAAAAGCGATAATTGCGCCCATCAGTTTCCGCCGCCCCGCATATGCTCGATCATCAGCCGGTCCTCCGGCCTGCCCCGGGCCTCCAGTGCTTTCAGCCCGCCGGTCGCAAACACGGCGACGGACGACAGCAGGCCGGCCAAGGTTGCGGCAGCCCGTCGATCGAACCGGAACCAGGCCCCTTTCGACAGCCGCGCAATTTCCTTGAACGCCTTTTCCGCAGCGGCATCATGACCTTCCTGAAAGACGAAGACAGGAACTCCGTGCAGACCGAGGCTGCCGGCCTTTTCGGCCAGATCATCTATGTTTTCTTCCATCGCGTCGCCGATATAGACCAGCGCGTTGACCTTGGCCGCCGCCGTCTGTTTCAGCGCATGGGCGAGCACCTTGCCGATCTGGGTATGGCCGCTGCGGCAGTCGATGCGCGTCATCAGCTGTTTCAGAGCTTCGGTATCGGTGACGAATGCGGAGGAGCGGCACTCGCCAAGGCCGCGAAAATAGACAAGTTGAACCTTGAGCGCCCCGGCCTTGCCGACGGCGTCGAACATCTCGGCCTGCAGCGCACAGGCGAGATCCCAGGTCGGCTGGCGGCTCATCGTCGCGTCAAGGGACAGGATCAGCCTGCCTGAACCGGTGGCGGATGCAGCGAGCGTCCTTGCCTGACGGAGAAACGCGTCGATTTCGCCGGTGCTCGATTGAGACTCGACCGGCGCAGGATTGGCCTTTGCAGGCACGGACTGCTTCTTGTCGCTCATGACATTCAAGATGTGGCGTTGTTCCCCGGCTTGCAAGCCCAGATGAGGCGACCTGGAGGACCGGTGATGATGGCAACTGCGGACAAGCGCTTCGGCTGGTGGTCTTGGCGCTGCGTTTCTTGGCGTCAGAGTAGGCCGAGATCGGCAAGCTCACGCCTGAGCTTCGGCGGCATCTCGATCAGCCCGGCTTTGCCCTTGCCGAGATCGGCCGGCGCGTCCGCCTGCTTCAGGTAGCGCCACCCCTGGAATGCACGGCGCGGTTGCCAGTCAGTTCGCACGACCTCGGGATCGAGGATCAGATGGCAACGGCCGATGCCCTTGTCATCGGTGAAGGGCCGGATTTCGGTGATCAGCTGGCGGCATTGGACATTGCCCTTGATCACCCAGTAGAGCGAGCCGCCGTCGGTAATCTCGGCGCCGCGTGTCGGCACCATGCGGGTGGTGTGATAGTGCTCGGCCGGTTCGCCGGCGCGGCGCCGCTCGTCGAGACGGAAGGCGATCCACTCCTCCAGATCCTCGACGCTGTCACAGCCGACGCAAAGCTTTATGAGATTGAGAGACATCGTTTAAGGTTTAGTCCAGCACGCGAACGCGTCAACGGCCTGATCGACTTCTCCACAGTGGTGGTCCGGCCCCCAGAATGGCGCTCAGCACTCCACGACATTGACGGCCAATCCGCCAAGGCTGGTTTCCTTGTACTTTTCGTTCATGTCGAGGCCGGTCTGGCGCATCGTCTCGATCGCGGCATCGAGCGGCACGAAATGAACGCCGTCGCCCTTGATGGCCAGCGAAGCGGCGGTCACCGCCTTGACGGCGCCAAGCGCGTTGCGCTCGATACACGGCACCTGCACCAGGCCGCCGACCGGATCGCAGGTCATGCCGAGATGATGTTCCAGCGCGATCTCGGCAGCGTTCTCGACCTGCTCGGGCGTGCCGCCCATGACGGCGCACAATCCCGCCGCAGCCATTGCCGAAGCCGAACCGACCTCGCCCTGGCAGCCGACTTCCGCCCCCGAGATCGAAGCATTGGTTTTGATGATGCCGCCCACGGCCGCCGCCGTCAGCAGGAAATCGCGGATGCTGGGCTGGTCGGCTTCGGGATGAAAATGCAACCAGTAGCGCAGCACTGCGGGCAGGGTGCCGGCCGCCCCATTGGTTGGCGCGGTGACGACACGTCCGCCGGCGGCATTCTCCTCATTGACCGCCATCGCATAGATCGACAGCCAGTCGTTGGCGAGCAGCGGGTTGGGCCGGTTCTGCTGCCATTGCTCCTGCAGCTTGTCGTGCAGCATCCGGGCGCGGCGGCGCACCTTCAGTCCGCCCGGCATGATGCCGTCTTGCGACAGGCCGCGCTCGATGCAGCCCTTCATGGCGCTCCAGATGCCGTCGAGGCCGGCGTCGAGCTCCCCGCGCGACATCTGCGTCTCCTCGTTGACGCGCTTCATCTCGGCAATGGAAAGCCCGCTTTTTGCTGCCATCGATAGCATTTCGACGGCATTCTTGAACGGATACGGAACCTTCTTGCCTTCGGTTGTCGCCGAGCCCCTTGCTTTCATCCGCTGCAGTTCTTCCTCGGACACTACGAAGCCGCCGCCGATCGAATAATAGACGCGCCTCAGCAGCAACCGGTCACCGGCATCATAGGCAGAGAAGGCCATGCCGTTGGCGTGACCCGGCAGCGGCGTCTTGCGATCCAGCACAAGATCCGTTGCCGGGTCGAAACGATAGGACGGATGGCCGGGCGGCGAAATCCGCTTCTCGGCGGCGATGCGAGCGACGATGCCGTCCGCCTGGTCGGGATCCACCGTCTGCGGCGTCTGGCCGGCGAGGCCGAGCACCACGGCACGATCGGAGCCATGGCCGATGCCGGTATAGGCGAGCGAGCCATGCAGGCTGGCCGCGATCCGGTCGACCTTGGCGCCGGCCGGGCGCGGCCAGTCGTCTCCCGCAATCTCGTCGAGAAACCGCCGCGCAGCCGTCATCGGCCCCATCGTGTGCGAACTCGATGGGCCAATGCCGATCTTGAACAAGTCGAAAACCGAAAGGAACACGTGGGCGTTTTCTCCTGGGACCCTGTTGAGGTCTACATATAGGAATTCCCATGATGTTTTCCGCTGTTTTAAGGACCGCGGCGCTGCGCCTGCCGACCTTGTTTGCTCCGGCAGCGACATTCCAGCTTAGGCCATCGAAGCGTTAGCGCCGCCTGTGGTAAAAGCAATGCATGAGCGATTCCTTTCATCTATCGACGGCCGATCTTGCCGCGCTGGGGTTCTTCCTTGCCGCGTGGGTGCTGCATACGCTCGCCGCCGACGGAATGCTGGTCAGCCGCATGTCGCTGACGAGGGCGATGAACGCGCAGCGCGAGGCCTGGATGCGGACCATGGCCGAACGCGAGATCCGCATCGTCGACACCGCTATCATGAGCGGCCTGCAACAGGGGACCGCCTTCTTTGCCTCCAGTTCGCTGATTGCGATCGGCGGCTGTTTTGCCCTGCTCGGCGCCTCGGATCAGGTTCTGACCGTACTGAGCGACCTGCCGTTTGGCGCCACGTCCTCACGCGCGGCCTTCCAGACGAAGGTGTTCGGGCTGGTGCTGATCCTGGCCTTTTCCTTCTTCAAGTTCGGCTGGGCTTACCGGCTGTTCAACTATTGCTCGATCCTGATCGGCGCCGTGCCGATTCCACATGGCGAGGCGTCGCGCAATCCGGTCACCGAAACGGCGGTGTGGCGTGCCGCGCGCATGAACATGCTGGCCGGAAAGCACTTCAATTCGGGCCTGCGCGGCGTGTTCTTCTCGATCGGCTATCTCGGTTGGTTCGTCGATCCCACAGTCTTCGTGCTATCGACGCTGCTGCTTCTGGCGGTACTGGTGCGCCGCCAGTTTTTCTCGGCGGCGCGGCAGGCGGTGCTCGGTCAGCCGCCCGGTCCGGGAAAAGGCCGATCGATGCGGCCCGACAGCCAATAGGCGGTGAGCCCAATCCATTCGCGGATCGCAACAGTGGTGACCTCCAGCCAGTCGCCGGGATAAGGCAAGGTGCCGATGCTTTCCCTGCCGGAGGTGCGATAGTCGACCGGCCACGGAACGGTCGAAAAGCCAGCTTTGTCGAACAGCGCCTTGGCGCGTGGCATGTGGAAGGCCGAGGTCACCAGCAGCCATGTCTCCCCCGGTTTCGGCGTCACCAGTTCCCTGGTGAAGACAGCATTCTCGTAGGTGCTGCGGGATTTGTTCTCGAGGATCAGCCGATCGGCCGCCACGCCGAAAGCGGCAAAAAGACGCGGCGCAGTATCTGCATCGCCTTCGCCGCCGCGGAACGTTTCGACGCTGCCACCGGAGATAACGACTTTCGCTGTCGGAAACCGCCGCGCCAGCACGGCAGCCTCGACCATCCGGTCGCCGCTGGCGTTCATTTCATAGCCGCCACGCACCAGATTGACGGCGCCATCCAGACTGCCGCCAAGCACGATGATACCGTCAACCTTTTCCGGCAGCGGCGGCCTGGGGAAGCGCTCCTCCAGCGGATTGAGCATCATGGGTCCGAGCGGGCTCCATGTCGAAACAACAAGGATGAGGAAGGCAAGAGTGCTGCCGGCGGTCGCCAACCGTCGCCGCCCGAGCATCGCCGCGACCATCCCCGCCAGCAGCAGAAAGATCGCGAGATTCAACGGCTCGACGAAGAACCCGATAACCTTGGAGACATAGAAGAACATCCCTCACCCCCTCCGATGAGAAACGATCCTACCACCATTTTTCCGGCTGAAATGTGCCGGCCGCCTGTTCGATGACATGGGCGGTCTGGAACAGCGTTTCCTCGTCGAAGGGCCGGCCGATCAGCTGCAGGCCGAGCGGCAGCCCCTTGGCGTCGAGCCCGGCCGGAACCGCTATGCCGGGCAGGCCGGCCATGTTCACCGTCACCGTAAAGATGTCGTTGAGATACATCTTGACCGGGTCGGCGGCCATGTCCTCGTCGGCGATGCCGAAGGCGGCGGACGGCGTTGCCGGCGTCAGGATGACGTCGACGCCTGCGGCAAACACGTTTTCGAAGTCACGCTTGATCAGGGTTCGAACTTTCTGCGCCTGCAGATAGTAGGCATCGTAGTAGCCGGCGGAAAGCACATAGGTGCCGATCATGATGCGGCGCTTGACCTCGCGCCCGAAGCCGGCGGCGCGGGTCTTTTCATACATGTCGACAATGTCCTTGCCGGGCACCCGCAAGCCATAGCGGACGCCGTCGTAACGGGCGAGGTTGGACGAAGCTTCGGCGGGCGCCACAATGTAATAGGCCGGCAGCGCGTATTTCGTGTGCGGCAGCGAGATATCGACGATCTCGGCACCGGCATCCCTCAGCCAGGCAATGCCTTTCTGCCACAGCGCCTCGATCTCCGCGGGCATGTCGTCGACACGATATTCCTTTGGAATGCCGACCTTCATGCCTTTGATCGGGCGGCCGATCGCCGCCTCGTAGTCCGGCACTGGCAGGTCGACGGACGTCGTATCCTTCGGGTCGACCGAAGCCATCGACTTCAACAGGATCGCGGCGTCGCGTACGTCGCGCGCGATCGGCCCGGCCTGGTCGAGCGACGAGGCGAAGGCAACGATGCCCCAGCGCGAACAGCGGCCATAGGTCGGCTTGATGCCGACTGTGCCAGTGAAGGCGGCGGGCTGGCGGATCGAGCCGCCGGTGTCGGTGGCGGTGGCGCCTGCGCACAGGAAGGCCGAGACCGCTGATGCAGAGCCACCGGACGAACCGCCCGGCACCAGTTGGGCATTGTCCAACGTGCGCGCGGTCCTGGTGCCGCCCGCCGAAACGAAGCCGCCCTCGCCCTGATGTGTCGTCGGCATCACCACCGTGTCGAGGCGCGAACGCCGCCACGGGTTGATGACGGGCCCGTAATACGAGGTCTCGTTGGACGAGCCCATCGCGAACTCGTCCATGTTGAGCTTGCCGAGCATGACGGCGCCATCCGCCCACAGATTGGCGGTGATAGTCGATTCATAGCGCGGCTTGAAGCCATCCAGCACATGGCTGCAGGCTTGGGTGTGGACACCTTCGGTGCCGAACAAATCCTTGATGCCGAGCGGGATACCCTCGAGCGACCCGCCCTCGCCCTTGGCCAGTTTCGCGTCGGAGGCCTTGGCCATGTCGCGCGCCTTGTCGTCGGTAACCACGACATAGGCATTGAGCGCCGGATTGGCTCGCTCGATCGCCGATAGATAGGCTTCGGTGATTTCGGTGGCGGTGATCTCCCTGGAACGCAATTTGGCGCGGGCCTGCGAAATCGTCAGCTGGGTCAGGTCGCTCATCAGGCAAGGCTCTTTTCGTAAAACACCGACCACTCGGAATCGGGATAATCCAGTACCGGGCCGCAGCGCGAAAAACCGGCGCGTTCGTAGACGGTCCAGGCGGCGGGATGACGGTCCCCCGTCTCCAGCACCAGACGCTTAAGCCCGTCTTGGCGCGCCGCCGCCTCGATACGCTCGACAATCTTTGCGCCGATCTTGCGGCCGCGATGCGAAGGTCGCGTATACATACGCTTGACCTCGCCCACCGTGGCATCGTGGCGCTTCAGTGCGCCGCAACCGATGGCAAGACCGTTATCGCGGGCGATGAAGACGGTCGTGTCGCGGTCCGCCATCTGCTCGACCGTCAAATGGTAGCAATGCTCCGGCGGCGTCAGCTCCAGCAATGTGGCATTGAGCTCCTCGACCAGCCCGCGCACGTCGTCCTGCAGCGGCGTCTCCGCGGCGATCTCGATTGCCATCGGCCTGCTACTCCACGACCTTCGGCACAAGGAAGAAATTCTCTTCGGTCGCCGGTGCATTAGCGACGATGTCGGCTGCCTTGCCGCCGTCGGTGACGATGTCCTGGCGCTTTTTCATTGCCATCGGCGTGACCGAGGTCATCGGCTCGACGCCGGAAACATCGACCTCGTTCAACTGCTCGACAAAGCCCAAAATAGCGTTCAGTTCGCCGGTCATGCGCTCTGCATCCTCTTCGCTCACCGCAATGCGGGCAAGATGCGCAACGCGCTTCACGGTTTTAATATCAACGGACATGTTCGTGCCTCGGGGAAAACCAGCGCTATAGCGACGTAGCGCGTGCCGCGCAACATGCATCGTGCCGACAACTGCCCTATGGCATCGCCACGCCGTCGCAGAGGAAATAACTGCCGCCGTTGCCGCTCTGCTCGCCTTCGTCGGTGGCAGGCCGAACCGATACCAGGTCGATCTGCTTCGGGCTCATCTGTGTCAGTGAGAGCACATCCGGAAAGACGTAGCCCGGCTCCTGGCATATGGCGGTCACCGCCCAGCTTGGTGAACGTGTCGCTTTGGTGATTTGCAGGAATTCACAATTATATTCGATGCTTTCCAGGCCATTTGCCGACAGCACGATATTGCCGCCCTCGATCACCGTCTGCAGCGTATCCTTTTTGGCCTGCGCGCAGAGGTCCTCCGATTGCAGATAGATGCCCTCGATGAAATCCTCCGCCGCCAGCGCCGGCGACGCGGCAACCAGCATGGAAATGCAAAGAGAATTTCTCAAGCGCATCGTATCGTTCCGGATCAGCTTTCTTTACAGCGTAATCGTCTCGCCGATCTTCGGCAACGCCACTTTCACGCCCGATCCGTCCAGCCCGGCCACGAATTTGTCGGCGGTCTGGTCGATCATCGGAAACGTGCCGAAGTGGGCGGGAACGACGGTCTCGAACTTGAAGAAACGCTGGCAGGCAAGGGCTGCTACCGCCCCACCCATGGTGAAGCGGTCGCCGATCGGCACGATGCCGATCTTCGGTTCATGCAATTCGTTGATCAGCGCCATGTCGGAAAAAATGTCGGTGTCGCCCATATGATAAAGCGTCTGGTCCTCGGGGAAGTGCAGGACGAGCCCACCCGGATTGCCGAGATAGGTATTCTGGCCGCCCTCGCCCGAAAAGGACGATGAGTGCAGGGCCTGAACGAAGGTGGTGGTGAAGCCGCCGCAATCGACCGTACCGCCGATATTGCCGGGATTGATCTGCTTGTCACCGACGCCCTTGCCGACCAGGTACATGCAAATCTCGAAATTGGCGACCAGCATCGCGCCGGTCTTCTTGAGCACTTCGATGGCGCCGCTGATGTGGTCGCTGTGGCCATGGGTGAGCAACACGTGCGTGACCCCTTCGGCCGGCCCTTCCCAGCCGCCTGTCCATGACGGATTGCCGACCAGATAGGGGTCGATGAGGATTTTCGCGCCTTCGATTTCAATTCGGAATGCCGAATGTCCGTACCAGGTCAGTTTCATCAATGCTTTCCTCGATTTTTGCTTCGGTAGAGGATAGAACGCCGACGGCGAAATTAAAGCGCCACGCACGCTTTGCGCGTATAGGACGTGCGGCGTCGCGGTCAAAGGAAAAGCCGTTGGGCATCATCACCATCGAAGAGTTGCCGGCCCGGCTCGGCGGCGGCAAGACCCTGGCTGGTCTCGACCTCGGCGACAAGACGATCGGCGTGGCGGTTTCCGACCGCGGCTTGTCCTTCGCGCACCCGCGCCCTGTCATCATGCGCAGAAAATTCTCGCTCGATGCCGCAGTGCTGCTCGCTCTGCTACAGAAGGAAAATGCCGGCGCCGTGGTGATCGGCCTCCCCATCAACATGGACGGCTCGGAAGGCCCGCGCGCCCAAAAATCCCGCGCTTTCGTCCGCAACATGGCTGGATTGACCGATCTGCCGTTCGTCTTTTGGGACGAAAGGCTGTCGACGGTGGCGGCCGAGCGGACGCTGATCGAGATGGATTTTTCCCGCAAGAAACGCGCCGGCAAGATCGATTCAGCGGCGGCCGCCTTCATCCTCCAGGGCGTTCTCGACCGGCTTCAGGCGCTCGGCGTCGATGCCTGGTCGAAATAGCGGTTGCGCATCGCCGTGATCCAGCCGCCAATTGCGTTGCGGCGGCGAAATGCCCAGAACGCCATCAGCAGCAGCCCGTCGAATACGCAAGCTTTCGCCACCATGCCCGGAATAAGCGCCGGATCGACGCCCAGCATCTGTCCATAGAGCTGGAAGACGAGATCGTGCAATTGGCGGCTCAGCATGACATAGCCGAAATTGATGTCGTTGAGCGACAGGAAGAACCAGCCCCAAAACAAGAGGAGCGGAGCCGCCCACAGCGCGAACAAGGTGCGCATCAGCGGTCATCCCTCGAATCCAGCCGGCCGGAAATGCGGGCAAGCGAGGAATTATGCGCCGCTGCCTTGGCCATGACATGCGCGGCCGCTCGGATTTCGCCGGTTCCGGGAACTGCCGCGGCAACGGCCGACCGCCGCTCGGCGAGCATCGCGACATAGGACGCCAGAAGTGCCGCCAATTGCACCGCGACAACCATGAACAGCCCATTGATGCCTTGCGCGGCGCCGCCGATGACTATCAGCGACAGCACGCCCAAGGCGGAGATGAAGGCGATTCGCACGACGCTGTCGGCCGGATCCGGGTTGGTCGTGTCGCTGGTCAGTGCTTCAACAAAGGCCCAGCAGAACAGCACCGCGACGACAAGCAGTGCCACGGCGAGCGGCGCCACGACGACGGCGTTTTCGAGATCGGCAAATCGAGTGTTCTGGACTGGAACGCCCAGCACGCCAAGGGCCGTCGCCACGCCTCGATTCCCGTCGATGCAGATGAACGCCAGCAGGGCGAAAACGGCCGCCCAATGCAATGCCAGAAAAGAGCTCAGAATATGCCGCATGACGCTCCTGCTTCGCAGGGCAAAGCCGCTCAAGCTGAACAATCCTTGCCTTAACCATAACAGTGGGCTTTGCCACCGGCCGCCGCAATGGAAACCATTCGTTAAGGTTAACGGCCATCCACAGGGTCGCGAGAGCGGCAGCGAATAGGGCGACGGCCCTTAGTTGATCGGCGGGTAGAGCGTATCGATGATCATGCGCGCATCATGGCGCGAATCGATCATGCCATAGGTATTGCGCCACTGGCCGGCGAGGCGCGTTTCGACGAAGGCGTCGGCGATCCGCCCTGCCCCCAGCCTGCGAAGCTCTGCCGCCGCCGCCGACAATGCCAATTGCTCGGTCAAGAGCCGCGCCGAGCCCTCGTCGGTTGCTGCGACCTGCATTGCCGCCTTGAGCACGCCGACGGTGCCGCGTCCGCCGGCGCCGAGATCGCGGTCGATGCCGGCCAGCACGTCGTCGAACAGGCCTGGCGCGCGGCCGAGCACGCGCAACACGTCGAGCGCCATGACATTGCCTGAACCTTCCCAGATCGCGTTGACCGGAGCTTCGCGATAGTAGCGGGCGAGCGGTCCCTCCTCGACATAGCCATTGCCGCCGAGGCACTCCATCGCTTCATAGAGCAGCGGCGGCGCAATCTTGCAGACCCAGTATTTGACCACCGGCGTCATGGCGCGGGCGAAGGCCGCCTCGCCGCGGTCGCCGGCCGCCTCGTCGAAGGAGCGCGCCAGCCGGAACGACAGCGCGGTAGCGGCGGCAACGTCGAGCGCCATATCGGCCAGCACACGCTGCATCAGCGGCTGCTCGATCAGATTGGTTCCAAACACCTTGCGGTTGCGCGTGTGGTGGACGGCCTCGGCCAGTCCGGCCCGCATGATCGCCGACGAGGCGACGGCACAGTCGAGCCGCGTCAGGGTTACCATGTCCATGATCGTCTTCACGCCGGCGCCGGGCTCGCCGACCATCTCGCCGATGGCATTGACGAATTCCACCTCCGACGAGGCGTTGGATCGATTGCCGAGCTTGTCCTTCAGCCGTTGAAAACGGAAGCCGTTGCCAGATCCGTCGCCGAGCAAGCGGGGCACGAGAAAGCATGACAGTCCCTCCGGCACCTGTCCGAGCACCAGGAAGGCATCCGACATCGGCGCCGACATGAACCATTTGTGGCCGGTCAGGCGATAAAACCCGCTGCCGGCGCGCTCGGCCCTGGTGACGTTGGCACGGACATCGGTGCCGCCTTGCTTCTCGGTCATGCCCATGCCGAGTGTCAGCCCGGCTTTTTCGACCGGAGGCTTTTGGCTTTGATCGTATTTGCGCGTCGTCACCCGAGGCGCCCACTCGCGAAACAGCTTCGGGCTGGCCATCAGCGCTGCCAGCGAAGCGCTGGTCATGGTGATCGGGCAGAGATGTCCGGTCTCGAGCTCAGCCGTGAGGTAAAAGCGTGCAGCGCGCACCTGGTGGCGTCGGCCGATCTCGGCGTCGCCATTCTCCCAGACCGACGAATGCAGCCCGTTGGCAACAGAGCGGCGCATGAGCGCGTGATAGGCGGGATGGAACTCGACCTGGTCGATGCGCCGGCCCTGGCGGTCGTGGGTCCTGAGCTTCGGCGTCTCGACATTGGCAAGACGGGCCAGTTCCTGCGCCTCATGGGTCAGAACGAAACGGCCAAGCCCGTCGAGGTCCTTGCGCACCGGATCGGAAAAGCGCTCGGCAAGCTGGATCAGCAACGGATCGCCCCGCCAGGCGTTGCCGCCGGCCAGCGGCGGCGGCTGGTTGGTCACGTCGTCAGTCACGCTTCGTCCTTATCACCTGAAGGCTGCGAATCCAAAGCCAAGGCGGTTTATAGCCTATGGCCAGCGGCGCGCGACGAAAATACCGGGGAGAACCAATCCATTCCAAAGCCGGTGCTTGCAGCCGCGGAGCCTCCCCCCTATAGCAGCGACTTGAGATGACCGACGCATCGTCCCTGCCGCTTTATCCCCACCGCCATCTTCTGGGCATCCGCGATCTTTCCCCCGCCGACATCGAGCTTCTGCTCGACCGGGCGGACCGGGCCGTTGCCATCTCGCGGCAATCGGACAAGAAGACATCGACGCTGCGCGGCCGCACCCAGATCAATCTCTTCTACGAAGCCTCGACGCGTACGCAATCGTCATTCGAGCTGGCCGGCAAACGGCTCGGCGCCGACGTCATGAACATGTCGGTGGCGAGCTCTTCGGTGAAGAAGGGCGAGACGCTGATCGATACCGCAATGACGCTGAACGCCATGCGCCCCGACATATTGATCATCCGCCATCAATCGGCCGGCGCGGCAGCACTTCTTGCCCAGAAGGTCGGCTGTTCGGTGGTCAACGCCGGCGACGGCGCCCATGAGCACCCCACCCAGGCGCTGCTCGACGCACTGACCATCCGCCGCGCCAAGGGTCCGCTGTCGAAGCTGATCGTGGCGATCTGCGGCGACATCCTGCATTCGCGCGTGGCCCGCTCCAACATCATTCTGCTCAACGCGCTTGGTGCCCAGGTCAGGGTCGTCGCCCCTTCGACGCTTTTGCCCGCCGGCATCGAGAAGATGGGCGTCATCGTCACCCGCTCGATGGCCGAGGGTCTGAAGGACGCCGACGTGGTGATGATGCTGCGCCTGCAGCGCGAACGCATGGAAGGCGCTTTCGTACCGTCGGTGCGCGAATATTTCCGCTATTTCGGCCTCGACGCCGAGAAGCTGAAAGCAGCCAAGGACGGCGCGCTGGTCATGCATCCCGGGCCGATGAACCGCGGCGTCGAGATCGCCTCGGAGATCGCCGACGGCCCGCAAAGCGTCATCCAGGAACAGGTTGAGATGGGCGTCGCCGTGCGCATGGCGGTGATGGAAGCGCTGCTCGACCCCCGTCGAAACCACGAGGGCCGCGGCTGATGAGCATAACGGTCTTCAGCCGCGCCCGCATCGTCGACCCGTCGCGCGGCATCGATGAGGTCGGCACCGTCATAGTCGAAGGCCGCAAAATCGTTGCGGCCGGCAAGGCGGCCTTGAACCAGGGCACGCCCGAAGGCGCCGCCATCATCGACTGCGCCGGCAAGACTATCATTCCCGGCCTGATCGATGCGCGTGTCTTCATCGGCGAACCGGGCGGCGAACACCGCGAAACCATTGCTTCCGCGAGCATCGCTGCGGCGGCCGGCGGCGTCACCTCAGTCGTTATGATGCCCGATACCGACCCGGTGATCGACAATGTCGCATTGGTCGAGTTCGTGCTGCGCACCGCCAAGGACACCGCAATCGTCAACATCTTTCCGGCGGCAGCGATCACCAAGGGGCTGGAAGGCCGCGAGATGACCGAATTCGGCCTGCTGCGCGAGGCTGGAGCGGTCGCCTTCACCGACGGCCGCCATTCTATTGCCAGCGCGCTGGTGATGCGCCGCGCGCTGACCTATGCGCGCGATTTCGGCGGCGTCATCGCGCATGAAACCCAGGACGCCGACCTCGCTTCGGCCGGCGTCATGAACGAAGGCCTTTACGCAAGCTGGCTTGGCCTTGCCGGCATTCCGCGCGAAGCCGAATCGATCCCCCTGGAGCGCGATCTCGCATTGGCTCGGCTGACCGGCGGCGCCTATCACGCTGCCAAGATCTCGACGGCTATGGCGGCAAGCGCGGTAGCGCGCGCGAAAGCCGATGGCGCCAATGTCACATCAGGCGTGTCGATCCACAATTTGTCACTCAACGAGAACGATGTCGGCGAGTACCGCACCTTCTTCCGGCTGACGCCGCCGCTGCGCGCCGAGGAAGACCGGCTGGCGATGATCGAGGCGGTCAAGGACGGCACCATCGACCTCATCGTCTCCTCGCACGACCCGCAGGACGTCGACACCAAGCGCCTGCCCTTTGCCGATGCCGCGGCCGGCGCCATCGGGCTGGAAACATTATTGGGCGCAGCGCTGCGGCTGTATCACAATGGCGACGTGACGCTGCTCCGGCTGGTCGAGACACTGTCGACCGCGCCGGCAAGATTGTTCGGACTGCCCGGCGGCACGCTGAAACCGGGGGCATTGGCCGACCTTGCGCTCATCGATCTGGACGAACCATGGGTCGTCAGCGAGAGCGGCATCCGCTCACGCTCGAAAAACACCTGTTTCGAAGGCGCGCGACTGCAAGGCAAGGTCTTGCAAACGATGGTGGCGGGCCGCACAGTGTTTTCGGCGTAGGACGAAAACAGGCGTCACGCCTTAGAATCCGCTTAGCCAAGGAAAGTTCGGGGGAACAATGGCTTACAGTCCCGTCTTGGCATTGGTGTTCGGCTATCTTCTCGGCTCGATCCCGTTTGGCCTGCTGATCACCCGTGCCGCCGGCCTCGGCGACGTGCGCAACATAGGCTCCGGCAACATCGGCGCCACCAACGTGCTGCGCACCGGCAACAAGAGCTTGGCCGCGGCCACACTTCTGCTCGATGCGCTGAAGGGCACCGCGGCGGTGTTGATCGCAGGCCGCTTTGCGCCCGAACTCGGACTTTGGGCCGGGTTCGGCGCGTTTTTAGGTCATCTCTTTCCGGTCTGGCTCGGCTTCAAGGGCGGCAAGGGCGTCGCCACTTACCTTGGCGTGCTTATCGGCCTTGCCTGGCAGGTGGCGCTGATCTTCGCCGTCGTCTGGCTGGCGGTGGCCATCCTGTTCCGCTTCTCCTCGCTTGCGGCACTGACGGCAGCGGTCGTCGTGCCCGTAGCCCTGTATTTCCTGAGCACGCAGCAGATTGCCGGGCTTTTTGCGGCGATGAGCCTCATCGTCATCGTAAAGCACCGCGCCAACATTGCGCGGCTGCTTGCCGGCACCGAGGGTAAGATCGGGGCCAAGGAGTGAGCGAGCCCGACGCCGGGCCGCGCCTCAGCGACCGGCAGCGGCTGAGCTGGCTTCGTCTGATCCGCACGCCGAATGTCGGCCCGGCTTCCTTTCGCGACCTGATCAACCGGTTCGGTTCGGCCGAAGCAGCGTTATCGATGCTGCCCGAGCTGATGATTTCGGGTGGCGCCAAAAAAGTCGTCCGCATCCCGTCCATTGCGGAGGCCGAGGCCGAGCTGGAGACGGCCCGGCGGGCCGGCGCCCGTTTCGTCGGCATCGGCGAGGCGGATTATCCGCCGCTGATGAAAAGCATGGATCATCCGCCGCCGCTGCTTGCGGTCAAGGGCAATAGCGCGGTGTTCCGCTTGCCAGCGGTCGCCATCGTCGGCGCGCGCAACGCATCGCTGGCCGGCATCAAGATGGCGCGGATGCTGGCGACGGACCTTGGCCGTGACGGCTATGGCATCGTCTCCGGTTTGGCGCGCGGCATCGATACGGCCGCGCACCAGGGCAGCCTTTCGACCGGCACGATCGGCGTGCTCGCCGGCGGCCTCGATTTGCCCTACCCGCCCGAAAATGCCGGCCTGTGCGACGAGATCGCCGAGCGCGGTGGCGCCATCATCTCCGAAATGCCGTTTGGCTGGCAGCCGCGCGCACAGGATTTTCCGCGCCGCAACCGGCTCGTCGCCGGCGCTGCATTGGGATTGGTGGTGGTCGAGGCCGCACAGCGCTCCGGCTCGCTGATCAGCGCCCGGCTGGCGGGCGAGATGGGCCGCCTGGTCTTCGCCGTTCCCGGTTCGCCGCTCGATCCGCGCGCCGCCGGCACCAATGGCCTGCTCAAGGATGGCGCCACCCTTGTGACCGAGGCCGCCGATGTCACCAGTGCGATCGCGCCGCTGGTCGGCGACTGGGCGCCAAGGACATCGCCGCTTGAAGAGCCGCCCGACTTTTCGGCAACACCGCCGCCGCGCGAGGACGACCGCGACCGCGTCGTTGAGGCGCTCGGCCCGACGCCGGTAGCAGTGGACGAGATCATCCGCCACACCGGCCTGCATCCCGCCCAAGTGTTCATGGTGCTGCTGGAGCTCGACCTAGCCGGCCGGCTCGAACGCCATGCCGGCGGCAACGTCTCGCTGATCTGACCGAGAGCTTGCGCATGCCCCGGCAAGCAATTCCGACGTGATCCCGATGGCCGATCCGAGCAACAAACCAAAGCAGACGCTGTTCGCTCGTACGACGACCCTTGTCTGGTCAGCGCTGAGCCTCATGCTGGCGCTGCAATGGTCGATGGATCTCGGCATGCTGGGTTTCCCGACGGCTACATAACGCCCTTCGCAAGAGCGACCAGCACGCTTCTGGGCATTCTGGCGGCAGCCTGCATGGCCCAGGGTCTCTACTTTTTCCTGGCCGGTGTGTTCGGCAGGAAGGTAAGCGCCGTCGGTCTTTGCCTACAAATCCTTGCCGCAGCGGTTCTTACCGTGGTGCCAGTGCTTATCGTGAAGGATTGTCCGCATTCACAGCTATGCAGCAGAGCTTATGAGGCGCTCACCGGCACGATGATGGACGATGGCGCGGGCGGCTAAGGCCACCGCATGCGTTCGGCACGAGGTTTAAGTACAAACTGTTACCCATGTCTCCGGGCCGTACACAATCTGGATTGGTGAGCGCGATGGGATTCGAACCCATGACCTACTGATTAAAAGTCAGTTGCTCTACCGGCTGAGCTACGCGCTCCCGCGGGCTCAGAAAGGCCGCCCTCGAAATTGCGCGGAACATAGGGAGAGTGCCTCTGCCGGTCAACCGGAAAAAGACGGCTCCCAAACCGGACTTTCCTGCTGTGTCATCATGCCGTGCGGTCCGCTTAGGCATTGACGGAACTGCCTCCCTCTGGCGCAAGGCCGAAGCTCGTGCTTTGCGGGACAAGCGCAAGCAACCAATCGGGAGAACCTTTACAGATCAGCAACTTGGGATTTTTGGCGGAACAATTTGCGCAGCCTGCCCGTTTTTCCGCGACAAGGGACACGCGTTTCAAGGAGAAGATCATGAATAGGATCATGTCGGGCCTGCTGGCGACCACCCTTTCGATCTCATTCGCTGCCGCGGAGATCGTGCCAGTCAACGCTCAGCCCAGCTATGCGCCCCCTGCCCAGGGGCTCACCTCGAATGTCCAGACTATCCAGTACGAGCCGTGGCGGAGGCACCGGAATTTCAATCGCGATTTCTCGCGTCGCGATTTCCGCCGCAATTTTTCGCGTGACGACGGCATGTACTGGCGTGGCCATCGCGGCTATCGCTACTACCGTCCGGGCTACCGCCGCCACGGCGACTTCTGGTTCCCGCTGGCCGCGTTTGCTACCGGAGCGCTGATCACCGGCGCGATTGTCAACCAGAATCGTGTCTATCGTGGCGATGCACACGTGCAGTGGTGCTACGACCATTATCGAAGCTATCGTGCCTCCGACAATACGTATCAGCCCAACTACGGTCCGCGTCGGCAGTGCCGGTCGCCTTACTGAGTGTTTGATTAGAGGCTACAAGCCCGCGCCCGAAACGGCGCGGGTTTTTCATGAGTGCGAAGCCGGTGCCATTCCTGCTTATTGCACGCTTAGCGTCCTGCGCACAGCGTGGCGCCAACCGGCCAGCTTGGCGGCACGTGTCGAAGCATCCATGTCCGGCTTGAACCGGCGCTCGAGCACCCAACTCCTGGCGAATTCCCGCGCCTTCGGCCAGACACCGGCCTTCGAGCCGGCCAGCCATGCCGCACCAAGCGCGGTCGTCTCGAGAATTGTCGGCCGGTCGACAGGCGCATCGAGAATGTCGGCCAGCCGCTGCATGGTCCAGTCCGACGCCACCATGCCGCCATCGACCCTGAGCACGGTCTTGACCGAGGCGCCCTTCCAGTCCTTCCGCATGGCGTCAAGCAGATCGCGCGTTTGGAACGCAACGGATTCCAGTGCCGCGCGGGCAAATTCCGCCGGCCCCGAATTGCGGGTCAGCCCGAAGATGGCGCCGCGCGCCTCGGCATCCCAGTGCGGTGCGCCGAGCCCGACGAAAGCCGGCACCAGATAGACGTTCTGCGTCGGATCGGCGTCCGCCGCCAATTTGCCGCTCTGCTCGGCCTTGCCGATCACCTTGATGCCGTCCCGCAGCCACTGCACGGCGGCGCCGGCGATAAAGATCGAGCCCTCCAGTGCATAGGTGGTCTTGCCGTTCAGCCTGTAGGCGATGGTGGTCAAAAGCCGGTTCTTCGAACGCACTAGATCGCTGCCGGTGTTGAGCAGTGCGAAGCAACCGGTGCCGTAGGTAGATTTCATCATGCCTGGCTCGAAACAGGCCTGGCCGATCGCCGCCGCATGCTGGTCGCCGGCCACACCGAGGATTCTGATCTCTGCACCAAACAGGCTTTTGTCTGTGATTCCAAAATCATCGGCACAATCTTTCACCTGCGGCAGCATTCTTGCAGGTATGCCGAGTATGGCCAGCAGCTCGTCATCCCAGGCGTTTTGTTCGATGTTGTAGACCAGTGTGCGCGAGGCATTGGTGGCGTCAGTGGCGTGGACCTTGCCGCCAGTCAGGCGCCAAATCAGGAAACTGTCGATGGTGCCAGCCAGCAGTTCGCACTTCTCGGCGCGTTTTCTGGCGCCCTTCACCTTGTCCAGCATCCAGGCGATCTTGGTGCCGGAGAAATAGGGATCGAGCAGCAGGCCGGTCTTTTTCGTGAACTTCTTCTCCAGCCCCAGCTGCTTCAGTTTCTGGCATAGCGGCGCGGTGCGGCGGTCCTGCCAGACAATCGCGTTGTGGATCGGCTTGCCGGTCTCCTTGTCCCAGATGACGACGGTTTCGCGCTGGTTGGTGATGCCGATCGCGGCGACTTCCGCCGCGTTGCGGCCGGCTGTCTTCAGTGCGGCCTTCACCGTTTCCACGACACTTGCCCATATCTCTTCGGGATCGTGCTCGACCCAGCCGGAGGCCGGATAATATTGGGTGAATTCCTTTTGCCCGCTGCCGACGACCTTCATCTTGTCGTCGAACAGGATCGCCCGGCTCGATGTCGTCCCCTGGTCGATTGCAAGGATATATCCGGTCATTCTCTCTCCCGTCGAAGCGAATTCAAGGTGCAACGGTGTCTCGACGCCAGATGGCGCGGAGCCGTTCACGCAAACAGGGGAGACGGCAACATGCCGCCTCCCCTGAGTATGGCGATGCGGGCGCGAACGCCCGCATCAAACGGTCCTATTGCTGCCAGCTCTTCACCAGCTCGTCGTAGTTGATGGTGACCGGCTTTTCCTTCTCGTTCTCGATCTTGAGCTGAGGAGCGAGATTGCCCTTCTTGACCGCGTCGGCGTTCCAATAGGCGAGGTCATGCTCTTCGGCCATCTTCGGGCCGATATCGCCCTGGACGCCCGACTTCTCGATGCGGCTCATCACCTTTTCCTGCTCGGCGCAGAGCGAGTCCATTGCTTCCTGCGCGCTCTTGGCACCCGACGAAGCATCGCCGATCGCCTGCCACCAGAGCTGTGCCAGCTTCGGATAGTCCGGCACGTTGGTGCCGGTCGGCGACCACTGGACGCGCGCCGGCGAGCGGTAGAACTCGATCAAGCCGCCGAGCTTTGGCGCACGTTCGGTGAAGCTCTTGTCGTGGATCGTGCTCTCGCGGATGAAGGTCAGGCCGACATGGCTCTTCTTCACGTCGACCGTCTTCGAGGTGACGAACTGCGCGTACAGCCAAGCGGCCTTGGCGCGGTCGGTCGGCGTCGACTTCATCAGCGTCCAGGAACCGACGTCCTGATAGCCGAGCTTCATGCCGTCCTTCCAGTAGACGCCATGCGGCGACGGCGCCATGCGCCACTTCGGCGTGCCGTCGTCGTTCAGCACCGCCTTGGCGCTGGCGTCGACCATGCTGGCGGTGAAGGCGGTATACCAGAAGATCTGCTGGGCAACCGCGCCTTGCGCCGGCACCGGCCCTGACTCGGAGAAGGTCATGCCCTGGGCTTCCGCCGGTGCATAGGCCTTCAGCCAATCGAGGTACTTCTGGATGGCGTAGACGGAAGCCGGACCATTGGTGTCGCCGCCGCGCGCCGTGCAGGAACCGACCGGACGCGAATTCTCATCGACCTTGATGCCCCATTCGTCGACGGGCAGACCGTTTGGAATGCCCTTGTCGCCATTGCCGGCCATCGACAGCCAGGCGTCGGTGAACCGCCAGCCGAGCGACGGGTCCTTCTTGCCATAATCCATATGGCCGTAGACCTTCTTGCCATCGATCTCGCGGCCGGTGAAGAACTCGGCGATGTCCTCATAGGCCGACCAATTGACCGGCACGCCGAGGTCGTAGCCGTATTTGGCCTTGAAGTCCGCCTTGTTCTTCTCGTCGTTGAACCAGTCGTAACGGAACCAGTAGAGATTCGCGAACTGCTGGTCGGGAAGCTGGTAGAGTTTCTTGTCGGGCGCGGTGGTGAACGAGGTGCCGATGAAATCCTTCAGGTCGAGATTCGGGTTGGTGACATCCTTGCCGTCGCCTGCCATCCAGTCGGTCAGGTTGCGCACCTGCTGGTAGCGCCAGTGCGTGCCGATCAGATCCGAATCGTTGACCCAGCCGTCATAGAGGTTCTGGCCGGTCTGCATCTGGGTCTGGATCTTCTCGACGACGTCGCCTTCCTGGATGACGTCATGCGTAACCTTGATGCCGGTGATGGCCGTAAAGGCCGGCGCGAGCACCTGCGATTCATACTGATGCGTGGCGATGGTTTCGGAAACCACCTTGATATCCATGCCGGCGAAAGGTTTCGCGGCATCGATGAACCATTGCATCTCGGCTTCCTGGTCGGCGCGCGAAAGCGTCGAAAGGGGCCCGATTTCCTTATCGAGGAAGGCCTTGGCCTCGTCCATTCCGGCATAGGCATTGCTTGCCCCGAGCAACAGGACAAGCGCAGTTGTTGATGTCAAGAATTGCCGTCGCATGTATTTCCTCCACTGTTAAAGTTCAAAGTGCGATCTGGATCGGCGGCCGGCACGCCGCCGTTCCAACAGTTTCCCCCTCTATACGTAGCGGAACACGCCGACGGCGTAGACCACGGAGAGAGCGAGAGCCCACCACAGATTGGGTCCGACTAGACCCAGCCAAGCGAGATGGATAAAGGCGCTGCCAAGCAGCGACAGGAACAGGCGGTCGCCGCGTGTCGTTTCGAAGCGCAGCACGCCGACGCGCGGATTGCCGCCCGGCGAGACGTATTCCCACACCGCCATGCCGCAAAGCAGCAGAAAGATGGTTCCAAAGAAGGCCGCGGTCGGCCACGTCCAGGCCATCCACGAAAAATCGAGATTGGACGAGAGGTTAAATCCCCACAGGCGGATATTGGCCGGATCGCTGAAGCCTACCGTTATTGCCACGAAATCGATTTGAAGTGCCACCCAGGCCACGACGACCAGGGCGAGAAACAGCACGGCCCACCACCATGGGCTTCTGTCGACCTGCTCCATCATACCCTCCCCAGGGCAAAGCCCTTGGCGATGTAGTTGCGCACAAACCAGATGACGAGCGCGCCCGGGATCAGCGTCAGCACGCCGGCTGCGGCGAGCAGCCCCCAATCCATGCCGGCGGCCGAAACGGTGCGGGTCATGGTCGCGGCGATCGGCTTGGCGTCCGTGGTCGTCAGCGTGCGGGCGATCAGCAGCTCGACCCACGAGAACATGAAGCAGAAGAAGCACGCCACGCCGATGCCGCTCGCAATCAGCGGCATGAAGATCTTGATGAAGAAGCGCGGGAACGAATAGCCGTCGATATAGGCGGTCTCATCGATCTCCTTGGGCACGCCCGACATGAAACCTTCTAGGATCCACACCGCCAGCGGCACGTTGAACAGGCAATGCGCCAGAGCCACGGCGATATGGGTATCGATAAGGCCGAAGGCCGAATAAAGCTGGAAGAATGGCAGCGCGAACACCGCCGGCGGCGCCATGCGGTTGGTCAGCAGCCAGAAGAACAGGTGCTTGTCGCCGAGGAAGCGATAGCGCGAAAAGGCATAGGCAGCAGGCAGTGCCGCAGCCACCGAAATCACCATGTTCATAACCACATAGGTGATCGAGTTGATGTAGCCAGAATACCAGGACGCGTCGGTGAAGATGGTGCGGTAATTCGCCAATGTCGGCGCGTGCGGGTAGAGCGTCAGCGACGAGACGATCTCGCCATTGGTCTTGAAGCTCATATTGATGAGCCAGTAGATCGGCAAAAGCAGAACGACGATGTAGAGCGTCGGCACGATCCACCACCAGCGCGACTCCTCGCCGCGACGGCGCATCAGCCGTGCGATCTCGTCCTGCCGCAGCGCGCTGGCGAGCCCTTCCGAAGCCGTCGTCTCGCTCACCCTATCGGCTCTCTCTTCGGTGCGGCTCATCTCAACGCTCCGCGTCGTAATTGGTCATCACGGTGTAGAACACCCACGACAACAGCAGGACGATAAGGAAGTAGACCAGCGACATCGCCGCCGCCGGGCCGAGGTCGAACTGGCCGAGCGCCGTCTTGACGAGATCGATCGAAAGAAAGGTCGTCGAGTTGCCGGGTCCGCCGCCGGTCACCACGAACGGTTCGGTGTAGATCATGAAGCTATCCATAAAGCGCAGCAGCACGGCGATCAGCAGCACGCGGTTCATCTTCGGCAGCTGGATGTAACGGAACACCGCCCAGCGTGAGGCGCCGTCGATCTTGGCCGCCTGATAAAAGGCATCCGGGATCGAGACCAGGCCGGCGTAGCAGAGCAGAACGACGAGGCTGGTCCAATGCCAGACGTCCATGATGATGACCGTGACCCAGGCGTCATAAGGGTCTTGCACATAATTATAGTCGATGCCGAGCGCGTTGACGTAATAGCCGAGCAGGCCAATGTCGTTGCGCCCGAACACCTGCCAGATGGTGCCGACGACGTTCCATGGGATCAGCAGCGGCAACGCCATCAAAACAAGGCAAACAGGCACGCCCCAACCCTTCTTCGGCATATTGAGCGCAATGAAGATGCCGAGCGGCACTTCGATCGCCAGGATGATGAAGGAGAAGACAAGGTTGCGGATCATCGCCTGCCAGAAGCGACTGGAGGAAAGCAGTTCCTCGAACCACTCGGTGCCGGCCCAGAAGAAGACATTATTGCCGAAAGTGTCCTGCACCGAATAATTGACGACCGTCATCAGCGGTATGACCGCCGAGAACGCCACCAGCAGCAGCACCGGCAGCACCAGGAACCAGGCTCTGTTGTTCCAGGTCTTTTCCACTTCAGGCTCCCATCTCGACGCGCCAGGAATCGGCATAGATGTTGATGCCGGCCGGGTCGAACCGCACCTTCGGATCGGCCGGAACTGTCTCGTCCTCGCCGATGACGGCGGCGATCTCGCGCCCTTCGAGATTGGCACGGACCACCTTGTGGCGGCCGACGTCCTCGACCTTGCTGACCCGGACGGCCATGCCTTGGCTGCCCAGGCGCACATATTCGGGACGGATGCCGAGCTCGATGGCGCCGCCGCCCGCCTTGGGCACGCCCGGCAGTTCGATCTGCTGCGAGCCCAGCTTCGCGGTCTTGCCGTCGATCGCCACCGGCATGACATTCATGCCGGGCGAGCCGATGAAATAGCCGACAAAGGTGTGGCGCGGGCGCTCGAACAGCTCCGCCGGTGTGCCGATCTGCACGATTTCGCCGTCATACATGACGACCACCCTGTCGGCGAAGGTCAACGCCTCGGTCTGGTCGTGCGTGACATAGACCATGGTGTAGCCGAAGCGGCGGTGAAGCTGCTTCAACTGCGAGCGCAGCACCCATTTCATATGCGGGTCGATGACGGTCAAAGGTTCGTCGAACAGGATGGCATTGACGTCGGACCGCACCAGCCCGCGTCCGAGCGAGATTTTCTGCTTCTGGTCGGCGGTCAGTCCGCGCGCCTTTCGTTTGGCCATGTCGGCCAGCCCGGTCATCTCCAGCGTCTCGCGCACCTTGCGGTCGACGTCGGCCTCCGGCACGCCGCGATTGCGCAGCGGGAATGCCAGATTGTCGTAGACGGTCATCGTGTCGTAGATCACCGGGAACTGGAAGACCTGGGCAATGTTGCGCTCTTGGGTCGACAGATTGGTCACGTCCCTGCCGTTGAACAGCAGCTGGCCATGCGAGGGATGCAGCAATCCCGAAATGATGTTGAGCAGCGTGGTCTTGCCGCAGCCGGACGGGCCGAGCAGGGCATAAGCACCGCCATCCTCGAACGTGTGGTGCACTTCCTTCAGCGCGAAATCGGCATCCGTGCGCGGGTTCTGCAGATAGGAGTGGCGGATATGATTGACGTCGATGCGCGCCATCGCTTCCTCCTAAGCCGCCAGCTTCGGCGCGGCCACGGCGCGGCCGTGCTCGTCGAAGACCATGATGTGGCGCGGGTCGATGAACACCTCGACTTCCTCGTCCGGCTCGAAGTCGCGAATGCCGTGGGTCAGCATGACCCAGCGGGCATCGGCAAAATCGAGATGGATGAAGCTTTCCGATCCCGTGATCTCGGTGATCGTCACCTTTGCGCGCACCGGCACTGCGGCGGCGTTGGGCCGATCGAGGGAAAGATGATGGGGCTGGAAGCCGATCGTATAGATCGCATCGGCAATGCCGAAGAGCTCGGCCGGCACCGGCAATTTCACGCCTCCCTCGAGCAGGAAATCCAGGCTCTTCTTGGCAAGCACGATGGTGTTGAGCGGCGGATCGGCGAAGGTTCTCGCCGTCACCAGATCGACCGGCTTGCGGAACACTTCGATGGTCGGCCCGAACTGGGTGATGCTGCCCTCGGAAAGCGTCGCCGTGTTGCCGCCGAGCAGCAAGGCCTCGTGCGGCTCGGTCGTGGCATAAACGAAGATTGTGCCGGCGGCCGCGAAGACTTTCGGCAGTTCCGCGCGTAATTCTTCGCGCAGCTTGTAGTCGAGATTGGCAAGCGGCTCGTCGAGCAGCACGAGGCTGGCATTCTTGACGATGGCGCGGGCCAGCGCGGTGCGCTGCTGCTGGCCGCCCGACAGACTGAGAGGCGTCCGATCGAGATAGGGCGTGAGTTTGAGAAGGGCGGCGGCATTGCGCACCTCCCTGTCGATCGTTGCCTGATCCGTGCCGGCCACCCGCAGCGGCGAGGCGATGTTCTCGTAGACCGTCATCGCCGGATAATTGATGAATTGCTGGTAGACCATGGCGACGTTGCGCTTTTGCACCGGCATGCCGGTGACATCCTTGCCATCGAACCAGACCGAGCCGGAGGTCGGCACGTCGAGGCCCGCCATCAGCCGCATCAGGCTGGTCTTGCCGGAGAGCGTCGGCCCGAGCAGGACGTTGAGCGAGCCGTGCTGAAGCGTCATTGAGACGTCGCGGATATGTTCCGCCGCACCCACCGTCTTCGTCACGTTTCTCAGTTCAAGCATGATGCCTCCTCCCAGGCTTTCTGCATCAGTCGGCCGTCCCTATTCGGCAGCCGCTACGTGCTGCCGGCTTATTCCGCGCATGAACTCGTCGAGCACTGCCGCCTGCTCACGGCTGAGACGCAGGCCGCGCTTGGTCCGGCGCCACAATACATCCTCGGCAGTCATCGCCCATTCGTTTTCGACGAGGTAGCGCACCTCGGCTTCGTAGAGATCGGCGCCGAAGTTGCGGCCAAGATCGACGTTCGACTTAGCGAGGCCCAGCAGCTTCCTTGTGCGGGTGCCGTAGAGCCGGGTCAACCGGCGGGCCAGCCGCGCATCGAGGAACGGGTATGCCGTTTTCAGTTTCGCCACCTCGGCATCGAAGCCGGTGACGGGAAAGTCACCGCCGGGCAGCGGCGCGTTTGCCGTCCATGGCTTCCCGCGCTTGCCGAGAAAACCCTCGATCTTCTCAAGCATTGATTCCGACAATCGGCGGTAGGTCGTGATCTTGCCGCCAAAGGCGTTGACGATCGGGGCGGCACCCTCGCCTCCATCGGCCTTCAGCACATAGTCTCGGGTAGCTTCCTGCGCCTTTGAGGCGCCATCGTCGTAGAGCGGCCGCACCGCGGAATAGGTCCAGACAATATCCGACGGCTTGACCGGCTGCGCGAAATATTCGCTTGCCGCAGCGCAGAGATAGTCGATCTCGGCGTCACTGATCCTGACGTTGTGCGGATCGCCGGGATAGTCCCGATCGGTGGTGCCGATGAGCGTGAATTCGTCCTCGTAAGGGATGGCGAAAATGATGCGCCCGTCCTTGTTCTGAAAGAAATATGCGCGTGGGTCGTCGAATTTCTTGCCAACGACGATGTGGCTGCCTTGTACGAGGCGGACATTGTGCACGTCGTTCAAGCCCACGGTGGCCGACAGCACCTGATCGACCCACGGGCCGGCGGCATTGACCAGCAGCCGCGCCTTGACCTCCTCGGTATCGCCGGTCCGCACATTTTCAAGCCTGACCGTCCAGAGATTGCCTTCGCGGCGTGCGCTGACGACCTTTGTTCGGGTTCGAATGGTTGCGCCGCGCTCGGCAGCGTCACGGGCGTTCAACACAACCAGCCGGGCATCGTTGACCCAACCGTCCGAATATTCGAACGCCTTTCGAAACAGCGGCTTCAGCGGCTTGCCGGCCGGATCCTTGGCCATGTCCAGCGTTTTCGTCGGCGGCAGCAATTTGCGCCCGCCAATATGGTCGTAGAGGAAAAGCCCGAGCCGGATCAGCCAGGCCGGACGCAGCCCCTTGGCGTATGGCAGCACGAAGCGCATCGGCCAGATGATGTGCGGCGCGTTCCTCCACAGGACCTCGCGTTCCATCAGCGCTTCGCGTACCAGGCGGAATTCGTAGAATTCGAGATAGCGCAAGCCGCCATGGATCAGTTTAGTTGAGCCGGAAGAGGTCCCGCTGGCCAGATCGTTCATCTCGGCAAGAAAGACCGAAAAGCCACGTCCAACAGCATCGCGGGCGATGCCGCAGCCATTGATGCCGCCACCGATGACGAAAATGTCATGAATCGGTGATGCGCTCAAAGAATCCTCCCTCGATTTCGCATTGCAGCATATTTGGGATCTTGCGAAACCGTAGCGGAATTATTTCGAAATGATAACGAATGTCAAACGAAATATATTGGGCGGAAGATGCCGCGACGGCATCTCTAGGAGAGCGACGTTTCGATCAGCTGAACTTCTGCCTCCTGGCAGATCTTACGCACCGACGGGATGTCGCAACGATCGGTGATAAAGGTGTTGACCTGCGACAGATGGCCGATGCGGACGGGCGCGGTTCGCTCGAATTTGGTCTGGTCCGACACCAGGATCACATGCCGGGCGTTGGCGATGATCGCCTGGGCCACCTTCACCTCGCGAAAATCGAAGTCGAGCAGTGCGCCGTCATGGTCGATGGCCGAGGCGCCGATCACCGCAAAATCAACTTTGAACTGCCTGATGAAATCGACCGCCGCCTCGCCGACCACACCGCCGTCGGAACCGCGCACGACACCGCCGGCGATCACCACCTCGATCGAAGGATATATGCGCATCCTGTTGGCGACATTGATGTTATTGGTGATGACCATCAGGCCGCTGTGATCGAGCAGCGACTTGCTGACAGCTTCCGTCGTTGTCCCGATATTGATGAACAGAGACGCGTTGTCAGGGATCAGCCGGGCTGCTGCGCGACCGATCGCCTCCTTCTCCTCGGCGGCGATCTTACGCCGAGCCTCATATTCCATGTTCTCGATGCCGGACGGGAATAACGCCCCGCCATGGATGCGGGACAAAAGCCGCTGGTCGCAGAGATCGTTGAGATCCTTGCGGATCGTTTGCGGCGTCACGTTGAAATGCGTCGCCAACTCCTCGACCAGTACGCGGCCATGGTCCTTGGCCATCTGGATGATTTCGGAATGACGCGGCGACAGATACATCTAGCAACCTCTCATTTTCGTTTTTCTCGTCTATAGCTGAAAACGAAAGCCATGAACAGGTATGAGCCGGCTAATGAAAATCGGGCGACTGCAGAGAGAAAAGCTCCGGCGCTATCTCGACGAGGCTATCAACTCAGGCCCCGCGCGATCTCAGTGATGACCTCGAAAGCAGTGTCGACGTCCGCCGCAGTCGTTTCGAACTGCCCGACCTGAAACCGGATCGCCACCTGCCCGTCCACCCGGGTCTGCGTCAGGTAGATGCGGCCGTCATCGTTGATCGCGCTGACCAGTCGCAAATTGTGCTCGTCAAGGTCGATTCCCGCAGCCGCGAGATGGCGGAATGAGAATAGCGACAGCATCGGTTCCGTGACGATCTCGAAATCCGGTTCCCGAGCCAGCCGCGCGGCGAGGCTCTCGCTCCAGGCGACATGGTTGCGGATCATGTTCCGCAGATTTTCCAAGCCATGCGCACGCAGCAGGAACCAAAGTTTCAGCGCGCGGAATCTTCGGCCGAGCGGCACCGACCATTCGGAGTAGTTGATGACCCCGTCGCGGCCATGCGTCTTGAGGAATTCGGGCTTGATCGCCAGCGTGCGCACGAGGTCTTCCGGCTGGCGGATGAATTGCATCGAGCAATCGAACTGTGCGCCTAGCCATTTGTGCGGATTGAAGACGATCGAATCCGCATGTTCGGCGCCGGCCCAGAAATGCCGGAACTCGGGGCAGATCATGGCGGAGCCGGCCCATGCGGCATCGACATGCAGGTAGAGCCCGTGCCGCTTCGCCACCGCGGCAACAGCCGCGACATCGTCGGTGCCGCCGGTACTGGTGCCGCCGACGCTGGCGATAATGCCGGCCGGCAGCATGCCGTTTTCGCGGTCGGCGACGATCGCCGCTTCCAGAGCCGCCGTCTCCATAGCGCGGAAGCGTCCCGCGACCGGAATGCGCACGAGGTTCGCCTCCCCGATGCCCGACACCCAGATCGCCCGGTCGATGGAAGTATGGACTTGGTCGGAAGAATAGACCCGCACCACCGACTGGCCTTGCAGGCCGCTCTTGTTGCCTTGCCAGTCGAGCGCGCGCTCGCGCATGGTCAGCACGGCGGCAAGCGTCGCCGATGAAGCCGAATCCTGCATGACGCCGGAAAATCCCTCCGGCAAACCAAGCGCCTGCCGCATCCAGTCGACGACCCGCGTCTCGAGCTCGGTTGCCGCCGGCGAGGTCTGCCAGAGCATGCATTGCGCAGCCATCGCGGAAACCAGATACTCGGCCACGACGGAGACCGGTGCCGCATTGGCGGGGAAATAGGCGAAGAAACGCGGATGCTGCCAGTGCGTCATGCCTGGCAGGATCTTTTGCTTGAAATCGGCGAAAATTGCCTGCATCGTTTCACCGTCTTCCGGCGGCGCGGCATCGATGCTTTTGAAGATTTCGCCGGGCTCGACAAGCGGCCGCACCGGTCTCTCCCGAAGGCTGTTTCTGTAGTCGACGCCCCATTCAGCCGCTCGCAGCGACCATTCGCGGAATTCGTCGCTATTCATCTTCGCCTCCGTAGCGCCTCATCGAGCCGCCATCAAAGAGCACGAAAAACGTAGGTTTTCATTCGGGAAAATCAGGCAAACTGGCAAAGGCGGTCTTCAGCGCGTTCGACCAGCTATCCGAGATCGTGCGATAATATTGATCGTCCTGGGTTATTCGCTTTTTGAGGCCGACCTTGAAAGTGTCCTTTTCATAGAACAGCAGGTCGAGCGGCAGGCCGACCGACAGGTTCGACTTCAGCGTCGAGTCGAACGACACCAGCAGCAACTTCACCGTCTCGGCGAAACTCATCGTCTTTTCATAAGCGCGGATAATGATCGGCTTGCCGTATTTGGTCTCACCGATCTGGAAGAACGGCGTGTCGTCGGTGGATTCGATGAAATTGCCTTCCGGATAGATCATGAACAGGCGCGGCGCGCTGCCCTTGATCTGACCGCCGAGGATGAAGGAGGCGTTGAAGTAGGAATCCGCCTTTTCGCCAGCCGGCGACGAGCTGGCGATGACCTCCTTGACGGTGTCTCCGACCAACCGCACTGTCTGGTACATGGAAGGCGTTTCGAGCAGCGTGGCACGGCGCTCCGCCACGGCCTTGGTGCGTTCGTCGAGCAGGCTGACCACGGCCTGGGTCGTCGCCAGATTGCCGGCCGACATCAAAACAATGACGCGCTCGCCCGGCTCTTCCCAGACATGCATCTTCCTGAAGGTCGAGATCGAATCCATGCCGGCATTGGTGCGCGTGTCCGACATGAACACGAGCCCGCGATCGATCTTCAGGCCGACGCAATAGGTCATCGAATCTCTTTGGCAACAATCTTGCCGGGGATTACTGCTCCACGGTGACGGTGACCGCAAGCTGTTCTTCCGCCTGTCCCTGCCGAATTCCCGACACCGGCGTGGCGTCGCGATAGTCGCGGCCGGTCGCCACCTTCACATAACGCTCGTCGGGAGAAATGCCGTTGGCGACATCGAAGGCGACCCAGCCGAGGCCCGAGACATGCGCTTCTGCCCAGGCATGGCTTGCCGCTTGCTCGATCGCTGCATCCATCATCAGATAACCGCTGATATAGCGCGCCGGGAAATCCATGGCACGCGCCGCGGCAACGAAGATATGGCTGTGGTCCTGGCAAACGCCGGTCTTGAGCGCCAGGGCCTCTTCGGCCGGCGTCGTCGCGTTGGTGGTGCCGGGTATATAAGCGACACGCTCGCCGATTACGGCCATTAGCCGGTGCAGCCTCTCAATGTCGGTGCCCTTGCCCACCGAGGCAGCAAGCTCACGAATGCCGCTGCCGATCGTCGTCAGCGGCGTTTCCTGGCCGAACAGCCAGAGCGGCGCGAAACCCTGGTGCGGTCCGCAGACGCCGGCAGTGTCGCGCGTCACCACTTCGCCGGCAGCTTCGACGGTGATGAAGTCGCGCTCGCCCTCGACGCTCAACAGCCGGGTATCATTGCCGAAATGGTCGGTGAAACGCACTTCCTCGCGTGCGCCTTCAATCTTCAGCGCCCAGGACAGTACCGTCTGGGTGCGCCCGTTCACCGGGAGCAGCCGCAAACGCTGCAACAAATAATGCACCGGCGCATCGTAGCGGTATTCGGTCCGGTGGGTGATCTTCAGCCGCATCGCACTCGTCCCTGGAGCATGAGCTTTTCCGAAAACCGGTCTCCGCTTTTTGGGGTCATGCTCAATAGAACCTGTAATCCTGCGCGATCTCGTCGCCGAGCCTCGTGTTGTCGCGGATGAAATTGGCCAGGAATTCATGCAGGCCGGCGTCGAAAATATCCTTGATCGACCCGGCCGTCAGCATGGCCTGGGTCTTGGCAGCCGTTGCATGACAGGCGTGGCGCTCCCCATAATCGTCACCGAGGAATTTGAGATGCTCCGTCAGGAAGCGGTAGCAAAAGGTCAGCGAGCGCGGCATGCGGACGTTGAGGATCAGATAATCGGCGATGTTGCTCGGTTTGTAGTCGGCATCATAGACCCAGCGATAGGAACGGTGCGCCGACACCGAGCGCAAGATCGATTCCCACTGGTAGTTGTCGAGCGTCGAGCCGACCCAGGAGATCGACGGCAACAGCACGTAGTATTTCACATCCAGGATGCGCGCGGTGTTGTCGGCGCGTTCGACATACGTGCCGAGCTGCGAAAAATCGAAAATCTCGTTGCGCAGCATCGTACCGTAGAACGATCCGCGAATCAGCGCCGTCTCGCGTTTGATTGCGTCGAGCGCGTTGGGCAGGTCGCGCTCGTCGATCGGCTTGGCCAGCATCCGCTTCAGCGACATCCAGGCTTCGTTGATGCTTTCCCAGGTTTCACGCGTCAGTGCGGTACGCACCATGCGGGCATTGTTACGGGCCGTTTCGATAGACGACATCGTGCTCGACGGGTTCGATGTATCGCGCAGCAGATAATCGGCGACATTGGCGGCGGTGTAGTCAGAATATTTCTGCGTGAAGGTGGTGTCCGAACCGGCGCTGAGCAGCACCGAATTCCACTCCTCCGAAGCGTTCTGAGTTCGAGTCAGCGCCATGCGCAGGCCGGCATCCACCAGCCGCGCCATGTTTTCCGCCCGCTCGATATAGCGGTTCATCCAGTAAAGCCCGTTGGCGGTGCGGCCGAGAAGCATGTCAGGCGGTCCTGCGGTGAATAGTGAATGGTGAATAGTGAATGGTGACTGTCCAGATTCCAGGGCACGATGCCGCGTGCTTCACTTCGGGGTATTTCACCAACATCAACGACACATACCCTTATCTATTCACTATTCACTCACTCTAATCGTCCAACACCCACGTATCCTTCGTGCCGCCGCCTTGCGAGGAATTGACGACTAGCGAGCCTTCCTTGAGCGCTACTCGGGTCAGCCCGCCGGGCACGATCTGAATACGGTCGGAAACCAGAACATAGGGGCGCAGATCGACATGGCGCGGCGCCAGCCCCTTGTCCGTCAGGATCGGGCAGGTCGACAGTGCCAGCGTCGGCTGGGCGATGTAGTTCGACGGTTTTGCCGCGAGCTTTTTGGAAAACTCCTCGCATTCCTTCTTAGTCGCCGCCGGACCGACCAGCATGCCGTAACCGCCGGACCCATGGACTTCCTTGATCACCAATTCGTCGATGTGTTCGAGCACGTATTTCAGGCTGTCCGGCTCCGAGCAGCGCCAGGTCGGGATGTTGCCGAGCATCGCCTTGCGGCCGGTGTAGAATTCGACGATCTCGGGCATGTAGGAATAGATCGCCTTGTCGTCGGCGATGCCGGTTCCCGGCGCATTGGCGATCGTGATATTGCCGGCGCGGTAGACGTCCATAATGCCCGGCACGCCAAGTGCCGAGTCGGGGCGAAAGGTCAGCGGATCGAGAAACGAATCGTCGACACGCCGGTAGAGTACATCGATCTGCTTGTAGCCCTCGGTCGTGCGCATCGCGACATGGCCATCGACGACGCGCAGATCCTGTCCTTCAACAAGCTGCACGCCCATCTGGTCGGCAAGGAAGGCATGTTCGAAATAGGCTGAGTTGAAGCTGCCCGGCGTCAGCACGGCAATGGTCGGCGCGCCCTTGGTGCTTTGCGGCCGCACTGCCGCCAGCGACTGGCGCAAGAGCTGCGGATAATTCTCCACCGGCCGGACCTTGATCTGCTGGAACAGCTCGGGAAAGAGCTGCATCATCGTCTCTCGGTTCTCCAGCATGTAAGAGACGCCGGACGGCGTGCGCGCATTGTCCTCCAGCACGTAGAACTCGTTCTCGCTGATGCGCACGATGTCGACGCCGATGATGTGGGTATAGACGCCGGCCGGCGGCCGCACCCCAATCATCTCGGGCAGGAACGCCTCGTTCCTGGCGATCAACTCCTTCGGCACGCGGCCGGCGCGCAAGATCTCCTGGCGATGGTAGATGTCGTCGAGAAAGGCGTTCAGCGCCTGGACGCGCTGCTCGATGCCTTGCGTTAGCCGTCGCCATTCATTGCCCGAAATGATGCGCGGAACGATATCGAAGGGTATCAGCCGCTCCGATGCTTCCTGCTCGCCATAGACGGCGAAAGTGATGCCTGTCTTGCGAAAGACGCGTTCGGCGTCCTGCATCTTCTCGGTAAGCCTGGCCGGGTCCTGTTCCTTCAGCCAGCGATCGTAAGCCGAATACGGTTTTCTCAGCCCGGAAACTTCCGGAAGCATTTCGTCGAACGCTGCCAATCGCATACTCCCCTGTGGCGCCATTTCACTGGCCTCGCTGGAGAAAATCAAGCGCAATCGGTGATTTGTTGGGCGCCGGCGATCAGTATATCGCTCTTGCCTAAAATTAAGGCAGCACCAATAGGGCCTTGATCAGGCTTTGCCTGGTGTCCGGGCAGATGCCGGATGCGGATCAAAACGCGCGAAAGGTGACGACCGTAAACGTGTCCTTGATGCCGGGAAGAATCTGCACTTTCTCGTTGACGAAGTGGCCGATGTCTTCCTCGTCGTCGACATAGAATTTGGCGAGCAGGTCATAGTTTCCGGCTGTCGAGTAGATTTCCGAAGCAATCTCGGCATCGGCCAAAGCGCTGGCAACGTCGTAGGCCTTGCCCAGATCGCACTTTATTTGCACGAAAAATGCCTTCATTGCCTGGTCCTGCTCACATCGCACGCTCTAGGTATAATCGAGCGGCCCTTGTGGCAGACTGCCGTTCGCCTTTCAAGCATCGGCAATCGCTCCGGCTGTTCTCGCCTCGACAATGCGTCTCGGTCTGGACACGGACTGCCACGCCGAATGTTTGCGCTCGGCTGAAACCCTGAAGCACTGCAAAGCGTATGGTATCATGTACCTTCAGGCAGCGATTTCTCAGGGACAACGGAGAAAGGCCATGCGCGGCGCGTTTTTCGCATTCGCAGTCGTTCCATTCATTTTCGCATCCCAGGCCTTTGCTGGCGACGCCGAAGTCAAAGCGGCGCAGACGGTCATCGATGGGCAGTTGAGGGCCTTCATCGCCAATGACGGAATGACGGCCTACAGCTTTGCCGCACCGAATGTGAAACGCATCTTTCCGACGGTCGATACCTTCATGAACATGGTGACAAAAGGCTATCCGCCGGTGCGCCAACCGCAGACCTACTCCTTCGGCAAGGTTCGCGAGACGAGCCCGACCTCGATCGTCCAGCAGGTGCTGATCGTCGGCCCGGATGGCATGGACTATGAGGCGGTCTACACGCTCGAACTACAGCCTGACGGCAGCTTTCGGATCACCGGCTGCAGCCTGCGAGCGTCCACGTCGCTCAGCACCTGAGACCGGCTGACTTCAATAGCGTGCTCTGCCTCCCGAGATGTCAAACACCGCTCCAGTGTTGAAACTGCTGGCGTCGGAGCAGAGCCACAACACCAACGCCGCTACCTCATGTACCGACCCGAGCCGTTTCAGGGGACTGGCGTCGATCATGTTGCTGACGACTTCATTTCCGAGACGCCTGATAAGATCTGTATCGATTGGGCCGGGCGCGACGCAATTGACGCGGATGTCGGTGTCGCAAACTTCCCGCGAGAGGGCTTTGGTGAAAGCGATGACGCCTGCGCTGGCCGCCGAATAGGCCGCAAGGTTCGGCAATCCTTCCTTGCCCGCGAGCGACCCCATGTTGACGATGCGGCCACTGCCTGCCCTTCGCATGACTGGCAAAACCTGGTGTGTAGACTCGAACATGCCGATGAGATTCACGCGGATAATGCGCTGCCACTCGGCCGGGTCGAAGGCTTCGAAGCCGAGGTAAGGTCCAAGATAGCCCGCATTGTTGACGAGAATGTCGATCCGTCCGGCCTTGGCGACAATCTCGGTCAGGGCCTTTCTTACGTCGCCCGCCTTGGCTACGTCGACCATCTGACTATGAGTCCCGTCTGCCGGTATAGGATCGGTATCCCATATCCACACGTCGGCTCCTGCCTGTGCCAATTTCGTGGCCACGGCCCTGCCGATGCCTCTTGCACCGCCTGTTACGATCGCGGTCTTGCCACCAAAGTCGTATGTCACGGTCATGACACGCCCTCTGCGTGACACTGCGCCCCGCGAACCAGTCGGTCAATCATGCTGGCAAGGCATTGCTCAAAGGGCTGGAATATCGCCTCGCGCCCAGCCCTCAGAAATTTCCGCCGCGCGCGCTTCGAAGGTGCCGGCTTCGATGGCGGCACGAATGTCCTGCATCAGCTTTTGATAGTAGGAAAGATTGTTCCAGGTCAGGAGCATCGCCCCAAGCGCCTCTTGCGAGCGCACCAGATGGTGCAAATAGGCGCGCGAATAGTCGCGTGCGGCCGGGCAGTCGCTTTCCTCATCGAGCGGGCGCAGATCGTCGGCATGGCGGGCGTTGCGCAGATTGACTTTGCCGCGCCGTGTATAAGCAAGGCCATGGCGCCCTGCTCGCGTCGGCATCACGCAGTCGAACATGTCGATACCGCGCGCCACCGACTTCAAGATATCGTCCGGCGTGCCGACGCCCATCAGGTAGCGCGGCCGGTCAGCCGGCAGCTCCGGGCAAGTGATGTCGAGCATCTCCAGCATCACCGCTTGCGGCTCGCCGACAGCCAGCCCGCCGATCGCATAGCCCTTCAGCTCCATTGCCTTCAGCGCCTGCGCCGAGCGCAGCCGCAAATCAGGCACGTCGCCGCCTTGCACAATTCCGAACATCGCCTTGCCGGGCTGCTCGCCGAATGCCGTCTTGCAACGCTCGGCCCAGCGCAGCGACAACTCCATGGCACGCTCGATCTCGTTCTGCTTGGCCGGCAGCGCTGTGCATTCGTCGAGCTGCATCTGGATGTCGGAATCGAGCAACCCCTGGATCTCGATGGAACGCTCCGGCGACATCTCGTAGGCGCCGCCGTCGATATGCGAGCGAAAGGTCACGCCGTTCTCGGTCAGTTTCCGCAGCTTCGACAGCGACATCACCTGGAAGCCGCCGCTGTCGGTCAGGATCGGATACGGCCAGCGGGCGAATTCATGCAGGCCGCCGAGCCGCGCCACGCGCTCTGCGCCGGGTCTCAGCATCAGGTGGTAGGTATTGCCGAGGATGATGTCCGAGCCGACGCCGCGCACCTGATCCATATACATGGCCTTCACCGTGCCGCCCGTGCCGACCGGCATGAAGGCGGGCGTGCGGATTTCCCCGCTCGGCATGGTGATTGCGCCACGCCGCGCCCTGCCGTCGGTCGCCAGCACGTTAAAGGTGAATGCGGCAGTCATTGAATTCCCTAGCCATCGAACTCCTTGTCGAATACCGGCGCATCTGGAGCCTGCTTGTCGAGTGATTGCCGGTAGCGGATGCAGCCGCGCATGAATTTTGGCCACGGCGGCACGGCAATCGCCGGCTCCGTCTTTTCGGGCAAAAGCGACCACAGGTCGGGATGATGCCAGCACAGATCATGGCCGGTGGCGTCGCGGTGTTGGCGGATGCCGGCGCGCAGTTTCCTGACCTCGGCGATCAAGGCTTCGCGGTCGAAGGTTTCCAGGTCATCGTCCATCATTATCCTCCCTGAACAGAAGACTTGCGTCTCCATAGGAATAGAACCTGTAGCGGTTCTCGATGGCATGCGCATAGGCCGCGCGCATCGTCTGCAAACCGCAGAAGGCCGAAACCAGCATGAACAGCGTCGAACGCGGCAGATGGAAATTGGTCATCAGCATATCGGCGGTCTTGAAGCGATAGCCGGGGGTGATGAAGATGTCGGTCGGGCCCGACCACGCGGCCAGCCTGCCGTCATCGCCAGCCGCGCTCTCCAACAAGCGCAACGATGTCGTGCCGACGGCGATAATGCGCCCTCCTTTTGCCTTCGCCGCATTCAGCGACTCGGCGGTCTCGGGGCTGACCGAACCGGTTTCGGCGTGCATCTTGTGGTCGGCGGTGTCGTCCGCCTTCACCGGCAAAAAAGTGCCGGCGCCGACATGCAGCGTGACGAAACGGCGCTCTATGCCCTTGGGGTCGAGCGTCGCAAACAGCTCCGGCGTGAAATGCAGCCCTGCCGTCGGCGCGGCGACGGCACCGTCCTCCCTCGCATAAATGGTCTGGTAATCGCTGCGGTCGCGTTCGTCGTCGTCACGCTTGGAGGCGATGTAGGGCGGCAGCGGAATGTGGCCGACGGCGTGCAGCGCCTCGTCGAGGAACGGACCTGACAGGTCGAAGCCGAGCAGCGCCTCGCCACCTTCTCCCTTCTCGATCACGGTCGCGTCGAGTTGGCCGAGAAAGCAGGAATTGGCGTCATGGCCGAAATGGACGCGATCGCCGGCGGAGATGCGCTTGCCGGGACGCATGAAGGCGAGCCAGCGGTCGGGCGCCATCCGCATATGCAGCGTGGCTTCGACCTGCGCCGCCGCCTCCCCGCGCCGCCTGATGCCCTTCAGTTGCGCCGGAATGACCTTGGTGTCGTTGAAGACCAGCACATCACCGGCCTTGAGCAGGCCCGGCAGGTCGCGCACCGTCCGGTCCTCGAGCCCCTCACCCGGCCTGACCACCAGCATCCTGGCACTGTCGCGCGGCTCGGCTGGGCGAAGCGCGATGCGCTCCTCCGGCAGATCGAAGTCGAAAAGGTCGACGCGCAAGGAATCCCCGCCTCAAGGTTCCGGGCAGTTCACCGCCCAGGCGCCAACACCGTCTATACTCAATGTGCCGCCCATCGCGAAACTGGACTGCTCGCTGGCTTTGACCAGCCGCAACTTGGCGACGATCGAGCTGATGCCTTCGTCGGTGAGGTCGATAAGCATACGCTCGTCGTCTTCGAATGCCTGTCCAACGATGACTTTCGTTGAGCCTGGCTGTCCGTCCGTGGTCCATGTCTTGCCGCCGGCATCCAGCCACACACGCGCCACAGCAATGACGGCCGTGTGTCCCATCAAAACGTCGATCGATGCCGCGCCGCCGTCGGCGCTGCAAACGATCGATTCCGTCGCCAGCGCCGGTGTGGCCGCCGCGACGAGGACAAATGCGATGGCCGCGACAGCCCGGCCGGTCATTTCACGTCGGCCGCGACCTTGAGCGACACGATCTTGTCGGGATCCTGCACCGGTTCGCCGCGCTTGATCTTGTCGACATTGTCCATGCCTTCGATAACCTGGCCCCATACAGTGTACTGGCGGTTGAGGAAGGCGGCGTCGTCGAAGCAGATGAAGAACTGCGAATTGGCCGAGTTCGGGTTCTGCGAGCGCGCCATCGAGCAGGTACCGCGGCCGTGGTTGGCGTTGGAGAACTCCGCCTTCAGATCGGGCTTGTCGGAACCGCCAGTGCCGGCGCGCGACGGCGCGAAAGACGGCTTGTTGGAATTGCCGAACTTGACGTCGCCGGTCTGCGCCATGAAGCCGTCGATGACGCGGTGGAAGACCACGCCGTCATAGGCGCCTTCGCGCGCCAGCTCCTTGATACGGCCGACATGGCCGGGCGCCAGGTCTGGAAACAATTCGATGACGACCTTGCCCTTGGTCGTGTCCATGATAAGCGCGTTCTCGCGGTCCTTGATTTCGGCCATGTCAGAAATATCCTTTTGAACAATTGGGGTTACTTGCCGTCGGCGGCGATACGCACCTTGATCATGCGATCGGGGTCGGTCACCGTCCCGTTCTGCGCCGCTTCGCCTTTCTTGATGTGGTCCACCAGCTCCATGCCGCTGACGACATTGCCAACGATGGTGTACTGGCCATCGAGCGGCGGTGCCGGCGCGAACATGATGAAGAATTGCGAATTGGCGGAATTCGGATCGTCGGAGCGGGCCATGCCGACCACGCCGCGCTGGTAGTGCTCGGTGCTGGAGAATTCGGCCGGCAGGTCGGGAAGATCGGAGCCGCCGGTGCCGACGGCGTCGGCATTGAAGCCGCTCTTCATGTTGCCGAACTTGACATCGCCGGTCTGCGCCATGAAGCCGTCGATGACGCGGTGAAAGGCGACGTTGTCGTAGGCGCCCTGGCACACCAGCTTTTTGATCTGCGCGACGTGCTTCGGCGCAAGGTCGGGCCTCAGCGCGATGGTCACGTCACCGTCCTTCAACGTTACGATCATGGTGTTTTCCGGATCGGCGGCAAAGGCCGAGACGGATGCGGTCACAAGACCGGCGAGCACGGCAAGCAAGAAGGCAAGCTTTTTCAGCTGCATGGGATCTTTCTCCGAATATCTTCGTTCATGCATGGCGTTACCCAAAGCCGGGTTCCACTTTTGGGTGACATGCATTTATTTCGCGAATTTGGCGGTGAGCGCGCCGGCCACGGCCGCCGGCACGAAGGGGCGGATGTCGCCTCCCATCGAAGCTATCTGGCGTACAAGTGTGGCGGTAATGGTGCGCACTGAAGGGCTGGCCGGCAGGAAAACCGTCTGCAGCTCCGGCGCCATGGTCTCGTTCATGCCGGCCATCTGCATCTCGTAGTCGAGATCGGTACCGTCACGCAGGCCGCGGATCATGATCGACGCGCCATGCTTCCTGGCCGCGTCGATGACCAGCCCGTCGAAGGCGACAACCTTGATGCGCGCACCGTCGCTGCCGAATTCTGCCTTCGTTGCCGTTTCGATCAGATCGACCCGTTCCTCGAAGGAAAACAACGGCTTCTTGCCGGGATGGATGCCGATCGCCGCATAGATGGTGTCCGCCACGGCCAGCGACGCCTTCAGCACGTCGAGATGGCCGTTGGTCAGCGGGTCGAAAGAGCCGGCATAGAGGGCGATGCGTTCGGTCATGGCAGGTGCTTCTAGCGAGCCTCTCCCCTAAAGGCAAATCCGATCGGCAGGCCCTCCCCATGAACCTTTTGGCCGACGTGAACGACAGATGAATGTGCCGCTCACAACGGCTTCACGCAGTGTTCACTAAGTTGCAGCTGCAGAAGATGAAACCAAACACCCATCTAATCGTTGTTAGGCGCAGGAGAACACGCACATGCTGATCTACATGCTCGCCACCGCAATGACCGTCGCCATGCTGATCGCTACCGTATTCGGGTTGCATCAGGAAGCACAGCGCGTCCGCGCCAAGGCCAATACCAAGCGGTTCGAAGGCTTCGGCAACCGCAAGCCTTATCGCCACTTCTAGATTGCGGGGGTTTCTTCACAGCGCCGGCCCATAGGGCTGGCGTCGTCGTGGCAAACTCACTCGACGGTAGCGTCAGACTCCCCACCTTCGGCATCGACACTCTCTTCGATCTCTTCATCCGCTTGCGGTTCTGAAATTCGCTCCACCGAAACGACCTTCTCGCCCTCTGCGGTATTGAAAATGGTAACGCCCTTGGTGGCGCGGCTGGCGAAACGAATACCGTTCACTGGAACGCGGATAACGGTACCGCCATCCGAAACCAGCATGATCTGATCGTCATTGCCGACCGGGAAGGTCGCCACCAGGCGGCCGATTTCAGCCGTTTTCGAGACGTCGGTGGCGCGGATACCCTTGCCGCCGCGACCGGTCAGGCGGAAATCGTAGGACGACGAACGCTTGCCGTAGCCATATTCCGTCACCGTCAGCACGAACTGCTCATGCGCCTTGAGGAATTCATACCGCTCGTCGGACAGCTCCGCCTCTTCGCCGACCTCTTCATTGGTGAGCTGGATTTCTTCCTCCTCGCCGGCCGCGATGTCGGCAGCGAGCCGGCGTTCGGCCACCAGCCGCTTGAGGTAAGCGGCACGCTCCGCCGGCGGCGCATCGACATGCTCGATCACCGCCATCGAGATCACCCGGTCGCCATCGGCCATCGCAATGCCGCGCACGCCGACCGAATTGCGGCTCTGGAAGACGCGTACGTCGCTGACCGGAAAGCGGATGCACTGGCCGGAACTTGCCGTCAAAAGCACGTCATCATTGTCGGTGCAGGTCTCGACGCCGAGGATCTCGTCGCCTTCCTCGTCCAGCTTCATGGCGATCTTGCCGTTGCGGTTGACCTGGACGAAGTCCGACAGCTTGTTGCGACGCACGGTGCCGCGCGTGGTGGCAAACATGACGTCGAGTTCGCCCCAACTCGTCTCATCCTCCGGTAGCGGCATGATCGTGGTGATGCGCTCGCCCTGTTCGAGCGGCAGCATATTGATCAACGCCTTGCCGCGCGATTGCGGATTGCCGATCGGCAGGCGCCAGACCTTTTCCTTGTAGACGATGCCGCGCGAGGAGAAGAACAGCACTGGCGTGTGCGTGTTGGCGACGAACAGCCGGGTGACGAAATCCTCTTCCTTGGTCGACATGCCGGAGCGGCCCTTGCCGCCGCGGCGCTGCGCCCGGTAGAGCGACAGCGGCACGCGCTTGATGTAGCCGGAATGGCTGACCGTGACGACCATGTCCTCGCGCTGGATCAGGTCCTCGTCTTCCATGTCCGCCCCGCCCTCGGCGAGCTCGGTGCGGCGCGGTGTGCCGAACTCGTCGCGCACGGCGATGAGTTCGTCCTTGACGATCTGCTGGATGCGGGCGCGGGACGACAGGATGTCCAGGTAATCCTTGATCTCGTCGCCGATCGTATTCAGCTCGTCGGCGATCTCGTCGCGGCCGAGCGCGGTCAGGCGCTGCAGGCGCAGTTCGAGGATGGCGCGGGCCTGCTCCTCGGAGAGATTGTAGGTTCCGTCCTCGTTGATGCGATGGCGCGGATCGTCGATCAACAGAATCAGCGATTCCACGTCGCCCGAAGGCCAGCGACGCTCCATCAACTGCTCGCGCGCCGTCTGCGGGTCTGGCGCCGTGCGGATCAGCTTGATGACTTCATCGATGTTGGCAACGGCGATGGCAAGGCCGACCAGCACATGGGCACGGTCGCGCGCCTTGCGCAGCAGGAATTTCGTGCGCCGGCTGATCACCTCTTCACGGAAGGCGACGAACGCCTTCAGCATGTCGGTCAGCGTCAGCAATTCCGGCTTGCCGCCGTTCAGCGCCACCATATTGGCGCCGAACGACGTCTGCAGCGGCGTGAAGCGGTAAAGCTGGTTGAGGATGACATCGGCGACCGCGTCGCGCTTCAGCTCGATGACGACGCGGTAGCCCTGGCGGTCGCTCTCGTCGCGAATGTCGGAAATGCCTTCGATGCGCTTGTCGCGCACCAGTTCGGCCATCTTCTCGATCATCGACGCCTTGTTCACCTGATAGGGAACCTCGGTGATGACGATCGATTCACGGTCGTTGCCGCGCGCCTCGACGTTGACGCGGCCGCGCATGACGATGGAGCCGCGGCCGGTCGAATAGGCGCTGTAGATGCCGGAACGGCCAAGCACGATGCCGCCGGTCGGGAAATCCGGCCCCGGAATGATCTCCATCAGCGCCGGAAGGTCGATCGCCGGATTGTCGATGAGGGCAATGGCGCCGTTGCAGACCTCGCCCAGATTGTGCGGCGGGATGTTGGTGGCCATGCCGACTGCTATACCGCCGGAGCCGTTGACCAACAGGTTCGGGAAGCGCGCCGGCAGGACTTTCGGTTCGCTGCCCGACGCATCGTAAGTGTCCTGGAAATCGACGGTGTCCTTGTCGATGTCTTCCAGCAACTCATGCGCGACCTTGGTCAGCCGCGATTCCGTGTAGCGCATCGCCGCCGGAGGATCGCCGTCGATCGAGCCGAAATTGCCCTGCCCGTCGATCAGCGTCACGCGCAGCGACCAATCCTGTGCCATGCGCACCAAAGCGTCGTAGATCGAGGCGTCGCCGTGCGGATGGTATTTACCCATCACGTCGGCGACCGGGCGTGCCGATTTCACATATTTGCGGTTCCAGTGATAGCCGCTCTCATAGGCGGCGTAGAGGATGCGGCGATGCACCGGCTTGAGGCCGTCGCGCACGTCCGGCAGCGCACGGCTGACGATCACGCTCATGGCGTAATCGAGATAGGAGCGCTGCATCTCCTCAATGATGGATATCGGCTCGATGCCGGTGGGGCCGCCGTCGGCGCCGCGCGGTGTCTTTTGGTCGGTCAAATCGGATCACAATCTAATCAGGAATCACTTGGTGCTTATATAGGAAGCCGGCCCGAAACTCCAACAATCGCGGCCGTTTTCCAGTGTGGTTTTTAGCGGCAAATTCAAAAGGATAAACCAATTGCGACGATATGGCCGTGGCACCCTTTCACGGGCGTCGCCGGCGGGCGCGATAAGTACCCGGCGCCTCGCCCATCAGCCGCCGGAAACGACGATTGAAGGTTGATAGATCGTTGAATCCCGCTGCAAAGGCGATCGCCGAAATCGTCTGATCCGACGTCCGCAGCCCCACGGCTGCCCTGTGCAGCCGCGCTCTCAGCAGGAACTGGTAGGGCGTCATGCCGGCGACGTGCCGGAAGGTGCGCAGGAAATGGTAGGGGCTGGTAGCGGTCTCGTCGGCGAGTTCGGCAAGCGAGATCGGCCGGTCGGCATCGAGTTCGAGTCGCCGCACCGCTTCGGCAACACGCTTCTGGTCACGGCGGCTCGGCGTCCGTCCCCGATCCGTGGCGCTGCAAGCCGCTGTTACCGCTGCACCGGCAATGCGCAGCGCGAGTTCCTCGAACGAGCCGGTGTCAGCCATCTCGCGCGCCGCCTCCGCTTCGGCGAGCAGCGGCACCAGCGCCGGCGAGGGCGGCAGGCGTGGCGTGCCGAAATCGAGCGTCTTCGCGCCCGGCACGTCGGCGACGATCCGCTCCATATAGGCCGGTCCGAAATGGAAGGAGAGGCAGCGGTCGCCAGCGCAATGCTCATGCCCGCATTCATAGCATGTGCCGGGATTGCCGAGCAGGAGCGCGCCCGGCGCCAGCATCGCCGTGCCCTGGCGCGCACGATAGCGGAAGGTGCCGCTGGTTACGGCGGCAATGCAGAAATCCCGATGCTCCTCCTCGAATGGCCTGTCGGCGGCGCTGGCGGTGCAGATGACATCCGACACCTGCCAGCCTCGGCCCGACGCAAGCCTGTGCGCGCTCGTCGCCATCGCCGAAATATAGCAATTTTTCCCAAGCGCAGAACCCCTGTCGGCCTCTATGCTTGCCGGTCTCCTGACAAGATCAGAGCGAAGCCATGTCCAATTCCTTTGCCAAGGCCCTGCACAGCGATGGACCCGTACCGGCCCTTGCCGAGAAACTGAACCTTTACGGCCGCTTCGTCGGCGCCTGGACGTTCGACGCCACGCGCCATCTCGAGGACGGCCAGGTGCTGACCGGGCGCGGCGAGGTGCATTTCGGCTGGGTGCTCGAAGGCCGGGCCATCCAGGACGTATGGATTCTGCCCGCCCGTGACGCTGGCGCCTCGCCGTCGCTCGGCAAATGGACCTTTTATGGCACGACTTTGCGCGTCTACGACCCCGACGTCGACGCCTGGCACATCTTCTGGAGCGATCCGCGCAGCCAGTACTACAGCCGCCAGCTCGGCCGTGCCGAGGGCGACACCATCATCCAGCAAGGCGCAGACGGCACTGGATCTGCTGTGCGCTGGAGCTTTTCGCGCATCACCGAAAATTCGTTCCGCTGGCTGGGCGAACGCTCACAGGACGACGGCGCCACCTGGCGTCTCGAAGTCGAGTTCCTGGCGCGGCGCGCCGCGAGCCCGTGATCCGCACGGTTTCCACTGGCTCCGCTTTGCTCTACCAATCCCGATATCCGGCATTGCCGGCGGGGAGGGTCAGCATGCCGAGCTTCGACAGCCTGTTCAACGCCTTCGTCACCATACTTGTGACGATCGATCCGCCCGGCCTGGCGCCGCTCTTCCTCGCCGTGACCCGCGGCATGAACCGCGAGGAACGCAACCAGGTCTCCGTGCGCGCCTCGGTCATCGCCTTCCTGGTGATGGCGTTGTTCGCAATCGCCGGCGCGTCGATCCTGTCGGTCTTCGGCATCACCCTGCCGGCCTTCCGCGTCGCCGGCGGCTTTCTGCTGTTCTTCATCGCCTTCGAAATGGTGTTCGAGCGCCGGCAGGACCGCAAGGAGAAGATCGGCGACGTCGCCATCACCAGGGACATGATCCACAACATCGCCGCCTTTCCGCTGGCGATCCCGCTTATTGCCGGTCCCGGCGCGATTTCGGCGACCGTCCTGCTCTCAAGCTCGTTTCAGGGTTTGGGCGCGCAGACAGCCCTTGTCGGCATCATCGCCATCTGCCTCGTCATCACTTACCTGGTGTTCGTGCTGTCAGAGCGCATCGACCGTATCCTCGGCCAAACCGGCCGTTCGATCCTGACGCGGCTGCTCGGCGTCATCCTGGCGGCGCTCGCCGTACAGTTCGTCGCCGACGGCATCAAGGCGCTGATGGCGACTTAGGAGCTGCCCTACTTCGCCGTCGTTTCAATGACTTCGAAGTCGTGGGTAATCTCGGCAGTCTTGGCCATCATTGCCGAGGCCGAGCAGTATTTCTCGATCGAAAGCCCGATTGCCCGCTTCACCTTGTCGTGTGACAGCGCCCGGCCCTTGACGACAAAATGCATGTGGATGCGGGTGAACACCTTGGGATCGGCTTCTGCACGGTCGGCATCGAGTTCGACCACACAATCTTCAACTGCCTCGCGCCCCTTTTCCAGGATATGGACCACGTCATAGGCCGAGCAGCCGCCGGTGCCGATCAGCACCAGTTCCATTGGGCTCGGCCCCGGTGTCTTGCCCTCCGGCCCAAACGCAGTGCCTAGCACCAGCTTGTGCTCACTGGCGGACTCGCCAATGAAAGTGCGCTCCTCGACCCATTTGACCCTTGCTTTCAACTGATACGTCCTTTCACCGCTCAAACGCACAACGTCCCGAAAATCCAAGACAGATTTTCGGGACGCCATTTCGTGGCCAAGATGCCGGCGCTTTTCGCCGCAAGGGCAGTCCGCCCCGAGAAATCAGAACGGAATTTCGTCGTCCAGCTCGCGCGACGAACCACCGCCGCCGCCCTTGTTGGCGCCACCGCGATTGAAACTTTCGCCCGGGCCGGACTGGCCGAAATCGGAACCGCGGCTCGCACCACCACCGGCATAGTTGCCGACCTGGCCGCCGCCCTCGCCCCGCGCATCGAGCATCTGCAGCTCGCCGCGGAATTTCTGCAACACGATTTCGGTCGTATAGCGGTCATTGCCGGTCTGGTCCTGCCATTTGCGCGTCTGCAGCTGGCCCTCGACATAGACCTTCATGCCCTTCTTCAGATACTGCTCGGCCACCTTGGCGATCTGGTCGTTGAAGATCACGACATTGTGCCATTCGGTCTTTTCCTTGCGCTCTCCGGATGTCTTGTCGCGCCAGCTTTCCGACGTCGCGATGCGGATGTTGACGACCGGGTCACCCGAATTCAGGCGGCGGATTTCAGGGTCCGCCCCGAGATTGCCCACCAGAATGACCTTGTTGACACTACCCGCCATGACACTTCTCCGCGCTCATCCGAAACCAAAATTTTGTCGCTGCACCTTACAGGCTATGGATAATCCCTGCCTGATGTGGCTGCCTTTTCCCACAAGGTTTTTGTTCTCTATTCGTTCTAGGTTAAAGGCCCTGCACTGTCAATAGATGTCAGTAACAAGTAGTGTCCTGGCGTCGAATTTCCACGAACCCTGAGATCGAGGCGAACTCAATGAAGATGGTCGAGCATGACGATCAGCCGCAAGAAGAATGGCGAACGGGAGTAAAGACCCGCATGCATGTCTCGGCCTGCAACGGCGCAACTCAACTTTGCATATTTGAACAATGGGTCGAACCCACGGTTGGCGCCCCGACACATTGGCACCCGGTCGAGGAAGTGCTTACCGTCATCGCCGGCAGGGCCGAGATGTGGATCGATGATGAGCATCTCGTCTTGACTGCCGGACAGTCGCTTGTTGTTGCCGCGCACAGGCAACATGGCTTCCGAAACGTCGGCTCCGAACTGCTTCATATCCGTGCCGTGCTCGCGTCACCCGTTTTCGAGGCGACATTTAACGGATCTCCAGACATGGTGAGACGCTGGCTTCCGACGCGTTTGTAAAATCTCGCCCGTCGTAAAAAAACACTGCCTGTCCTCGAAACGCGACTTGCCAAACCGATAAGTATCGACTTATGCTTTTAGCATGATCGAAGCAGACATTTTTCGGGCACTGGCCGATCCAACGCGTCGCGCCGTCTATGAGCGGCTCGCCGACGGCGAGATGACGGTGTCTGAACTGCGCACTGACATGCCGGTATCGCAGCCGGCGGTATCGCAGCATCTCGCCGTGCTGCGCGGCGCCGGCCTCGTCATCGAGCGGCGGGCCGGCCGCAACGCCTATTACCGCGCCGATCCGAAGGGGCTTGCGCCGCTGCTCGGCTGGATCGAACGCTACCGTGCGTTCTGGCCAGAGCGCATCGAAAGGCTCAAGACGGTGTTGAAGGACATGGACCAATGACCAGCCGAGGCAAAGAACGCGCGGAAATGGCCGCAGACAAGATCGAGTTCGAGTGCGAACTGCCCGAGCCGCCGGAAAAAGTGTGGAGGGCGCTGACGGTGCCGGACCTGCTCGCGGCCTGGATGATGCCGAACGACATCAAGCCCGAAATCGGCAACCGCTTTGCCTTTAAAGCGCCGAATGCGCCGATCGAGTGCGAAATCCTCGACGCAGATCCAGGACGGCTGCTGCGCTATTCCTGGCGGGAGCGGCCGGCGCCCGGCGATACGCAGGTGCCGCCCGGCAGCCCCCTGGACAGCCCAATGAGCGACAACCCAGTGGACAGCATCGTCACCTTTACCCTCGACCGCACCGTTTCCGGCGGCACGCATCTGCGCATCGTCCATGATGGTTTTGCTCGGGCAGCAGTGCCGGAGATCGCGATGGCATGCGCCGGTTGCCGACTCTCGTTTGAAGCGCGTGCTCCCAGGCACAAGCAGATCGCCGCAAACACCCCGCGCCTCCTTCTGCGCGCGGCCTGAACACGATCAGCCTACGGAGAAAAATAATGAGCGGCCTTGCCAATTTGGTTCCGATGGTGATCGAGCAGTCGAGCCGCGGCGAACGTGCCTTCGACATATTTTCGCGGCTGCTGCGCGAGCGCATCGTCTTCATCAACGGGCCGATCGACGACGGCACCTCGGCGCTAGTCTGCGCCCAGCTTCTGTCGCTGGAATCCGACAATCCCGACAAGGAGGTCTCGCTCTACATCAACTCGCCGGGCGGCGTGGTGACCAGCGGTTTCGCCATCTATGATACGATGCAGTATATCAGCTGCCCGGTCTCCACCGTTTGTATGGGTTTCGCCGCCTCGATGGCCTCGTTCCTTTTGATGGCCGGCACACCGGGGCGGCGCATCGCGCTACCCAACACCAGCATCGTGCTGCATCAGCCTCTCGGCGGCTTCCAGGGCCAAGCCTCCGATATCCAGCGCCATGCCGAGGGCATCCTTCGCACCAAGCGGCGCATGACCGATCTTTACGCCCACCATTGCGGCCGCACCTACGAAGAAGTGGAACGCACGCTCGACCGCGACTTTTTCATGACTGCGCAGGAGGCCAAGGATTGGGGCCTCGTCGACCATGTTTTCGACACTCGCAAGCAGGCCGCATGAACGAGCCGGGCCGGCGGACGATCGGGCGCCTGCAATTTCAGCGCCATCGGTCTGGTCTTGCCGCTATCACGGCACTATACTCCGGCGATGACTGCCAGCCGTTCATCCAGCCTGTTATGCCTTGCTATCGCTACCGTGGCCGGCACGAACATGCTGGTGGACATGGCATTTGCCCAAGATAATTCGACGTCTTCGCAAAAGGGCGCCCTGCCCGGCGTGACCGGCGACTATCGCATCGCCGAGCCTACCCCGCAGCCTGAGCCAGACGACGCGGTTCCAAGCAGCGGCAACGGCACGTTCAAGATCGGCGATACCGACGTTCGCATTTCCGGCAGCATAACCATCGACGTCGCTACCGGCGGGATCAGGCCCCCCAGCCGGTAAGTTCGCCTGGTATGCACCACAAATGTGCGCTTCAAACGAACAGCCCCGCCATTGCTTGTGCAACTGACGGGGCTTCTTGGATCTGAAATCCAAATTGCCGGGAGTTTCATGCCGGCTTTTCATTTCGGATGCTTCGCGGCGTTCAGCCGACGATCCGACTAGCAGTCTCTGATTGTTGTGGGGATCGGCAAGTCAACGTTGGCAGGTAGCGCGCAAAACGCCTGACCTGGCCACTTATACCTGCCGCGGCTCCAGCGACACGTGGAGCCTCAAGGAACTATCCGGTGGAGTCATGCCTCTGCTCTCCTTCTGTTCGTTGCGACTGTCGTCGTCGAAGCGCTCATCGCAAACCCGCGGCGTCTCGCAGGCTAGCCCCAGGCCGCGAGGCCATCGAAAGACGGCCGGCTTCGTTGACGTCTGGAGTCTGCCCCCGTGACGCATTGACGTCAACCTTGAATAGCCGATTACCGAAAAATGTGATCGCGAGACGCGCTTTGTGAAGCCGGCTGTACGGGCAGCTTTTGTCAGGAGCGTGTTCGGCCTTTGTTCTTTCCGCTTGCCCGTTCGCGCGAAAGGCGGTTAAACGCTTTGGTCGAGAGTTGTGGCGTCTCTCGAAAAGGCGGCGAAATTACCTACATAGGGGATGGTCGGGAAAACCCGCCCATCCCACGAATTCCAGATTCTGAGGCGGCGACCGGCGATGGCCGACCATAAATATCTCTCCATTCGCGGGGCACGCGAACACAATCTGAAGAACGTCGATCTCGACCTGCCGCGTGACAGCCTGATCGTCATGACCGGCCTGTCGGGGTCGGGCAAGTCGTCGCTTGCCTTCGACACCATCTACGCCGAGGGCCAGCGCCGCTATGTCGAGAGCCTTTCGGCCTATGCACGGCAATTCCTCGAAATGATGCAGAAGCCGGACGTCGACCAGATCGACGGCCTGTCGCCGGCCATCTCCATCGAGCAGAAGACCACCTCGAAGAACCCACGTTCGACGGTCGGCACCGTCACCGAGATCTACGACTATATGCGGCTTTTGTTCGCCCGCGTCGGCGTACCCTATTCACCGGCCACCGGCCTGCCGATCGAGAGCCAGACGGTTTCGCAGATGGTCGACCGGGTGCTTGCAGTCGAGGAAGGCACCCGGCTGTTCATCCTGGCGCCGATGGTGCGCGGCCGCAAAGGCGAGTACCGCAAGGAACTGCTGGAGCTGCAGAAGAAGGGGTTTCAGCGCGTCAAGGTCGATGGCGTCTTCTACGAGATCGCCGACGTGCCGGCCTTGGACAAGAAGTACAAGCATGACATCGACGTTGTCGTCGACCGCATCGTCGTGCGCGGCGATCTGGCGACGCGGCTCGCCGATTCCATCGAGACCGCGCTGAAGCTTGCAGACGGACTGGCGGTAGCGGAATTTGCCGACAAGCCGCTCGACGCCAGCCAGACCGGCGAGGATTCGGTCAACAAATCGAAGAACGAGACGCATGAACGCATGCTGTTCTCGGAAAAGTTCGCCTGCCCGGTATCCGGTTTCACCATTCCCGAGATCGAGCCCAGGCTGTTCTCCTTCAACAATCCGTTCGGCGCCTGCCCGACCTGCGACGGGCTCGGCAGCCAGCGCGCCATCGATGCCAGCCTGGTCGTGCCCGACGAGAATGTCTCGCTGCGCGCCGGCGCCGTCAGCCCGTGGGCGAAGTCGACCTCGCCCTATTATGCGCAAACGCTGGAAGCGCTGGGCGTTGCCTATGGCTTCAAGCTCGGCGACAAGTTCAAGGATCTGAGCGACGAGGCAAAGCAAGCCGTCCTGCACGGCACCGGCGAGCGCGAAATCACCTTCCACTACGATGACGGCCTGCGCTCCTACAAGACGACGAAAACCTTCGAGGGCGTCATCCCCAATCTCGAGCGCCGCTGGAAAGAAACCGAATCCGCCTGGATGCGCGAGGAGATCGAGCGCTTCATGTCGGCCACACCGTGCCCGGCGTGCCGCGGCTATCGGCTGAAGGCCGAGGCGCTCGCGGTCAAGATCGCCGGCAAGCACATTGGCGAGGTCACCGAGCTGTCGATCCGCAAGGCCGACCAGTGGTTCACCGATCTGCCCGCTTCGCTCAACGACAAGCAGAACGAGATCGCGGTGCGCGTGCTCAAGGAAATCCGCGAGCGGCTGCGCTTCCTCAACGATGTCGGGCTCGATTATCTGACGCTGTCGCGCAACTCCGGCACGCTTTCGGGCGGCGAGAGCCAGCGCATCCGTCTTGCCTCGCAGATCGGCTCCGGCCTGACCGGCGTGCTTTACGTGCTGGACGAGCCATCGATCGGTCTGCACCAGCGCGACAATGCCCGCCTGCTCGATACGCTGAAGCATCTGCGCGACATCGGCAACACGGTGATCGTCGTCGAGCACGACGAGGACGCCATACTGCATGCCGACTACGTCGTCGATATCGGCCCGGCCGCCGGCATTCATGGCGGCCACATCATCGCCCAGGGCACGCCGCAGCAGATCATGGCGACGCCCGCTTCGATCACCGGCAAATATCTGTCGGGCGAGCTCGAAGTGGCAACGCCGGCAGCGCGGCGTGAGGCCAGGAAGAACCGCCGGCTGAAGGTCGTCGGCGCGCGCGGCAACAATCTGAAGAACGTCACCGCCGAAATCCCGCTCGGCACGTTTACCGCCGTCACGGGCGTATCCGGCGGCGGCAAGTCGACCTTCCTGATCGAGACGTTGTTCAAGGCGGCGTCGCGCCGTATCATGGGCTCGCGCGAGCATCCGGCCGAGCACGACCGCGTCGAGGGGCTGGAATTCCTCGACAAGGTCATTGATATCGACCAGTCGCCGATCGGGCGCACCCCGCGCTCCAATCCCGCCACCTATACCGGCGCCTTCACGCCGATCCGCGACTGGTTCGCCGGCCTGCCGGAGGCCAAGGCGCGTGGCTACCAGCCGGGCCGCTTCTCGTTCAACGTCAAGGGCGGCCGCTGCGAGGCCTGCCAGGGCGACGGCGTCATCAAAATCGAGATGCACTTCCTGCCCGACGTCTACGTTACCTGCGACGTCTGCCACGGCAAGCGCTACAACCGCGAGACACTGGACGTCCTGTTCAAGGGCAAGTCGATCGCCGACGTTCTCGACATGACGGTCGAGGAAGGCGTCGATTTTTTCGCTGCCGTGCCCGGCGTGCGCGACAAGCTGGAGACGCTGAAACGGGTCGGCCTCGGCTACATCCATGTTGGCCAGCAGGCAACGACCTTGTCGGGCGGCGAGGCGCAGCGCATCAAGCTTGCCAAGGAACTGTCGCGCAAGGCGACGGGCAAGACGCTCTACATTCTCGATGAGCCAACCACCGGCCTGCATTTCCACGACGTCGCCAAGCTGCTTGAAGTGCTGCACGAGCTGGTCGACCAGGGCAACACGGTCGTCGTCATCGAGCACAATCTAGAGGTGATCAAGACCGCTGACTGGGTTCTCGATCTTGGCCCCGAAGGTGGTGACGGCGGCGGCGAGCTGGTGGCGTCCGGCACGCCTGAGGACATCGTCCGCGAAAAGCGCAGCTATACCGGGCAGTTCCTGAGGGAATTGCTGGAGCGGCGCCCCGGAGGCAAGCGCGAAGCGGCGGAGTGATGGCAAAGAACGGTCTCATCACGGTCGAAAGCCATTTCGGCGTGACCGAAACCATCGATCGCCTGGTCGAGACTGTGGAACGTGCAGGATTGCTGGTCTTCGCCCGCATCGATCACGCCGCTGGTGCGCGCAGTGTCGAAGCTTCCCTGCGTCCGACCCAGCTCCTGATTTTCGGCAATCCGAAAGGCGGTACGCCACTGATGCAGGACCGGCAGCTTGCCGGTATCGATCTGCCGGTCAAGGCACTGGCCTGGGAGGACGAGCAAGGCAAGGTCTGGCTCTCCTACAATGACGCACACCGGCTCGCTGAGCGCCACGGCTTGGGCGACAGCAGTCGCAATGCCGTTGCCGCGATAGCGGCCGGCATGGACAAGGTGATTGCGGCCGCTGCCGGCGCGGGCCAGTTTTGATCATGAGAGCCGCTCGGGCCGATGATCTCCTCACGGTGATCTCGCTCACCACCGACGCCTACGCGCCCTACACTGCCCTGTTCGAAGCGCCGCCGATCCCCGTCACCGAAGACTATGCGCCGCGCATAGAACGCGGCGAGGTCTGGCTTTCGGAGCAGGACGGACAGCCGGCCGGCTTGATCGTTCTCGAACGACATGCGGACCATACAATGATCTTCAGCGTCGCCGTTGCGCCCGCCTTTCAGGGCAAGGGTTTCGGCATCGGGCTGCTCGACTGGGCCGAGCAACAGACGCGCCTGTGGAGCTTGCCTGAAATCCGACTCTACACCAATACCAGAATGGAACGGAACGTTTCGTTGTATAAGGCCTACGGCTTTCGCGAAACGGGTCGCCGGCCCAATCCATATCGGCCGGGATGGACGGTCGTCGACATGGCGAAAGCTATCGAGACGACCGCCATCGCGTGATCCTTTTCTGCAAACCGGGAGGACGACCATGACTCAATCAGGAACAATCCGCGCCGGCATGGGCGGCTGGACCTTCGAGCCGTGGGACACGTCCTTCTACCCGGACAAATTGTCGAAGGCCAAGCAACTGCATTATGCCAGCCGGCAGGTGCCCACTATCGAGGTCAACGGCACCTATTATTCGAGCTTCAAGGAGCCGACCTTCGTCAAATGGGCCAACGAGGCGCCGGATGGTTTCGTCTATTCGCTGAAGGGCAACCGCTTCGTCACCAACCGCCGGGTGCTCGGCGAGGCCGGGGAATCGATTATGCGCTTCCTCGGGTCGGGCGTCGCGGCACTTGGCGACAAGCTCGGGCCGATCCTGTGGCAATTCGCGCCGACCAAGAGATTCGACCCGGACGACTTCGAGGCCTTCCTCAAGCTGTTGCCGGAAAAGCAGGACGGCGTTGCGCTGCGCCACGCGGTCGAGGTGCGCAACGACAGCTTCGTCGTGCCGGAGTTCGCCGCCTTGGCGCGAAAGCACAAGGCCGCCATCGTCTATGCCGACCACGCCAAATATCCGGGGATTGCCGACGTCACCGGCGATTTCATCTATGCGCGGCTGCAGACCGGCAGCGACGACAATCCCGATTGCTACACGCCAAAGGCGCTCGACGAATGGGCGGCGCGCGCAAAAACCTGGGCGGAAGGCAAGGTGCCGGCCGACCTGTCACGCGCCGATCCTTCAACCGACGCGCCGGTCAAGCCACGCGATGTGTTCGTCTACTTCATCACAGAGGGCAAAGTCCGCGCTCCATTCGGCGCCATCGCGCTGATGAAGCGGGTCGCCGGCTGACGCCCCCGCTGTCGGTGGTCTGCCTGGCCGGGTCCGAAACTACCGGCTATGCGGCGCGCTCGTCCGGACGGCGATCAACCCTGAGGATCTCGTTAAAGGCATCAAGATCGACATAGAAGACCTTGGTGATCTCCGCGATGAGTTCGTCGTGTTCATATCCTTGCGATTTCAGAATGTTAATGGCTGTCAGGATGTCGACGCGCTCCGTGAGCCGTCGTTTCTGGTAGTCCTCGACATAGCGCTCCATCGACTGGCCCTGGCTCCCAAGCACCCGAAATGTTAGACGACAACAGACCGCTGGAAGGGAACGGCTTGCGCGCAAGCATGCCGACGCGAGCCGCGCCTTCCCCTGATCTGCCAAGTTGAAACTGGTACGGAAAGCGGCCGACTCACCAAGGCCAAGCAAAATCTAGCACGCAATCTGCAGCGCGCCAGAGTTGCAAAGTAATGGAATCAATAAGAATTCAGACAGTCAGGAATTTGCGGACGTCCGCCCGGTCGAGATCCTCGGCGGGGCCGGTATGGACGATCTGGCCGCGGTCCATGATGTTGACCTCGTCGGCCAATTCCCGGCAGAAATCGAGATATTGTTCGACCAAAAGCACGGCGATACCGGCCTGGTCGCGCAGATAGCGGACGGCGCGGCCGATATCCTTGATGATCGACGGCTGGATGCCTTCGGTCGGCTCATCGAGCACCAGCAGCTTCGGCCGCATCACCAGCGCCCTGCCGATAGCAAGCTGCTGCTGCTGGCCGCCGGAAAGATCGCCGCCGCGGCGCGCGAGCATCTGCTTCAGCACCGGAAACAATTCGAAGACGTGACCGGGAATGTTGCGATCGGAGCGCTTCAACGGCGCAAAACCTGATTCGAGGTTTTCCCGCACCGTAAGCAGCGGAAATATCTCCCTGCCTTGCGGCACGAATGCGATGCCCGACCGGGCGCGATCATACGCCGCGCTCCGGTCGAGCGCCTTCCCCTCGAAGGCAACGCTTCCGCTCGTCAGCCGATGATGGCCGACGATCGATCTCATCAAACTGGTCTTGCCGACGCCGTTGCGGCCGAGCACGCAGGTGATCTTGCCCGCCCCGGCCTTCAGCGAGACGCCGCGCAGCGCCTGGGCAGCGCCGTAGTGCAGCGTGGCATTGGAAACTTCGAGCATGGTCAGCGCTTTCTCCAACGCGTGAAGAACGAAAGGTCGAAATGATGGAACGGAACGCGCCAGACCATGCTCATCTCCCCAGATAGACTTCGACGACGCGTTCGTCGGCCGAGACGAAGTCGAGGCTGCCCTCGGAAAGCACCGAGCCTTCGTGCAGGCAGGTAACCTTGGCGCCGAGCTCACGCACGAAATGCATGTCGTGCTCGACGACGATGACCGAATGGTCGCGCGCGATGTCTCTGAGCAGCCGCGCGGTTTCCTCGGTCTCGGCGTCGGTCATGCCGGCAACCGGTTCGTCGACCAGCAGCAGCTTCGGATCCTGCGCCAGAAGCATGCCGATCTCGAGCCATTGCTTTTGGCCGTGGCTCAAATTGGCGGCGAGCTCGTCACGCTTGTCGCCAAGCCGGATGATGCCGAGAATGTCGTTGATCTGCCGCACGTCCGCGGCCGAGCGACGATGGAACAGTGCCGGGAAGATCGAGCGCGGGCCTTTCAGCGCCAGCATCAGATTGTCCTCGATCGTGTGGCTTTCGAAGACGGTCGGCTTCTGGAATTTACGGCCGATGCCCATCATGGCGATTTCGGCCTCGTCGTGTTTGGTCAGGTCGACCTCACCGTCGAAGAAAACCTCGCCAGCATCGGGTCGCGTCTTGCCGGTGACGATGTCCATCATCGTCGTCTTTCCGGCGCCGTTGGGGCCGATGATCGCCCGCATCTCGCCTTTGTCGAGCACCAGCGAAAGGTTGTTGATGGCGCGAAACCCGTCGAAGGAAACCGACACGCCGTCGAGATAGAGGATGGTGTTGCTCTTCGACATCAGGCCATCACTCCGCCGGCTGCGGTTCGGCGCCGGAGGCCGACCAGTCGCCCGGCCTTCTCGCCGCCGAGCGATCGGTTTTCGGCGGCACCGGCGTGTCAGGATCGATGCCGGCTTCCTCGGCGACCGAGGCCGCCCGCAGCGCCTTGGCGTTGCCGCGCCAGGAATCCCACATGCCGATGATGCCCTTGGGCAGGAACAGCGTGACGGCGACAAACAGTCCGCCTAGCGCAAACAGCCAGAATTCCGGCAGCACACCGGTGAACCAGGATTTACCGGCATTGACCAGAAGCGCGCCGATGATCGGCCCGACGATGGTGCCGCGCCCGCCGACGGCCGCCCACACCACCACCTCGATCGAATTGGACGGCTCGAATTCGCCAGGGTTGATGATGCCGACCTGCGGCACGTAAAGCGCACCGGCGATGCCGGCCATCACCGCCGACACGGTGAATGCGAACAGTTTGACGTTCTCCGCCCGCCATCCGAGGAAGCGTGTGCGGCTTTCGGCGTCGCGCACCGCCATCAAAAGCTTGCCGTACTTGGAACCGACGATTGCCCAGGTGACGAAGACGGCAAACGCCAGCATGACGGCGCTGGCCGCGAACAGCGCCGACCGTGTCATGTCGGCCTGCACGTTGAAGCCTAAAATGTCCTTGAAATCAGTCAGGCCGTTATTGCCGCCGAAGCCCATATCGTTGCGGAAAAAGGCAAGCAGCAGCGCATAGGTCATCGCCTGGGTGATGATCGACAGATAGACGCCGGTAACGCGGCTGCGGAAGGCGAACCAGCCGAAGACGAAGGCGAGCAGGCCAGGTACCGCAAGCACCATGATCGCCGCGAACCAGAAATGGTCGAAACCATACCAGAACCATGGCAATTCCTTGTAGTTCAGGAACACCATGAAATCCGGCAGCAGCGGATTGCCGTAGACGCCGCGCGAGCCGATCTGGCGCATCAGATACATGCCCATCGCATAGCCGCCGAGCGCGAAGAAAGCGCCGTGGCCGAGCGAGAGGATGCCGCAATAGCCCCAGACGAGATCGAGCGCCAAGGCGAGCAGCGCGTAGCAGAGGTATTTGCCGGTGAGCGCGACGATATAGGACGGCACGTAAAACGCACTTGTCGGCGAGACCGCAAGATTGAGCAGCGGCACGATGATGGCGACCGCCAGCAGGATGAAGATGGTGATGGCGACGCGGCGGTCGGCGCCGGCGGCAAAGAAGCGTCCCGTGATCATGCTTCCACCGACCTGCCCTTGAGCGCGAACAGGCCGCGCGGGCGTTTCTGGATGAACAGGATGATGAGAACCAGGACGACGATCTTGCCGAGGACTGCCCCAGCGTAGGGTTCGAGGAACTTGTTGACGATGCCAAGGGAGAAGGCACCGACCAGCGTGCCCCAGAGATTGCCGACGCCGCCGAAGACGACGACCATGAAGCTGTCGATGATGTAGCCGCGGCCGAGATTGGGCGAGACATTGTCGATCTGGCTGAGCGCGACGCCGGCAATGCCAGCTATGCCGGACCCCAATGCAAAGGTCAGCGCATCGACCCATGGCGTCCTGATGCCCATCGACGCGGCCATGCGGCGGTTGGCGGTGACGGCGCGCATCTGCAGGCCCCAGGGCGTGCGCTTCATCACATAAAGCAGCACCGCGAACACGCAGAGCGCGAATACCAGTATCCAGAGCCGGTTCCAGGTCACTGCAAGCTGGCCGATATCGAACGAACCGGACATCCATGACGGATTGCCGACTTCCTGGTTCGTCGGCCCGAAGATCGTGCGCACGGCCTGCTGCAGGATCAGCGAGACCCCCCACGTCGCCAGCAGGGTTTCCAGCGGCCGACCGTAGAGGTAGCGGATCAGCCCGCGCTCGATGACAAGGCCGACGAGCGCCGCCACCAGGAAGGCCAGCGGCAGGGCAATGACCAGCGACCAGTCGAACAGGCCGGGAAAGGAATTGCGGATCACCTCCTGCACAACGAAGGTCGTGTAGGCGCCGAGCATGACCATCTCGCCATGCGCCATGTTGATGACGCCCATGACGCCGAAGGTGATGGCCAGGCCAATCGCCGCCAGCAGCAGCACCGATCCGAGCGATATGCCGTACCAGACATTCTGGCCGGCATCCCACAGCGCCAGCGTCGAATTGATGTTGGCGATCGCCGCCGTCGCCGCGTCCTTCACCGCACCTTCGGAATTGGCCTCCACCGACGTGAGCAGCGACACCGCATCGCGGTCGCCGCGCGCGCCGATGAGCGCGATCGCCGCCAGTTTGTCGGCCTCCGGCCTGTCTGAAACGAGAACCGAGGCGGCGCGTGCCTGTTCGAGCAGCGCCTTGACGCTTGCCACGCTCTCATTGGCGATCGCGGTGTCGAGCGGCTCGATGTTCGCCGCGTCCGGCGTCTTGAACATGGTGTCGGCGGCGGCAATGCGCACGGCCGGGTCCTTGGAGCCAAGCGTCAGCGTGCCCAATGCATCGCGAATGACGCGGCGCAGCGTATTGTTGACCTTAATCTTGGTGATGTCGGCCTTGGCAACTTCGCCCGATCTTTCGCCGGTGAGCGCATCGAGCAGCTCGATGCCGCCGCCGCTCTCCTTGCCGACAAAGACCAGTGAATCGGCCTTGCGGACGTAAAGGCTGCCCTCCGCAAGCGCGGCAAGCGGCCGTTCTACGGCTGGATCGCCGGATGCCGCAAGCTCGCGCACCACGGCTTCGATCGCCGGAAAATTGGCGGTGGTGGCGAATTTGGCGACGACGGCGCGCAAATCTGCCTCGCTGGCGTTCGACGGCGCCAGCGTCCCCAGGAGGAGCAGCAGCATCAGGCCAATCGCGCGGATCAGGATCATTGGTTTCTGGTGGCTGTTGAAGGTTGAATGTCGCCTCCGGGCAGGCTGGAGGAGGAGCCTGCCCAGAGGCTTGCGGGTCTGGGAGGACAGACCGGGAGGATCAGTTGGTTCCCTTGCCGCCGCATTTGCCGGTGGCAACGTTGAAGTTGCCGCAGGACAGAGGCGCGCGCCAATCGGAGATCAGGTCCTTGGAGTCAGGCAGGTAGTCGGACCACTCGTCGCCCATCACGAGGCCCGGCGTCTGTGAGACGGTTTCGAACTGGCCGTCGGCCTGGATTTCGCCGATCAGCACCGGCTTGGTGATATGATGGTTCGGCATCATGGTCGAATAGCCGCCGGTCAGGTTCGGCACCGAGACGCCGACCATGGCGTCGATGACCTTGTCCGGATCGGTGGTACCGGCCTTCTCGACCGCCTTCACCCACATGTTGAAGCCGATATAGTGGGCTTCCATCGGATCGTTGGTGGTGCGCTTGTCGTTCTTGATGAACTTGTGCCAGTCGGCGATGAACTTCTCGTTCTCGGGCGTATCGACGCTTTCGAAATAGTTCCAGGCGGCGAGATGGCCGACCAGCGGCGCGGTGTCGAGACCGGCAAGCTCTTCCTCGCCGACCGAGAAGGCCATGACCGGGATGTCCTCGGCCTTGATGCCCTGGTTGCCGAGCTCCTTATAGAACGGCACGTTGGCGTCGCCGTTGACGGTCGAGACGACAGCGGTCTTCTTGCCGGCCGAGCCGAACTTCTTGATCGCCGAGACTTCGGTCTGCCAGTCGGAAAAGCCGAACGGCGTGTAGTTGACCATGATGTCTTCCGCAGCAACGCCCTTTGCTTTCAGATAAGCCTCGAGGATCTTGTTGGTGGTGCGCGGGTAGACGTAGTCGGTGCCTTCGAGCACCCAGCGCTTCACCGAACCGCCATCCTCGCTCATCAGATAATCGACGGCCGGAATGGCCTGCTGGTTCGGCGCCGCACCGGTGTAGAACACATTGCGCTCGCTTTCCTCGCCCTCATACTGGACCGGGTAGAACAGGATGTTGTCGAGTTCGCTGAACACCGGAAGTACCGACTTGCGCGACACCGAGGTCCAGCAGCCGAACACCGCCGCGACCTTGTCCTTCGAGATCAGCTCGCGCGCCTTTTCGGCGAACAGCGGCCAGTTCGAAGCCGGATCGACGACCACCGCCTCGAGCTTCTTGCCGAGCAGGCCACCCTTGGCATTCTGCTCTTCGATGAGCATCAGCATGGCGTCCTTCAGGGTCGTCTCCGAGATCGCCATGGTTCCCGACAGCGAATGGAGGATGCCGACCTTGATGGTGTCGTCGGCCGCCTTGGCGGGAACGCTCATCAGCAGGCCGGCGGTGACCACGCCGGCCGAAAACATTTTTGCTATTGTCGAGAAACTGCCCCTCATACTTTTAAACTCCCAAGCTGGTTAACTGCATCGGAACAGACCATGCAACGGCTGTGCCAATCACGGGAGCAAGCTCGGAGGATTTGAGATTTCCCAGCTCTGTCAGTCGGTTAAGTATTAGCCGCAGGAGATGAACCTCGCCTGCCATGTTCGAAACGAGAAAGGATCACCCATATCAGCCTAAGTTTTACTCACATACAGGCCAATGCCCGAATTTTGAGCAGCATCATATGAGCGCTGGCGAGGATTGCAGCGCCGCAGCGAAATGAGGCAAGTTCGAACCCTTAAGCGAGCGACGCCATGGCCTTCAGAACTTCTTGCACTTTCACCGCCATTCTTCTGCTGGCGACGACGACCGTAGCGCGCGCCGGCTTCAGCGACGGCAAGCTGCCGGACGGCTCCTATCATTGCGAAGTCTATCTGCTTGGCATGTTCCTCAGCCTCGGCGACATCACCATCAAGGGAAACGTCTATAGCGGTCCGGTGAGCTTCGGCATCGCGCCGCAAAGCTACAATTACCAGATGGATGCAGACGGCGTGATCACCTGGCTAGGTCCGCTGGGCGGCTACACCAGTGGCGGCAACTCGATCTCGCTTACGCAGGCGACGCTGGAAAGCGGAACTACCCCGTCCTTCGACATCATCATGAAGCAGCCAGACGGCGCCTTTACCGCCTCGACCTGCACGAAGCGTTGAAAAAGAGTACGGAACCGGGCGAGGTTTCGTACCCCGAAGCAGAAAGCCGCCTAGCTCTCCGCCGCCAGGTCGAGCGCCAGCCGGGTCATATCGGTGAAAAGCCCCTGGCGTTCGGAATAGTCGGTTTGCTCGCCGGTTGCCACGTTATCGACGACGGTCAGGACCGACAGCGCCCGGGCACCGAAATCGGCCGCAATGCGGTAGAGCGCGCTGGTTTCCATATCCACGGCGAGCGCGCCCTGGGCCTGCGCTTCGGCAAAACGTTCGCGCCCCTGCGGATGATAGAAAATGTCGCTGCAGATGGTCAGCCCGGCGCAATAGTCGATGCCGAGTTCAGCAGCCCGGGCCAACGCCTGGGCCAACAATGCCGGATCGGGGCCGGCATCGGCACGATAGAGCCCAAAAACCTGGCCGCTCTCGGCATTTTCGCCGCGCACCGATTGTGCGATCACCAGGCTGCGCAGCGCCATCTCGGCGGTCAGGCCACCGCAGGTACCAGTGCGGATCAACGTTTTCGCACCATAAGAGTCCAGCAGCTCATGCACATAGACCAGGAACGAAGGGACGCCGATGCCGGTGGACTGGATGCTGACAGGTTTGCCGCGAAACAACCCGGTAAAGCCGAGCGCGCCGCGGCGGTGGTTGACGCAGCGCGGCGCTTCCAGAAAAGTCTGCGCCATCCATTCAGCGCGCTGCGGATCGCCCGGCAGCAGCACCGTGCTTGCGTAGTCGCCCTTGCTTGCCTCGTTGTGTGGCGTCACGGCATGCTTTCCAAAACCCGTCGCCCGTTTCGCCTGCAATCATGGCAGTCTCACGACATTGCGCAAGCGGAGCATTGGAAAGGTCAGGATTCCAGCATGTCCTTTACAATGGTGGCCAATTGCTTGAGCGAAAACGGCTTCGGCAAGAAGCCGAAATGTGCGTCGGCCGGCAAGTTCTTGGCGAACGCGTCTTCGGCATAGCCGGACACGAAGATAAACTTGATGTCGGGCTGCCGTTTGCGCAATTCGCCAAGCAGCGTCGGGCCATCCATTTCCGGCATCACCACGTCCGACACCACGACGTCGACCTTGCCGCCGAGCGCTTCGTAGACTTCAAGCGCCTCGACGCCCGACGACGCCTCGTGGACGGTGTAGCCGCGCGACTTCAGCGCCCGCATGCCGCCCATGCGCACGGCGTCCTCGTCCTCGACCAGCAGCACCGTAGCCGAGCCCGACAGGTCCTTGGCTGAGTCGGCGATCTTGGCAGGGGCGGCCGGCACTTCTCCAGCCTCGCCCGCCTTCCTTGCCTCCGCAATGTGCCGCGGCAGGAAGATGCGGAACACGGATCCCTTGCCGACTTCGGAATCGCAGAAGATGAAGCCGCCTGTCTGCTTGATGATGCCATAGACCATGGACAGGCCGAGGCCAGTTCCCTTGCCAACCTCCTTTGTCGTGAAGAAGGGCTCGAAGATCTTTTTCAGCACATCAGGCGCGATGCCGCTGCCGCTGTCCTCAACCTCGACCAGCACATAGTCGGCCGGAGTAAGTTCGCGGTAGGAAAAGGTCTTGCACTCTCCGGCGCTGACGTTGCGGGTGCGTACGGTGAGGTCGCCGCCGGCCGGCATCGCATCGCGCGCATTGACCGCCAGATTGACCACCACTTGCTCGAACTGCCCGATATCGACCCTGACCGGCCACAGGTCGCGGCCATGGTCGATCTTGAGCTTGATGTCGTTGCCGACCAGCCGGGCAAGCAGCATTCTGAGATCGGCCAGCACGTCGGTCAGGTTGAGCACCTCCGGCCGCAGCGTCTGCTTGCGCGAGAAGGCCAGCAACTGCCGTACCAGCGAGGCCGCCCGGTTGGCATTCTGCTTGATGTTCATGATGTCCGGGAATGACGGATCGGACGGCCGGTGATTGGTCAACAGCAGGTCCGAGGCCATGATGATGGCGGTCAGCACATTGTTGAAATCATGCGCGATGCCGCCGGCGAGTTGGCCGACCGCCTGCATCTTCTGGCTCTGCGCCATCTGGCCCTCGAGGGCCTTTTGCTCCGTGGTCTCCACGGCATAGACGATGGCCGATTCCTCGGCGCCCTCGCCACCGGTACCGTCTGCGACCGCATTGACGTAGAAGCGTATGTGGCGCTCCTCATTTCCGGGCAGCACCGTATCGATCGGCTCGATGTCAGCCTGTTGCTGGCGCGCCTTTTCGAAGGCCGCGGCGAAAGCCGGCCGGTCGCGCTCGTGGATCACCGTATCCAGCCGCACACGCCGATCGACCGCGTCGCGGTCGACGACCGAGGAAAACAGCGACAGGAACGGCGCATTGGTGCGCAGGATGCGACCGGCATGGTCGACGCCGGCTATCGCCATCGGCGTCGAGTTGAAGAACCGCGTGAAGCGTATTTCCGATGCGCGGAGGTCGGCCGAAGCGTCCTCGCCTTGCGTCCGGTTGAGCACGATGGTGCGAGTCGGGCCGTTGAGGCCCTCTCGGCTGGCCGAGACACGATGCATGAAGCGCACCGGCAGCGCCTCGCCGGTCATCGTCGTCAGATCGAGGTCAATAACGGCATTGCGCGTGGTACCCGCGTCGGCCTTGACCGAACGGACCAGCGCCATGCCGTCGCCGGCGACGATCTCTGGCAGCGTGATGGCGCCGGGGGTGAAGCTGGCCAGGTCGATGCCAAGCCACTCCGCAAGGGTCGCGTTGATATAGGTGACGCGGCCTTCCTGGTCGGCGGAAAAGAACCCGGCCGGCGCATGGTCGAGATGATCGATGGCCTTTTGCAGGTCGAGAAAGAACCGCTCCTGCTCGGCCCGTTCCTGCGAGATATCGGCAAGCTGCCAGGCAAGCATGGGCAGCCGCTGGCCGGGAACGCTGAACGCGCGGGCCCGGACGCGGTACCAGCGGGCGCCCGGTTCGGCGCCTGGCCGAATGGACTGCGCGAGCCGAAACTCGCCGTCGCCCGGCTGGCCGTCGCGCAGGCCTGACGCCAGCCGGTATATGGTCACCGAGGCCTCGGGAACGTCTGAAAGCAAACCTTCGACTGTTTTGAGGTCGGCGGCCGACTCGGCACCCGTCATATCGGCATAGGTCCGGTTGGCGTAGATGATACGGCCTTTGGTGTCGGTGACCAGGAGACCCTGCGACATCGAATCGACGAAAGCTTTCGACAGTTCGTCGCTTGTCGAGCGCGGCGTGATGTGCACGAAGCCGATCGCAGTGGCGAATAGAAAGCCGACGCCGATCATCGCCAGCACGCCAAGCATGCCGAGCAGGAATGGATCGCCAAGTCGCTCGCGGAAAACGCCGAAGACGACCGCTGCCCCTGTCAGGACGACGATGAAAACGATGAGCCGGGTGACCGCTCCCGGTCGCGTGTTCTGGTCGACGATAGGTACCGGATAGAAATCGCCGCGCGCTTCCTTGGCCATGTGCCCCCTGCTCGTGAATACCGGTGTCGGTTGAATCATATTCTCAGGGTCGGGAAAAGGCCCGGCTGCAGATGTCCGCTAAAAATGACGCCGTTCGGCTTCCGGCGTTCAAGCTGTTCACGAAGCGTGAAAGGCAACTTGCGGTGGCCTGCCGCAACAGTCTAGTGTCGCCTCTCTTCGAAAGCTGATTTTGGGGGAACCAATGCTGCAATGGCTGGATGGCGTGGCGGGTCCTGGTTATGCCGCAGCAATCCTATGGACGTTTGCAGTACTTGTCCTTCTGCTCATCATTCTTCTTATCATCAGGCTGGTCCGCAGCCTGACATTCGGAACATTCGTCGCCGGCGGCAGGAACCGCAAGACGCGGCTGGCCGTCATGGATGCCACAGCGGTCGACAGTCACCGGCGGCTGGTGCTGGTGCGCCGCGACGATATCGAGCACCTGCTCTTGATCGGTGGTCCGACCGACGTCGTCGTCGAGCGCGACATCAGGCTCTCGGCGCTGCGCCGCCCGGCATTGACCGCAGACACCAGCCACCAGCCGGCAGCAAGGCCAGCTCAGACCACAGCCGCGCCGGTGAGGCAAGCGCCACCGCAGCCGGCAAGCGTGGCCGCAACCCCCGTCCGAGCCCGCCAGACGGCGACGATACCGGCAACAATGCCGGCGCCGGCGCCGAAACCGGCATCGAACGTCACACCGTTGCCAAGTTATGGATCCGTCAACGCCAATGCCTCGCGGCATGGGCAGCCGCCGGCAAGACAGGACTCCCCGGCAAGATACGAGCCGCCGGCACAGCATGAGTCGATTGACGATGCGCTGATGAAGGAGCTGGAGGTTTCCCTCGACGAGCCACGCTTCAGCCAAACGCCGAGCAAGCCGGTGGCGAAGGCATCGCCCTCTCTCGACGACGAGATGACGAAGCTCCTCGGCGAGTTGTCCAATCAGAAAAGATAGGCGGATAGCGAACGGCCAATGAAAATGGCCGGAAAACCGGCCATTTTGAACGCTTTACCGATGCCGCTGCTTTCCCGGCGACTCAGTCGTCGCGGTAGACCTTCTCGCGCCGCTCATGGCGCTCCTGCGCCTCGATCGACAAAGTCGCGATCGGTCGCGCGTCGAGCCGTTTCAGCGCGATCGGCTCGCCCGTCTCCTCGCAATAACCGTAAGTGCCTTCGTCAAGGCGCTGGAGGGCGGAATCGATCTTCGAGATGAGTTTTCGCTGGCGATCGCGGGCACGAAGTTCGATGGCGCGGTCGGTTTCCGAGGAGGCGCGATCGGCGAGGTCGGGGTGGTTGGCGTTTTCCTGCTGCAGGATTTCGAGAGTTTCGCGCGCTTCGCGCAAGATGTCGTTCTTCCAGGTGACGAGCTTCATGCGAAAGTAGGATTTCTGCCGCTCGTTCATGAACGGCTCGTCTTCGGAGGGCACGTAATCGGCGGTAACGATGTCGTTCATTCGACTCACCCAACAAACCCCAAATTTGGCGCCTATATATTCGCGGACCGAAAGCTGCACAAGGTCAATCGACGACAGTTTCACGCAATTGTTAGTCCCGGACAAACCAGCATCTGCGATGCCCTTTTTGCAAAGAATACGACCGAATCCGTACATGATTCGCTATGCTTGAGGGGCGCTTGCCATTGCGCACGGAGCTCTTCTGATGACAAATCCTGCGGCGTGCTGACGGGTTCGGTGCCCGGCACAACGGGGATCCGGTGACCAGACTTTACCTGCTGAGGCATTCGAAGGCCGGCTGGGCGCTGCCTGGCGTGGCTGACTTCGACCGCCCGCTCGATCCATCCGGCTTCGCCGATGCCGAAGCGATGGGCGTGCTGATGCGTTCCCGCAAATACGCACCGGCCCTCACGCTTTGCTCAAGCGCCAGGCGTGCCCGCCAGACGCTGGAAGGCTTGGCTGGCCACACCGACAAGGGCCGCCGGGTGCTGTTCCTTGACGCGCTTTACAACGACGATGCCGCCGCGTACCTCGCTGCCACCCGGCAGAATGGCGGGCTGGATGCCCTGCTCGTCATCGGCCACAATCCGATGATTGAGGATCTCGCCATGGCGCTCTCAGGCGACGGCGACGAGACCGCGCGGGCCATGCTGAACCACGGCTTCCCGACCTCCGCACTTGCGGTGGTCCGGTTCAACGGCAGTCTTGCCGAGGCTGCGCCGGGCGCCGGCTATCTCGAAGCCTTCCTGACGCCTGCCGATATCTGAGGCCATTTCAAAGCCGCGCATCAAAGCCTATATCGGGTCCTGACCGGCCCGCGAGAACAGATTTTGGCATCATCGCTGACGACTTTCACCGACGAGGCGAAGATTGCCTTGGATACGTTGTCAGGCCGCGCTGCGGGGCTTTTCGCTCCGTCGCTGCGTCTTGGCGTGACCGGGCTGTCCCGCGCCGGTAAGACGGTATTCATCTCGGCCCTTGTGCACAATCTGGTCCATGGCGGACGCTTGCCGCTGTTTGAGGCACAAAAATCGGGGCGCATCGCCCGCGCTTTTCTGGAAGAGCAGCCGGACGACGCCGTACCACGCTTTCAATACGAGGATCACATCGCGGCTCTTGTCGACGATCGCGTCTGGCCGGATTCGACGCGTGCGATTTCCGAGTTGAGGCTCACCATCGAATACGAATCGGCCTCTGGCTGGAGCCGCATGTTTTCCGCCGGAAAATTGTCGGTCGACATCGTCGATTATCCCGGCGAATGGCTGCTCGACCTGCCACTGCTCGGCAAGTCCTACGCCGATTTTTCGCGTGAGGCTTTCGAGATGGCCGTGTTGCCGGTGCGTGTCGATCTTTCGCGGGAATGGCGGGCGCTCTCCAATCCGGTCGACCCCAGCGCCGACGCCGACGAGATGACGGCGCGCCGTCTCGCCGAGAGCTTCGCCGCCTATCTCAAGGCCTGCAAGCTCGACGAGCGGGCGCTTTCGACCTTGCCGCCCGGCCGCTTCCTGATGCCCGGCGATCTTGAAGGCTCTCCAGCTCTCACCTTCGCGCCGCTCACGAATCTGGGCGGCCGGCGCGCCCGCTCGGGATCGCTGCAGGCTATGATGGAGCGGCGCTACGAGGCTTACAAGACGCATGTCGTCAAACCGTTCTTTCGCGAACACATCACGCGTCTCGACCGGCAGATCGTGCTCATCGACGCCTTGCAGGCATTGAATGCCGGCCCCGGCGCGATGGCCGATCTGGAACGCGCAGTCACCGAAATCCTGTCCTGTTTTCGGCCCGGCCGGGGCAACTTCCTGACCGACCTGTTTTCGAGGCGCATCGACCGCATATTAGTGGCCGCGACCAAGGCCGACCATCTGCACCACGAAAGCCACGACCGCCTGCAGGCGATCGTGCGGCGACTAGCCGACCGCGCCGTGGCGCGGGCGAATTTCACCGGCGCCGACGTCGACGTCGTGGCCATGGCGGCCATGCGCGCGACCCGTGAAGGCACGGTCAAGCAGGGCCGCGAGACTTTGCCGGTCATTATCGGTACGCCATTGCGTGGCGAAAAAATCAATGGCGAAACCTTTGACGGAAAGACCGAAACAGCCATATTTCCCGGTGACTTGCCGGAGAAAGCTGATGCGGTGTTCGACGTTTCCGAATCGGCCCGCCGGCAGAACAATGACGACCCCGCGATCCGCTTCGTGCGCTTTCGCCCGCCGAAACTCGAGCGCACCGCCGAGGGCGTCACGCTCTCGCTGCCACATATCAGGCTCGACCGCGCGCTGCAGTTCCTGATTGGAGATCATCTCGCATGAGTGCGCCCCGCAGACCGGCGGCCTTTCGCATCGAGCCGGAGGCCCAGCAAAAGGAAGATCCGACGGCTCGCCATGCTGCGTCCGAGGCCGCGCCGGCGCGAAAGCCGCGTACTGTGAAGGCGGATCTAGCCGTGGTCACACCGGCGGAGATCGACGTCTTCGACGAGCCTGATATCGTCGCTGCCGAACCGCCGCCGGCGATTGCGCCGCGAAAACGTTCGCTGCTTGGCAGCCTGTTCTTCGGCGCGCTTGGCGTTCTGGCTTCGCTCACTGTCGGCCTCTGGACCGACCAGCTGATTCGCGACCTGTTCGAGCGCGCCGAGTGGCTGGGCTGGCTGGCTGCCGGTATGGCCGCGATCGCCATCCTGGCGCTTCTGATCATCCTCGTGCGCGAATTCATGGCGATTGCCCGCCTTGCCGAGGTCGAAAAGTTGCAGAAGCGGGCGCTGGATGCGATTGCCCGTGACGATCCGAAGGCCGCCCGCGCCGTGGTCGACGAGTTGTCGGTCTTTGTCTCGGCCAAGCCTGAAACCGCGGCCGGCAGGCGCTCGCTGGCCGAATTGCGCGGCGAGATCATCGACGGCGGCAATCTGGTGCGCCTGGCGGAGACCGAGATCCTCGGCCCGCTCGATGCCCGCGCCAGGGTGATGATCCTCGAAGCGGCGAAGCGCGTCTCCCTCGTGACCGCGGTCAGCCCCCGCGCGCTGGTCGACGTCGCTTATGTGGTGTTCGAAGCCGGCCGGTTGATTCGCCGGCTGTCGGAGCTTTATGGCGGCCGCCCCGGCACGCTTGGCTTTTTTCGCCTGGCGCGCAGCGTTCTCGCCCATCTCGCGGTCACCGGATCGATCGCAGTCGGCGACAGTTTCGTCCAGCAGATCGTTGGCCACGGCCTTGCCGCCCGGCTCTCGGCCAAGCTCGGCGAAGGCGTCGTCAATGGCATGATGACTGCGCGCATCGGCATTGCAGCGATGGAAATCGCAAGGCCCCTGCCCTTTTACGCAGTCAGGCGGCCCGGATTGGGCGATTTCCTCTCCGCGCTGACCTCCTTTGCAGCAAAGAAAGAAAAAGAAACATCCGCTTCCGGAACGTGACTATTGCCTTGGGGTGACAAAGCATTAACCAATCTTGTCCATGGTCGGAAGCGTCCAAACCAGTCTCTTTGTTGCCGGGTGTCGTCGATGAAAAGCGTTATTCTGTCCAGCGGGCTGCCCGTGGCGCTCGCGCTTGTCGCAACCGTCGGCATTGCCGGAAAGACCTCGGCGGCGGAACCGGACAAGCAGTTCTTTCGATCGGTCGAAGGCAAATGGGTCGGCCCCGGGGAAATCGTTGCCGGCAAATACAAGGGCACGAAATTCACCTGCAGCTTCATCGGCTCGACGCCTGACGGCAAGGTCGGCATGTCGCTCGACGGCGGCTGCCGGGTAGGCATGTTCACCCAGCAGATGTCGGCAACGATCGAACACAAGGGCCGGCAGGGATACAAAGGCAGCTTTATGGGCGGGGCCGCCGGCTCCGGCCTCGACATTATCGGTGGCAATGTCGTCGATTCGCACAAGGTGGTTTTCACCATAAATCGCAATCAGTTGCGCGGCGTTATGCAGGCGCTTGTCCCCGACGACAATTCGATGACGGTGACCGTCGCCGTGCGCGTCGACCAGCAGTTGGTCCCGGTCATCGGCATGAAGCTGAAGCGGATCGATGCAGTCGAGGTCGGCTCCATAACTCCGAACTGACTTTCAGCGTGAGAAAAGGCGGCAACCAAACGGCGCCGCCTTCTTTAACATGCAAATGGGCGCTCAGCCCTTGATCGCGGCAATCACGTCGTCGTAGGCCTTGCAGGCCTCGGCCGCTGTCGTGCCGCCCTGATATTTGGTTGTGACCGCCTGGACCTTGGCCGTGAGGTCGGCTGCCTTGGCCGGATCCTTGGTAATTGCAGCCTGAAGTGCCGCAGTCATGTCCTGGGCCTTCTTGGTCAGCATCTCGGTCGTGCACTCGGGTGCCTTCGAACAGGCAGAGCCGGCAAGCGCCGCGATGCCAACGGCAACCAGCAAAAACGTCTTCATGTCAGTCATCTCCTCAAAAAAGGGCCGCGACCTAATCGTCGCTCACCCTCCACTGGCCGAAGCCGGGCGTCCTTAGCGCCGGATCGCTGAAACAAGCAACGCCAGGCACTCCATTATCCTGTGCAGTGCGCCTGCAATATCGCCTTCACAATGCGCCGCATTCGCACTGTTCGATCCGCCCCGAAGCCCCTATCTTGGCCGCTTGTTGCAAGAGAGCGGAATGGCAGGCATGGCGGCAGAGGCATCGAACAGCGATCTGATCCAGGTGGTGGCGCTGCTTGCCGCCGGCGTCGTTGCGGTACCCATCTTCAGGCGCATCGGACTTGGCTCCATCCTTGGCTATTTGACGGCCGGCGTCGTGATCGGCCCGTTCGGACTGCGCATCTTTTCCGAATCGGAAGCCATCCTTCATGTCGCCGAACTCGGCGTCGTCATGTTCCTGTTCATCATCGGGCTGGAGATGCAGCCGTCACGGCTATGGGGCATGCGCCGCGAGATTTTCGGGCTTGGCGCGCTGCAGGTCGGCGTCTGCGCGGTCCTGCTGACCGGCGTCGGGCTGGCGGGAGGTTTTCCTATCGCGCAATCCTTCGTCGCCGGCGCCGGTTTCGTGCTCACCTCGACGGCAATCGTCATGCAATTGCTGGAAGAACGCGGCGAACTGGCCACGCCCAAGGGCCAGCGCATCGTCTCGATCCTGCTCTTGGAAGACCTGGCCATCGTGCCATTGCTGGCGCTGATCGCTTTCCTCGCGCCGGGCGGCGCCGATATGAGCCTGTCGGATCGGTTGACGGAGGTCGGCATCGGCCTCGCCGCGATCGTCGGGCTGGTGCTTGCCGGGCGCTATCTGCTCAATCCGTTCTTTCGTATCCTGGCGGATGCGCGCGCCCGTGAGGTGATGACCGCTGCCGCCCTTCTGGTCGTTCTCGGGTCAGCGCTCGCCATGCAGCTTTCCGGCCTGTCGATGGCGATGGGCGCCTTCCTGGCCGGCGTGCTTTTGTCGGAATCGACCTTCCGCCACCAGCTGGAGGCCGACATCGAACCGTTCCGCGGCATTCTGCTCGGGCTGTTCTTCCTAGCCGTCGGCATGTCGCTTGACCTGCATGTGGTCGTCGTCAACTGGCAGCTCATTGCCATCTATGTCGTCGCCTACATGGTGATGAAAGCGATCGGCATCTATATCGTCGCCCGCGTCCTCAAAACCGGCCACCGGGAAGGGCTCGAGCGCGCGGTCTTCATGGCGCAAGGCGGCGAATTCGCCTTCGTCCTCTATTCCGCTGCGGCAGCGGTCGGGATCATCGACAGCCAGGCCAATGCGATGCTGACCGCCATCGTCATCATTTCCATGGTGCTGACGCCGTTGGCAATCATAGCCCTGCGGTATTTGACACCGCGTGACGAGCAGTCGCTTGAAGGCGTCGATGTCGCCGAAGGCCTGACCGGCAGCGTGCTGATCATCGGCTTTGGCCGGTTCGGCCAGATCGCAAGCCAGCCGCTTTTGTTGCGCGGGATTGATGTGTCGATCATCGATAATGAGGTCGAGATGATCCAGGCGGCAGCCGATTTCGGCTTCAAGGTCTATTATGGCGATGGCACGCGGCTTGACATCCTGCGTGCCGCGGGAGCCGGGCGCGCACGCGCCGTGCTGATCTGCGTCGACAAGCCCGATGCCGCCGTGCGCATCGCGGAACTGATCAAGGCGGAGTTTCCCTTGCTGACAGTGCTGGCGCGGGCCTTCGACCGCGGCACGGCGTTGCAGCTCATTCGTGCCGGCGTCGACTATCAGCTCCGCGAGACGTTCGAATCGGCGCTTGTCTTCGGCGGCTCGACACTGGAAGCTCTCGGCGTCGACCCGGAAGAGGTCGCCGAGGTAGTCGAGGACGTCCGCCGCCGCGACGCTGCCCGTTTCGAACTTCAACAGGCCGAAGGCATCCGCGCCGGACGGCGCTTCCTCAAAGGCAATATCGGCACGCCCATCCCGACGCCGCTCAGCACGCCACGGCGCGCGGGCCAGGCGCTCAACGAAGAGACCGCCGGCGTGCTGCAGAAATCCGAGCCGGCCGATTAAACCCTGGAAAGACGCGAATGATGAACGAACTGGACGAGCGCGCTCTCTCCGTCAGCGGATTCTGGCGCGACGCAGGGGAGGACGCGTGGTTCGAGAAGAACGACGCCTTTGATGCCGACTTCCGCACCCGGTTTCTCGATCTGCATTTTGCCGCCGCCCGCCGCGAATGCGACGGCTGGTCCGAACACGCGGAAGGGTCGCTCGCACTGATGATCCTGCTCGACCAGTTTCCGCGAAACTGCTTTCGCGGCACCGGCCACATGTACGCCACGGACCCGCTGGCGCGGCATTTCGCCGGGAAGGCGATCGCTGCCGGCCATGACCTGGCGCTCGACGAAGAGCTCCGCGTTTTTCTCTATCTGCCCTATGAGCATTCGGAGGACCTCGCCGATCAGCTCAAATCGGTGGAGCTTACCGCCGCCAAAGCCCCGGCCTATCTGAAATATGCGATCGAGCATCGCGACATCATCCAGCGCTTCGGCCGCTTTCCGCATCGAAACAGGATGCTTGGCCGCGAGACGACACCGGACGAACAAATGTTCCTCGACGGAGGTGGGTTTTCTGGCTGACTTCGGGCATCGATGGCGGCAGCGTTAAGCCTTCCACCAATCCCGGCCCGACGGCAGCCGTTCAATGCCCGATGTGTCGACGGCGGCCAGCCGCTCCGACACGCTCTTGCCGTCGACCACAAGCTCCGGCGCAATTTCTGCCAGCGGTGCCAGCACGAAGGCGCGCTCCAGCATGCGCGGATGCGGCACCTCCAGTCCGGTCTCGTGGATGATGCGGTCGCCGAACACCAGAATGTCGATATCGATCAGGCGTGGACCCCAGCGCTCCTCGCGCACCCGCTTCAGTTTTCGCTCGGCGTCGAGGCAAAGGTCGAGCAAAGCCCGCGGCGCGAGCGCGGTCGAGATTTCGGCCGCCGCGTTGAGGAAATCCGGCTGATCGAGCTTGCCCCAGGGCGGCGTCCGGTAGAGCGACGAAACGGCAACGACGCGCGTGCTCTCGTCGGCATCCAGAATGCCCAGTGCCGCAGCCATCGACTTCGCCGGATCACCGAGATTACCGCCGAGGCTGAGATAGACAGTGTTACTGCTATTGCTATTCTGGCCAGACAACGGTCACCTCGACATGATCGAGCACACCCGGCACCGGAGCGTTCGGCTTGCGCACCGTGATCTCGGCCTTTTTGATCTGCGGAAACCGAGCCGTCAGCGCCCTCGCCACTTCGAGCGCCAGCGCTTCGATCAGAAAGCGCCGCTCGCCGGTAATGATCTTCTCGATGACCGCAAAAGCGATGCCGTAATTGACGGTGTCCTCGATGGAATCCTCGACCAGCGCTCGCCCGGGATCCACCGTGAGTGCCGCATCGACATAAAAGCGCTGGCCGAGCGTCTCTTCTTCGTCCAGCACACCGTGCCGGGCAAAGAAGGCGCAGTTTTTCATGCGGATGACATACATGGCTCAGCTTTCCCCGATCTCACGTGCCAGCATAGCATCGGCGATGGCCAACGCATCCACGTTGATTGCGACATCGTGGACGCGAAAGAGATGCGCGCCTTTGAGCCTCAGGATGACGCTGGTGGCCGCGGTTCCGGCGCCCCTTGCGGCTGCGTCGCGGCCGGTGACGGTGCCGATAAAGCGCTTTCGCGATGTGCCGGCCATCAGTGGAAAACCTAGCGCACGAAGCTCGGAAAACCGTGCCATCAGGTCAAGGTTTTCCGCTGCCGTCTCCTTGGCGAAGCCGAAGCCTGGATCGAGCACGATATGGTCGTCGGCAACACCGCTCCGCCGCCCGATTTCCAGCGACTTCCTGAGGAAGAAGAGCTGATCGGCAATCACGTCGGGCAGTTTCTGCCGGTCCCGTCCCGTGTGCATGATGACAAGCCCGGCGCCGGTTTCCGCCGCGACGCGGGCAATGCCCGGTTCGCGCTGCAGGCCCCAGACGTCATTGACGATATGCGCGCCGGCTTGGACGGCAAGCCGGGCCGTGTCCTCGCGGTAGGTATCTACCGAGATCAGCGTTCCGCCAGACGTCGCGAGCGCCTCGATGACCGGCAATATGCGGGCCTGCTCTTCCTTTGCGGAGACCGCAGACGCCCCGGGACGTGTCGATTCTCCGCCGATGTCGATGACGGAGGCGCCCTCCTCCACCATGCGGCGCGCCTGGGCCACCGCTTTTTCCGGCACATCGAACAGGCCGCCGTCGGAAAAACTGTCAGGCGTGATGTTGAGGATGCCGACGACCACGGCCTTGCCGCCAAGGTCGAGATGGCGTCCGTGCGCCAACTGCCATCGCCCTGTCATCATTGCCCATCAACCATGTTCGATCCCGCGGCGTGGCCGGGGATCAATTCCGTTGCGCCGGAGACGGCGGTAAAGCAAGGTGGGCAAAGAGGCAACACGATGAAACGATCCCTCCTCTGCGCCCTGATGCTCGCTCTGACCGCATTCCCGGCCGGCGCTGCAACTCTCGTCAAGACATATAGCTATTTCCCGATCGGCGGCAGGACGCTCGACGACATCGAGACCCAGCTGTCGAAACTCGGGCCTCAGGTGAAAAGCACCGGGTCGCGGCATCCAGGCGCTACCCAAATGGCGTTCACCACCCGCGTCAGCTATGCGCAGAAGCCGGGCTCGTGCTGGATTGCCGACGCTGTCGTCACCGTCAAGGTCAAGGTGATCCTTCCGCAGTGGCGCCGCCCGCGCAAAGCCGATGCCGGCGTCAGGCTGTTCTGGGATACGTTGTCCGCCGACATCAAGCGCCATGAGGAACGCCACGTCGAGATTGCCAAGAACCATGGCCGCGAACTCGAAGACGCCTTGAAGGCGAGCTACCCGGAAAACACCTGCGAACTGGCCAAAGCCAAGGCCGCGAAAATCACGGCGGCCATGCTCGCCAAGCACGACCAGGACCAGATGCGCTTCGATCGTGTGGAAAGCGTCAATTTCCAAAGCCGCATCCTGCGGCTTCTGCACTATCGCATCGAGCGCGTTGAGAACGGCCGGCTCGCACCCGGCTGAACTCCGCGTCGTTGGACAAAGCCAATTTTGCCGAAACATAGTGCCAGCTTCGGAAAACTTTCGAGCCGCTGTCGAAATCGGCCTATAGCGAACGACATATGCCAGGTTCGCAGGGATCAGCCTCCGGCAAACGCCAATCGGCGTACTGGATGCTTCCCAGCCCGTCGCGGAAGTGCACGCAGGCATAATGGATGAACAGATATGGACCAGGCTGTCGACAAGCAAGCGATGGTGGAAACCAGCGCGCCGCTGACCGAAACCGAGAAAAACGCCATCATCGGCGGCGTGCTTTTGTCGATGCTGCTGGCGGCGCTCGACCAGACCATCGTTGCGCCGGCGATGCCGACGATGGCACGTCTGCTCGGGCATGCCGAATATCTGCCATGGATCGTGACCGGCTATCTGCTGACCGCGACCGCCGTGGCGCCGCTCTACGGCAAGATCTCCGACATTTATGGTCGCCGGCCGACCGTCTATGCTGCAATCCTGATCTTTCTCGCCGGGTCGCTGGTTAGCGCCACGGCGCCCAACATGCTGGTCCTGGTTGTCGGCCGGGCGATCCAGGGCGCCGGTGGCGGCGGTCTTTTCGCCCTGACGCAGACCGTGATCGGCGACCTCGTGCCGCCGCGCGAGCGAGCTCGCTACGCCGCCTGGATCTCAGGCACCTGGGCTGTCGCCAGCATCGCCGGGCCGCTGCTCGGCGGCACCTTCGCCGAACATCTGCATTGGTCGCTGATCTTCTGGATCAACATTCCGCTCGGCCTGCTAGCGATGGCGATCATCAACAACCCGCTCAAGAAGCTGCCGATCGCCGCAAAACATCACCGCATCGACGGCCTCGGCGCGCTGCTTCTGGTCGCGGCCACCTCGCTGCTGCTGCTTGCCTTGAACTGGGGCGGCAGCGAGTATCGGTGGCTGTCGCCTGAAATCCTTGGACTGCTCGCCTGCTCGGCGGTGTTCTGGAGCGCGTTCGCGCTGCGGCTGATGCGCGCGGCCGAACCGCTGATCTCGCTCGAAGTGCTCGGCAATCCGATCGTTCTCGCCGGCACGCTGTCGATGTTCCTGCTGCAGGCCGCCAATGTCGGCTTGTCGGTCTATCTGCCGGTCTACCTGCAATCGGTCGTCGGCCTGTCGGTCAGCGAATCGGGCACCGCATTGCTTGGGCTGATGCTCGGCACGGTGGCCGGTGCGACATTCAGCGCGCGAATGATCCCGCGCTTTTTCCACTATAAGCGCATCGCCATGATCGGAACTGTTTTCTCGATCCTGTGCCTCGGCGTGCTCAGCCTGGTCGCCGGGCATGCCTCGCTATTGCTTGTCGAGGTGTTGACGACCTGCATAGGGCTGGGCACAGGCACGACCTTTCCGGTTGCCACTGTCTCGGTCCAGAACGCCGTCGATCGTATGCACCTTGGCGTGGCGACCGGCGTGCTCACGTTCCTGCGCTCGCTGGGCAGCGCGCTTGGCGTCGCTATGCTCGGTGCCGTCGCCCTTGGTTATGGGCTGCCGCTGGCCAGCGAAGGCACGCAGCCGGCCGGCCATATCGCCTCGGCCATGCCGTTCGTGATGATCTTTCTTGCCGCGGCCGCGACCTTGCTGTTGTCGTTCATCACGCTCTGGCTGATGCCGGAAAAAACGCTTCGCGGCCATGCCGAGGCTGTGGCCCCAGCCCTGGCGGAGTAGACCGGCCCGACGAGCGTATAGCGAGGTTCAGTCGAGCACGCCGAGCTTCTTGTGCAGACTGGTCGACGAGGTCGTATACTGGAATACAATGCGCTCGCCGGGGCTGACGATGCGCTTGGCTGCTTGCGCCATCAAGGCGACCTCATGGAAACCCGACAGGATCAGCTTCAGCTTGCCGGGATACCAGTTGATGTCGCCGACGGCGAAGATGCCGGGCACCGACGTCTGGAATTTTTCGGTGTCGACCGGGATCAGGTTCTCGTGGAGATTGAGGCCCCATTCGGCGATTGGGCCGAGCTTCATCGTCAGGCCGAAAAACGGCAGCATCCGCGTACACGGCACTTCGATATCGCCCTCCGGCCCTTTGATGATGGCGGAGGCGAGATGGCCGTCGGCGCCGGTCAGGCCGGTCACCTGTCCGACCTGGAATTCCAGCTGCTTCATCTCCTGCATGGCATACATCTTGTTGACGCTGTCGGGCGCTGCACGGAATTCGGGCCGCCGGTGCACCAGCGTCACGCTCTTGGCCACCGGCTGCAGATTCAGCGTCCAGTCGAGCGCCGAATCGCCGCCGCCGACGATGACGAGGTCATGGCCGCGAAAGTCCTCCATCCGGCGCACCGAGTAGAACACGCTCTTGCCTTCATAGGGTTCGATGCCCGGAATCGGCGGCCGCTTCGGCTGGAAAGAGCCGCCGCCAGCGGCGATCACAACAATTTTGGCTTCGAACACCTCGTTTTCGTCGGAAGTGACGCGGAAGCTGCCGTCCTCCAGTCTTTCCAGGCTCGAAACCATGCGGTTATAGGTGAATTCGGGCTTGAACGGCGCGATCTGCTCAAGCAGCTTGTCGACCAGACCTTGCGCCGAGATCGAGGGCCAGCCCGGAATGTCGTAGATCGGCTTTTCCGGGTAGAGTTCGGCGCACTGCCCGCCGGGCCGGTCGAGTATGTCGATCAGATGGCACTTCATGTCGAAGAGGCCGAGCTCGAATACCGCAAACAGGCCGACTGGCCCTGCCCCGACAATGAGTACGTCCGTCTTGGTGATAGCAGTCATGAAGCATGCGCCTTTATGGGAAAACGGCGCGACACTGCATGACCATTGGCCCGCTGCCAAGCGGCAGCGGCAAAAATCGGCATCAGCCCTGGCGGGCCGGCACGCGCACGACCAGCCCGTCGAGGGCGTCGCGCACCTTGATCTGACATGACAGCCGTGAGTTCGGCTGGACCTCGTAGGCGAAATCCAGCATGTCCTCTTCCATGGCTTCCGGCTCGCCGACCTCCGCCGTCCAGGCTTCGTCGACATAAACATGGCAGGTCGCGCAGGCGCAGGCGCCGCCGCATTCCGCTTCTATTCCCGGCACCGCATTGCGGATCGCATTTTCCATGACGGTCGAGCCGTTTTCGGCATCCACGTCAAAATGCGTGCCGTCATGGGCGATGAAGGTCAGCTTGGTCATTTGTCACCTGAAGGGAGTCTGAGCCGACATAATCACTCTGCCGGACAAGTCAACTGCGGCGCGAAAGCGCCGCTGCGTGGCGTTTTGGAGATAAGTCCTATCGGCTGATGGCGGCGACGAAATCCCGCACTTCTTCGATCAGCGAGCCAAGCCGCTTCAGCGTGCTGGCGTCTTCTGGCCGGCATTCGATCGCGCTGGCGCAATCGGCAATGGCAAAGGCGCCGACCCCGCGCGCCGAGCCTTTGAGCCCGTGTGCCAATAGCAGCCGCTGTCTAACATCCGCATCGACGATCTTGTCGCGCACCGACAACGCCTGCTGCACGAACAGAGCCAGCACCTCCTGCTCGAGGCTCCGATCGCCCATCGTCTGGCGCGCAAGATGCGCCAGGTCGATCGGCCGCGCCCCGGCCGTTCCCGACACGTCGCCGCCGGGCATCGAGAAGGCAATGCCGTTTTCGCCACGTATCACTTTGAGACTCCGCTCTTCGACCGCCGCAAAAATAGGCGTATCCAGTGGACAACGGGTTAATGATTGGCCCGGAAAAATGTCGCGATAACGGCGCCGGAATCACGGCTGTGTTAACCTTATATTTAAAGTTTTACGTATCGGCCGGAATGCATGTTTTCTTTACCCGGCTGTGTCATTACGATACGACAGGTCCATTTTCAGCCTCCTGCGCGGGACACGCTAGGCAGAATCAATAAGCAGAACCATAAGTCCCGCCGCAGCTTGTACAGGGTAGCGAAGGCATGGCGAAGAAACCAACGACGACAAGAACGCTCGACAGCGACGTAGCCAGGGAACTCGAAAAGGCACTTGATATCGATCTGAGCGGCGATGCCGGCGGCGACTTCGACATGGCGGCATCCATGGAAGATCTGGAAGCGCAAATATCGCAAGCCGCCGACGAGCTGGCGCGCGAAGGTCGCAGCCAGAACGAACCGCCTGCCCCGGACCAGCCCCAGAACGCGGCACCAGCCGCCAATCAAAGCCAGAACGCAAATTCCGCGCCAAAGGCCAAGCCGGCTGAGTTGCGTCCTGTCGCAACGCGCAATGGCTCGCAGCCGGCAGCTTTCTCGCCGGCCAACGACGATCGTCAAAAAGACTATAAGACGCTCCTGCACACCCTCAATCGGCGCGCCTCGAACACGATCTATTGGGTCGTGGCTTTCGTTTCGCTGGCCTGGATCGCCGGCGCCGGCGGCCTTGCGAACCTGTTGTTCGGACCTGGCATCTGGAACATCCGCACCTTCGATCAGTTTTTCGCCCGTCCCGAACTGATCGGCCTGGCGGTCGCGGCAATCGTGCCCGTCATCCTGTTCTGGGCATTCGCAGTGATGATTCGCCGCGCTCAGGAGATGCGCCTTGCCGCGCAGTCGATGACCGAGGTGGCCTTCCGTCTGGCCGAGCCGGAAAATCTTGCCCAAGATCGCGTCATGATGATCGGCCAAGCGGTTCGCCGCGAGGTGGCGGCCATGGGCGAAGGCATCGAACGCACGCTTGCGCGTGCCGTCGAGCTCGAAACGCTGGTTCACAGCGAGGTGAACCAGATCGAGCGCTCCTATTCGGAGAACGAGTCCCGCATCCGCTCGCTGGTCGACGGGCTGGGCAGTGAGCGCGAAGCGGTCGTCACCCATGCCGAGCGCGTGCGCGCCTCGATCACCGGCGCCCACGAGACGCTGAAAGACGAGATCAACGCCGCCAGCGATATCATTCGCGACAGCATTCTCAACGCCTCGACCAAGCTGTCGATGACGATCAATGAATCCGGCGACACGCTGATCGACAGGATCAACGGAAGCTCGATGTCGATCTTCGATTCGGTGGAAGGCCGGCTCGAATCGATCACCGATCGGCTGTCGACGTCGGGCGAGGCCTTCGCCAGCCTGCTCGACACCCGCATCGCCAAGCTGACGGACACCACCGATGGCCTGACGCGGTCGCTGACCGACCTGCTCGACGACCGCACGAGCGGCATGGTGTCGCTGCTCGGCGGTGCTGCCCGCACACTTAATTCCGAATTCGAAGCCAGCCTCAACGGCATCGAGCGGACGCTTGCCGAACGTGGCCAGGCGCTGATCAGCGAATTCCAGACCCGCGCCGAGGCGCTCGACACCGGTACGCAGAAGCTCAACGCCGCGCTGGAGGCTCGCGCACGCCAGATCAACGAGACGCTGGTCGAGCGCGCGCGCGAAATCGCCCACACCTTCCAGGATAGCAAGGAGACGCTGTCGGCAATGATCGATCAGGGCAAGACCCAGATCGGCGCCGACATGGCCGACATCATTTCATCGACCTCGACGATGCTTGAGGCCCGCGCCGGCGATTTCGCCGGGCGCATGGAGGCGGCGCGCCATGTCGTATCGCGTTCGTTCGATACGGACATCCAGCGGCTTGCCGAGGCTCGCGCCGGCATCGAGGAAGCCGTCGAAAACCACAGCCACAAGCTTTCCGAAAGCCGCGACCGGATGGCGGCGGCAATGCAGGCCGATCTGGCGAAGTTCGCCGAGGGTCGCGCCGAAATCGACGCAGCGGTGGCCAACCAGGTGCAGAAGCTTGCCGAAGGCCGCAGCCTTATCTCGCGTGCCCTTGAGGAGGATCTGCGCAAGGTCAACGAATCGCGCGCAGCGATCGACGCTTCGCTGGGCAGCCATCTCGAAAGCCTTGAAGAGGGTCGCAACAGGCTTGCCCAGGCCTTGAACGAAGACTCTGGAAAACTCGTGCAAGCTCGTACGATAATTGATGAAATGGTTGCCGGGCACGTCGGCAAGCTCGCCGAAGGCCGCAGCATCCTTTCGCGCGCGCTCGAGGCCGACCTCGGCAAGCTGGCAGAGAGTCGCGCCAGCATCGACGGCCTAGTCGCCGGTCAAGTCGAAAAGATCGCCGAGGGCCGCGCCATACTCGCCAGTGCGCTGGAAGCCGACATCGCCGGCATCAATGGCCTCATCGAGGCGCATTCGGCCAAATTGGCGCAAGACCGCAGCGGCCTTTCCCAGTCGCTCGATAACGACCTGTCCGACATCAGGAGCCTGATCGCCGATCATTCTGGCAGGCTCGCCGATGACCGCAGCCTGCTCTCGAAGACGCTTGAAGACGATCTTGCCAAGTTGGCGGAAAGCCGGTCGAGCATCGATGGGCTGGTTGCCGGCCAGGTCGAGAAGCTGGCCGAAGGCCGCGACATCCTCAAGCGCGCGCTTGAATCGGACCTGAACGCGGTCAAGGGCGTCATCGCCAGCCAGTCCGAAAAGCTGGCGGAAGACCGTGGCCAGCTGTCACGGGCACTGGAGAGCGACCTGGAGACTGTGCGGGGCGTTGTCTCCGATCACATGAACAAGCTCACAGAGGACCGTTCGACCCTTTCGAAGGCGCTCGAAGACGATCTCGCCAAATTGGCCGAAAGCCGCTCGAGCATCGATGTGATGGTTGCCGGCCAGGTCGAAAAGCTGGCAGAAGGCCGCGACATCCTCAAGCGCGCGCTCGAAGCCGATCTGAGCACCGTCAAGAGTGTCATCGCCAGTCAATCCGAGAAGCTGGCGGAGGATCGCGGTCAGCTGTCGCGGGCACTGGAGACCGATCTCGAGGCCGTGCGGGGCGTCGTCTCCGATCATATGAACAAGCTCGCCGAGGACCGTTCGGCCCTGTCGAAGGCGCTCGAGGACGATCTCGCCAGGCTGGCAGAGAGCCGGTCGAGCATCGACGGGCTGGTCTCCGGCCAGGTCGAGAAGCTGGCCGAGGGTCGCGACATCCTGAAGCGCGCGCTGGAAGACGATCTTGCCAAGCTGGCCGAAAGCCGCTCGAGCATCGACGGACTGGTTTCCGGCCAAGTTGAGAAACTGGCCGAAGGCCGCGACATTCTCAAGCGCGCTTTGGAGGCCGATCTCAAGACCATCAAGGATGTTATTGCGGGCCAGTCCGAGAAACTGGCGGAAGATCGCTCAACCTTGACCAAGGCGCTGGAAGACGACCTTGCCAAGCTGGCCGAAAGCCGCTCGAGCATCGACGGACTGGTTTCCGGCCAGGTCGAGAAACTGGCCGAAGGCCGCGACATCCTCAAGCGCGCCTTGGAGGCGGATCTCAACACGATCAGGGGCGCCATCGCCGACCAATCGCAGCTATTGACTGATAATCGCGCGCAGTTTTCGCGTGCGCTGGAAGCCGATCTCGGTAACGTCAACAGCCTTGTCGCAACCCACGCAGAGAAGCTCGTCCAGGACCGCTCGACCCTGTCGAAGGCGCTCGAGGACGATCTCGCCAAGCTGGCCGAAAGCCGCTCGAGCATCGATGGGCTGGTCGCCGGCCAGGTCGAGAAACTGGCGGAAGGCCGCGACATCCTCAGGCGCGCGTTGGAAGCCGACCTGGAAAGGCTTGCAGTGAGCCGCAGCGAGGTCGACGAGATCGTCGCCGGTCATGTCGGCAAGCTGAGCGAGGGCCGCGACATGCTGACCCGCGCATTGCAGGACGATCTCTCCAGGCTCGCCGAAACGCGCAAGGATGTCGACCGTTCGCTGTCCGGCCATATCGACCAGATCGCCGCCAGGAGCACCGACATCTCCGATGCAATCGCTGCCGACGTAGAAAAGATCGAGCAGGTGTTCAGCCGGCAGACAGGCGTCATCGAGGAGCGCGCCAGCACCATGGAGCGGGCGCTGTCGACGGGTGTCGACAACGTTCGCAGTGTGCTCGAAAGAAGCGCGGTCTTCGTCGCCGGGGCGCTGCGCGAAAAGGTCATGGAAGTCACCAGCGCACTGCATGAGCAGGCGGGCGCGGCATTCAGCGATGCCGACCGCAAGATCGCCGAGCGCGCCGAGCAGACCTCGGCGGCCCTGCTCGCCAGGGCGGAGGACATCGCCCGCACCTTTGAAGAGGCGGATCGTCGCCTCGCCGCGCGCGCCGAGGATACGTCGAGCGCACTGATTGCCCGCGTCGACGACACGTCGAACACCTTGCTTGCGCGTGCCCAGGAGACGGCCGATCAGCTGGCAGCCAGAGCAAGTGAGATTGCCGGCACCTTCGACGCGGCGGACCATAGGCTGGTCTCTCGCGCCATCGAAACGGCCCAGTCGCTGGCTGCACGTGCCGGCGACATCCTGCGCAATTTCGAAACAGCCGACGAGCGGCTGGGCGTGCGCATCGGCGAATCCGCCGAAGCTCTCGCGGCACGCGCGTCGGACCTCGGTCGCATTTTCGATGCCGCCGACCAGCAACTTATCTCGCGCATTGCAGAAGGGTCCGAAGCACTTTCGGCCCGCGCGTCCGAGATCGGCCGCATCTTCGAGGAGGCGGATCATCGCCTGGTGTCCCGTATCGCCGACAGCAGCACCGCCATCGGCGAACATGCCGACACCATTGTCGGCGCCTTCACCAGCACCGAGCAGCGGGTTGCCGAACGCGCCAGGCAGACTGGCCAGGAACTCGCCGTCCATGCCCGTGAGATCGAGCAGGTGCTTGCCGGTGCCGACGAACGCCTGGCATCGAGTGCTGCTGTTACAGCCGCCCGCGTCGAGGAGCAGGTCGCCAGCGTCGAGAACCGCCTCGCCTACTCCGCCGAGACAATGGGCCAAAAGCTCAACGAACAGGTTTCGAATGCCGAGGCGCAGCTGGTCTCGCGTGCCAACACGATCGCCGAAACCTTCACCGCGGTCGGCCAGCATATCGGCCAGAGCACCAACGACGCTGCAAAGACCATCGGTGCCAATACTCGCGAGCTCAGTACGATGCTTGCGGCACGTTCGGCCGAAATATCGAAAATCCTGGACGAGACGGCACGGCCTCTGGTCGAGCGCTTCGCCCAGGGCGGCTCCGAGCTGCAAAAGAGCATGGAAGAGGTCACCGAACGTGCGACCGAGAAGCTGCGCACTCAAAACGCTGCCCTCGTCGACGCCCTCGCCAGCCGTACGGCCGAAACTCTGTCGGCCGTCGAAGGTGCGCGCTCGACGCTTGCCGACAGCGTTGCCGACCTCATCGGCCGCATGACCACCTCCAGCTCGCAGCTCGGTCAGTTGATCGAGCAGGCGGCGACCAATCTCGGCCAGGTCGACGAACGCCTGACCGGCAGCACGCAAAGCTTCGCGGCGACCACGGAAAAGACCGCGCAGACCTTCGCCAGTTCGGCGCGTCTGGTCGATTCGAACACGACGCGGCTCACCGAGCTGTCGTCGTCGACCTTGCGCGAGGTTGCTTCAATCGCGACCAAGTTCGACGAGCACAGCCGGTTGCTTTCCAGTGCCTCGGACCTGTTGAGCTCGGCCCAGAGCAATCTCGAGCACACGCTCGAAAGGCAATCGTCGCTGGAGGACCTCGCCGTCGGCCTTGTCAAGAAGTCGGAAGATCTCGAAAGGGTCATGCGCTCGTTCGAGAATCTGGTCGGCCAGACGCTGCAGAACGCCGAAGGCAAGACGCTGGAGTCCGCCGACAAGATCCGTACCGCGATTTCCGAAGTGGTCGATTCGGCCACCAAGCGCTTTGCCGATGCGACCGAGGAGATGCGGCGCACCGCCGGCTCGATCAAGAGCGAGCTCGACCTCACCCGAGCCGAGCTTAAGAAAGGCGTCATCGAGATGCCGGAAGAGGCAAAGGAATCAACCACGGCTATCCGCCGTGCCGTTTCCGAGCAGATCAACGCGCTGAAGGAACTTTCTGAAATCGTTGCCAAATCTGGCCGCAGCACCGACAGCTCGGAACAGCGCAACCTGCGTCCGGCGCCGCAAGCGCCTGCCGCACGCGCTGCTGAACCGCCACGTCGCCCGGCTCCGGCTCCCGAACAGCGCCGTCCGCCGCAGGCGCCTTCGGGCGAGACGGCGCTACGCGGCACGCTCGACCTCGAACGTCCCGCGGACCAAGCGCCGCGCCAGCGCGACCCCAACGGCCGTACGCCGCAGGGCGGCTGGGTGCGCGACCTCCTGACCGGTGCATCGCGCGAAGACGACGCCAAACCGGCGGCGGCTGCCGAAGCGCCGCGCCCGGCTCCCGCTGCGCGTTCGCCGCTTCATGTCGTGGAATCGCTGAACTCACTCTCTGTCGATATCGCCCGCGCCATCGATCACGATGCCTCGATCGAGCTGTGGAACCGCTACCGGCGCGGCGAGCGCGACGTCTTCACGCGCCGTCTTTACACGCTGAAGGGCCAGCAGACGTTCGACGAGATCCGCCGCAAGTATCAGTCGGAGGCGGAGTTCCGCGCTGCTGTCGATCGTTACTGCGACGATTTCGAAAAGCTGCTCAAGGACGTGTCGCGCAACGACCGCGACAACATCATGGCACAGACCTACCTGACTTCGGATACCGGCAAGGTCTACACCATGCTGGCCCACGCCAGCGGCCGCCTGCACTAAGCGGGCGACAGGAAAACTGGAAGGGCGTTCTGCCCTTTCAGTTTAGACCCGATATTGAAAAGATTGTCCCACTGCGCAAATCATCTGATCTGGTCGGATGTTTACGCGCAGGAGTTGAGGCCGGGATGTCGTGCAATGCAGACAATTCGCGGCGATCTACTTCAGCTTGCGCTCGACGGAACGTTCTCAGTTCCATTGGCAGGGCAAAGGCGTGAAGGCTGACTACCAGGCAATCCGAAAAGTCATGCAGGCAGTCAAAGGCAGATTCGCGGGCAAAAGAATCGGCTACCCGAAAATTGGCGCGGGGCTGGCTGGAGGTGATTGGGAAATCATAGGCTCAATCATCGATGACGAGCTTGCGGGCGAAGATCACACGCTCGTCGAATATGCTCCGTGAGTTGCTTCGGTCTTTGGCCGCTTCATAGCAGCTAGCCCGGTTTAGATCACAGTGTCGGTCCAGCGGACGATTTGCCCGGCCGCATCGCCGAACGCGGCATCGAGCGCGCCGACATAGGCCTGGTTGCCATTGCCCGAAACGGGCGCGATGGCGCTAAACGTCTTCGAAGCGCGCACTTCACCGTTGCGGTCGTTCAACAGGCGCACGAACAGCTCGACCTCGGCATGTTGGCCGCCATCGACACGCACCTCGAACGAGCGGATCTCGACGATCACCTGATAGTCGATCGCCAGCCCCTCGCCTGGCTTGCCGACGCCGGTGAAGCTGCCCGAGCGCTGGAACGTCTCTGCCAGCCGCGCCTGTACGATCATCGGCAGCCGGTCGGCCCATTGCGCGCCCTTGAGATACTGGATCGATCGCGGCGATGGCTTGATGACGATGTTCTGGCTATCCAGCGCCTTGAGCGCCGATGGCTGGGCGATGAGGATCTGGCGACGGCTGTGGGCACGCGCTTCCAGCGACGGCGCCGAAAGCTCGAACGTATCCAACGGCGCCGGTCCGCCGCCCGGCAAGGCCGCGCAGCTTGCAAGCGAAAGCGCCAGCAACACCGCCCCAACCTTAGACCCACCCGATGTGATGCTGCCTGAACTGATCGACTTCAAACGCGATCCCCCCCGGATCGTGGAAACAACGCGCATCTGCAAGCTATGTTCTTGCGGTGGTCGGGGATCGAAGTCAACGGCGCACCCTGCCGTCGAACTGCCGGACCTCGCCCTCGCCGCCGGACAAGATCCGTTGTGGGTTGCGGCTGAGATCGGTTACCGCCTCTTCGATGCGGGTGATCGAACGACGGCTGTCCTGGACCAGCGCTTCGACGTTTTGCAGCCCCTGTCCCGAGAATCGCGCCAGATTGTCGGTGATGGTACCGAGGCGGGCGTTCAGCGTATCGGCGACCTGCTTGAATGATCTCAGCGTCGCTCTCGCGTCGGCCATGACGCCGTCGGCCTGGCCGGAGCCGAGCAGTTTGTCGACCTTGGCAAGGATACCGTCGACTCGCACCGAGGCATCGTTGAGGCGTCCTGCGAGCTGGTGCGCGTCTTTGATGGTTTCGTCGATGTCGTCGGCTCGGTTGGCGAACTTGTTGGTCACCTTGGCGATGTCGGCGGCAGCCTCGTTGGCGTTTTCACTGGCCTTCTGGATATTGGCCAGCGCGGTGCGAACCTCAGCCGGATCGATGCCGTCGAGAACGCCGTCGACCTTGGCCAGCGTGCCTTGCGTCTTCTGGGCGAAGTCGTTGATCGAGCCGACCGCCGTGTCGACGTTCTTGATGACCGTGTCGAACTGCTTGCTGGTTCCCTTGAGATTAGCGGTGACCGTGTCGACGTTGGCGACGATGCTCTTGATCTGGTCCTTGTCGACGGCGTTGAGTAGCCCTTCCGCCGCCTTCAGCGTGCCGTCGAGCTTGCCCGAAACACCCTTCAGTTCGTCCGCCAGCGAGCTGACGCTGGCCAGGAACTTGTCGACGCCGTCCGCATTCCTGGCCAGTGCGTCGGAGAAGGTCTGGACATTGGTGACGGTCTGCGTCAGCGGCCCGCGAACATCCTTGGTGAAGCCTTCGAGCTCCGAAAGGACCTTGTCGGCGCGGGTGAAGATGTTCTGCGCCGTCTGCAGCAGGTTGGTGACCGCCGACGGGTTGGCAACGATCTCGGCGACACGGCCTTCCTTTTCCGCCTCGTCGAGGAGTTTTGGCTCCTTGGGGTCGGCGCCCTTGAGCTCGATGTTGGCCTGGCCGGTGAGGCCGGCAAGCCCGATATCGGCCTGCGTCGACTTGGTGATAGGCGTATTCCGGTCTATTTCGGTGTCGGCGATGGCAGCGGTCGGATTGTCGACGTCGATATAGACACGGCGCACGTCGCCGACTTTGACGCCGTTGAACAGCACGAAGCTGCCACGACCGAGCCCCGAAGCGGAGCCTGGAATGCGCACGCGCAGCACCGTCGTCTCACCCTTTTCGCCGATTGCCGCCGTCCAATAGACGAAAGCGAAAGCCGCGAGGATCGCGGCCAGCGTGAAAATGCCGACAATGACGTAGTTGGCCCTGGTTTCCATTGCTCACTTATGGCTATGCGCGCGCCGCAAGATCAAGTTGCCGGGCGCGTTTTCCGCGGAAATAGGATTTTACCCAGGGTTCCTCGCTCCTGAGCATGTCGTCGATCGTGCCCTCGACCAGCACTTTCTTGTTGCCAAGCACCGCCACGCGGTCGCACGCCGTAAACAGCGTGTCGAGATCGTGCGTGACCATATACACGGTCAAATCCATCGTATCGCGCAGCTTGACGACCAATTCGTCGAACTCAGCCGCACTGATCGGATCAAGCCCGGACGTCGGCTCGTCGAGGAAAACGATATCCGGATCGAGCGCCAGGGCGCGCGCCAGCGCAGCACGCTTGATCATGCCGCCTGAGAGCTCGGAGGGGAATTTTTGCGCCGCATCCGGAGGCAGTCCGACCAGCTCGACCTTGAGCATGGCAAGTTCGTCCATCAGCTTCTTCGGCAAATCGAGATATTCGCGCATCGGCACCTGAACGTTTTCGAGGACCGTCAGCGCTGAAAAAAGGGCGCCATGCTGGAACAGCACGCCGAGCCGCATGTCGATGCGAAGGCGCTCCCTTTCGGTTGCCTTCTCGACGTCGACGCCGAACAGTTTGATTGTTCCCGATTGCTTGCGCGTCAAGCCAAGGATGGTGCGCAAGAGAACAGATTTGCCGGCACCCGAGGCACCGACGAAGCCGAGAATCTCCCCGCGCCAGATATCGAGCGACAATTTGTCGAGAACGACCTGGTCGGCGAACGACACCGTGATGTCGTGCGCCGACAGCACGATCTCGTCTTCTTTCGCTTTCTCGGCCACCTTGGTCGTGTTTGTGCCCGGCAGCGCCATGTCAGAACTCGATCGCTGCATAGAACATGGCGAAAAGCCCGTCGAGGATAATGACCACGAAGATCGACTTCACCACTGAGGCGGTCACATGCTGGCCAAGCGATTCGGCGCTGCCGCCAACCTTCATGCCCTCGACCGAGGCAATTATGCCGATGATCATGGCCATGAACGGCGCCTTGATCAGGCCGGCAAAGATGGTGCTGAGGTCGATTGCGACACGTAGCCGGTCGATGAACGCTGCCGGTGCAATATCGGAGTAGAGCCATGCAGCCAGAATGCCGCCGCCGAGCGCGGCAAAGTTGGCGATGATCGTCAGGCAAGGCAGTGCGATCACCAGCGCGACCAACCGCGGAAACACCAGCACGCCGATGGGATTGAGGCCAATGACCTTCAGCGCATCGACCTCCTCGCGCATTTTCATCGAGCCGATCTCGGCGGTGATCGCGCTACCGGAGCGGCCGGCGATCATGATCGCCGTCATCAGCACGCCGAGCTCGCGCAGGATCAGCACGCCGACCAGGTCGACGACGAAGATGTCGGCGCCGAAATAGCTGAGCTGATAGGCGCCTTGCTGGGCAACGATTGCGCCAACGATAGCCGACATCAGCACCACCACTGGTATGGCGCCGACGCCCATGCGATCGATCTGGTTGAAGATCGCCGCCATATTGACGCCATGGCCGCGCCCAAGCTTCATCTGCGAGCCGCGTATCGTGGCGCCGAGGATGTTCATTGCGGCCAGGAAATCGTCGCGCATCTCATAAACACGCCGGCCAACCGCCTCGAGCCCACGAACGATGAAGTTGGGCGGCTTTGCCGGACCTGATTCGGGCTCCCGTCGAACGGCATCCCCGACGGCGCCAAGCAGGATCGAGGCGATCTCGCTTTGCCCCTGCATCGTGATCTCGACGCCCTTCTTTTCGAAGCTGCTAACCAGGCGGTCGATCAGCCACGCCCCGGCAGTGTCCATCTTCTCGATTTTTGAAAGGTCGAGCGCCAGCGTCTTGAAGCCGCTGCGCTTCTCGATCTTGCGCATCTCGGCATCGACCAGAGCCACGGTGCGTGTCGTCCAGGTTCCCGAGAAAACGCAGCCGAGAACACCGCCCTCCTCGCCGATCGCGACGCGCGGCTGGTGGTCGGGCTCCTTGGCAGGGCCGCTTGCGTCGCGTTTGCGGATGGTCAACATGGCGTCCTGTTTAGCCTGACGGGGCCGACCTGTCGATTTGCCGACATCCTCCTTGTTGCACAGCCGGAGCAGAAAAATATGGCGCGTGTCATTTCGGTCGAGGCCGAGCGCTTTCCCATCGCCGGAACTTTCACTATTTCGCGCGGCTCGAAGACCGAAGCTGAGGTGATTTCCTGCGCCATTGCCGAAAACGGCCAGACAGGGCGCGGCGAATGCGTCCCTTACAAGCGCTATGGCGAGACCATGGAGGGTGTGCGTGACGCGATCGAGGCGATGCGCAGCGAGATCGCGCGCGCGGCATCAGCCGCATCGCCCTGCTCGATGCCATGCATGCGGGTGCGGCACGCAACGCCATCGACTGCGCGCTCTGGGACCTGGAAGCGAAGATCAGCGGAACGCCGGTGGCGCATACGATACGAACCGTTCCGTTACGGGTGCTTGAGACGGCGTATACATTGTCGCTCGCCGAGCCGGAGGCGATGGCGGCGCAAGCCCGCGCCAACGCCCAGCGCCCGCTGCTCAAGGTCAAGATCGGCGGCGACAACGACATCGCCCGCATCCGTGCAGTGACGGCCGCAGCACCCGACAGCCGAATCATTCTCGACGCCAATGAGGGCTGGAATGACGGCAATATCGTCGCAAACCTCGCCTTTGCCGCCGAGCACGGTATCGCCTTGATCGAACAGCCGCTGCCGGCGGGACATGACGGTATTCTTCGCCACATCGCGCATCCGGTGCCGATCTGTGCCGACGAAAGCGTGCACGAGGCGAAGGACCTTGAAGCGCTTGTCGGCCTTTACGACGCCGTCAACATCAAGCTCGACAAATCGGGTGGCCTGACCGCTGCACTCGTGCTTCGCGACCGCGCCCGCGAACTGGGTCTTGGCGTCATGGTCGGCTGCATGGTCGGTACATCGCTTGCGATGGCGCCGGCCGTGCTGTTGGCGCAGGGTGCCGATTTCGTCGATCTCGATGGTCCGTTGCTGTTGGCCCGCGACCGCGTTCCAGGTCTCGTCTACCAGGGTTCGCTGGTGTCACCGCCCGAGCCGGCGCTGTGGGGCTGAACGCGCCGCAAGTCCGATCAGCACCAGGCCCGTCAGGGCGATCGGGATCATGGCAAAAAAGCCGTGTGCGCCGAAGCGATCGTAAAGAGGACCTGAAATCAGTGTCGCCACGGCCATGAAGAAGCCGTTGGAGAAATAGGCGATGCCTTGCGCCGCCCCGGTGCGTTCTTCCGCGATTGTCTCACCGATCATCTTTTGCAGGCCGATCAGCACGAGCGCCACCGAAAGCGCGTGCAGTGTCTGGATCGCGAAAAACCCGCCAACGCCAAGCCCAAGCGGCCAGATCAGAGGGAAAGCAATCCAGCGCACGATCGCGCCTGTCCCGGCAATCAGCATGATCGAGACAACCGAGAAGGAGGCGAAAGCCCGGGTGAAGACGACGAACATGCATATCTCGGCGACGACGCCCCACCCCCACAGCAGCCCGACAACCGAATCGCTGATGCCGATCGACTTCCAGTAGATCGACACGAAGCCGTAGAGAAATGCGTGGCTGGCGGTGATGACGCCGACTCCTGTCGAAAAATAGAGGAAGTACCGGTTGAGGAGTTTCGGTGCCGATTGCTGCATATCGGCGGCCGAAAGCGGCGAGGCGCGGCGCGGACGGCCGAGGCGCGGCGCGATCAGTCCGGCGGCCAGCGCGGCACACAGCGCCGCGAAGATAATCACCGGGACAGCCTGGGCACCGCTTGCCGAGAGGATGAAACCGCCGGCGAGATTGGCGCAGAGATATGAGATCGAGCCCCATTTGCGCATGCTTGCGTAATTCGAGCCGAAGCGGCGGACACCTGAAAGGGCGAGCGAATCGGCAATCGGCGAATGCGGCGTCCAGACGACCGTCAGCGCCAGGGATACGGCAAGTACCATTGCGTAGGTCGGCGGCAGGAAGTAGCCGGCGGACAGGATCAACGATGCGGCGACCAGCGCAACATAGACATTGGCGCGGTCGCTCGCTTTGTCTGCCAGAGCGGTAGGAAAAGGCGTCGTCGCCACGCGCAGGAACATCGGCGCGGCGAGGATCACGGCTATCTGCTCGGCGTGGAACCCCTTCGCCTGCAGCCACAGCGGGAAATACGGCACATGCGTCCCGAGCGGAACGAAGAGCGTGAAGAAGATCAAGCTCATGCGCAGTTCGAAATGGCGTGGCTTGACGAGCTGTTCGGGCGAAAGCGGCGGCAGCGAGGACATTAACAGGCGATCCGTCGGCACGGCATTCAGCCGGGTCGGCCCGCCACACCTGCCGCTGCTTAACACGGCGAAAAAGTCGATGAAACCGCTGGACTAACCGATTAAAGCGAGATGCGGCCGGATTTGGTCAAGCCGCCTGGACTGCCCTGCCCTTGATGTCGATCGGCACGAGCACCTCGCTGCCGACCGGAGCCTCCGGAAGGACATGCGCCCAGTGCAGGATCTCCATCCGGCCGTCAAAATGCTCGACCACCGCCGTGCAGCTCTCCACCCAATCGCCGGTGTTGATGTATTGCACGTCCTCGTAGCTTTCGATCGCGGCATGGTGGATGTGCCCGCAGATCACGCCGTCGACATGCGAGCGGCGCGCCTCCTCGGTCAGCACGGTCTGGAACGAGCCGATGAAGTTCACCGCCTTCTTGACCTTGACCTTGGCCCAGGACGAGAACGACCAGTAAGGCAGGCCGAGCACTTGGCGCAGGCGCGTGATGACGCGGTTGACCAGCATCGCCGCGTCATAGGCATAGTCGCCGAGATAGGCGAGCCAGCGCGCATTGTGGACGACGGTGTCGAACTGGTCACCATGGATGACAAGAAGGCGTTTGCCATCGGCGGTCTCATGGATGGCGCGGTCGGCGACGACGATGCCGCCGAAATGAACGCCCTGGAATTGGCGCGCGAACTCGTCGTGATTGCCGGCGATGTAGGTGATGTTGGCGCCCTTGCGCGCCTTGCGCAGCAACTTCTGGACGACGTCATTGTGGCTCTGCGGCCAATGCCAGCTCCGTCTCAAGCGCCAGCCGTCGACGATGTCGCCGACGAGATAGATGATATCGGCATCGTGATGGCGCAGGAAATCGATCAGGAACTCGGCCTTCGCCGCCTTCGATCCGAGATGGACGTCGGAGATGAACATGCTGCGGAAAGTGCGGGGCTCTGCGCCGGACATTATTTGTCACCGTTGCTTTCGGTGAGGCTATGCCCCGATTCATGCAACAACCGTATGACGGTTGCGATTGGTCCAGCCATCCGGATACGTTGCCGCGGCAATCAGAGGAGAAAATCACCATGGATCTCGGCATTCGCGGCAAGAAGGCCATCGTCTGCGCTTCGAGCAAAGGCTTGGGGCGCGGCTGCGCCATGGCGCTGGCGGAGGCAGGCTGCGATCTTGTCGTCAACGGCCGCAACGCCGACGTGCTGGCCAAAACCGCCGCCGAGCTGCGCGAGAAATTCGGCGTCAAGGTGACCGAGATTGTTGGCGACGTATCCAACCCCGACGTCCAGAAGGCGCTGCTTGCCGCCTGCCCCGATCCCGACATCCTCGTCAACAACAATGGCGGTCCGCCGTTTCGCGATTTCCGCGCGCTCGACCGGGCAAAGATCCTCGAAGGCGTCACCCAGAACATGGTGACCCCTGTCGAGCTGGTTCAGGCGGTAATCGACGGCATGGCGGCGCGCGGCTTCGGCCGCATCGTCAACATCACCTCGCTGTCGGTCTATGTGCCTATCCCCGGCCTCGACCTGTCGTCCGGCGCCCGCGCCGGCCTCACTTCGTTCCTGGCCGGCGTCGCGCGGACGGTGATCGACCGCAATGTAACGATCAACAACATGCTGCCGGGAAAACTCGATACCGACCGGCTGCGCGGCCCGCACGAGGCCGGCACGCCCGAAGATCCGGCCGCCGCTGCCTCGCGCAAGGCCAAGGCCGCGGCCAATGTTCCGGCCAAGCGACTCGGCACGCCGGAGGAATTCGGCCAGATCTGCGCCTTCCTGTGCTCGGTTCATGCCGGTTACCTGACCGGGCAGAACATACCGGTGGATGGCGGCCTCTACGTCAGCGCGTTCTAGCGGTGGAGTACAAGGTCGCAATGCAACATTCGTCCCTCATATCCTTCCTCAACGGCGAGAAACCAGCCGACGAACTTTGGCAGGAGATCGAAACCGAAGTGACCGAGTGCGCGACCGCCTCGACTACGCCTGGCTGCGTGGGGCATGTCATCATCACTGACGGACCAGATACGATCGTTAATCGTCAACATGTGGACGTGCTGCTTAGTCGGCTGGCCGACGGCATCCTGCCGGTCCAAGCGGCTGCCTACATCGCCGATGCACTGATAATGAGCGACGACTTCAACTTTGCGGACGATGGTGTCTCGGAGGCTTTGTTCTTCCTGTCAGACGAGAGCGCGCCCCTTTCGCGAGAAGATGTGCAAGCCCTGCGGAGCCGCCTTTCGACGGGAAAGTAATGCCCGCTTTGGAACAGGACGGCGGCATAGCTCGCCGCGGCACCCCCGCCTGCCGTCCCGACACTTCAGTGTCAGACACAGGCCGGGCGGCGATGCAAAGCGATAAGCTCGCGCTTGCGACATATCACCTCTCGAAAAGCCTCGGCTGCATGCTAAGAGACTCAAAACACCAAACGGACTGAACTGAGGAGGCGGCCGTCATGACAGGCGAAAGCAAGAAGGCGGCCCGATCCGACCTCGACGAAGCAGCGCTCTATTTCCATAAGCACCCCCGTCCCGGAAAGCTTGAAATCCAGGCGACGAAGCCGCTCGGCAACCAGCGCGACCTGGCGCTTGCCTATTCGCCGGGGGTCGCCGCCCCCTGCCTTGAAATCCGCGACGACCCGGCAACCGCCGCCGATTATACAGCCCGCGCCAATCTTGTCGGCGTTGTCACCAACGGTTCGGCGGTGCTGGGCCTTGGCAATATCGGTCCGCTCGCCTCCAAGCCGGTGATGGAAGGCAAGGCGGTGCTGTTCAAGAAGTTCGCCGGCATCGATGTCTTCGACATCGAGATCGATGCACCCGGCATCGAGCGCATGGTCGAGACGATCTCGGCGCTGGAACCAACCTTCGGCGGCATCAACCTGGAAGACATCAAGGCGCCCGAATGCTTCGAAGTCGAGGAGCAGTTGAAAGCCCGCATGGGCATACCGGTCTTTCATGACGACCAGCACGGTACCGCCATCATCGTCGCCGCCGCTGTGCTTAACGGGCTGGAATTCGCCGGCAAGTCCATATCCGACATCAAGATCGTCACGTCGGGCGCCGGCGCTGCGGCGCTTGCGTGCCTCAACCTTCTGGTCTCGCTCGGCGCGCGGGTCGAAAACATCTGGGTCACCGACCGGTTCGGCGTCGCCCATAAGGGCCGCGTCGAGGAGATGGATCGCTGGAAAGACCCCTATGTGAAGGAGACCGAGGCGCGTACGCTGGCCGACGTTCTGCCCGGCGCCGACGTGTTTCTCGGCCTGTCTGCCGCTGGCGTGCTGAAACCGGAACTGCTCCATCACATGGCGCCCAAGCCGCTGATCCTGGCGCTGGCCAATCCCAATCCCGAGATCATGCCAGAAGCGGCACGGGCGGCGCGACCCGACGCGATGATCTGCACCGGCCGCTCCGATTTCCCCAATCAAGTCAATAACGTACTCTGTTTTCCTTACATCTTCCGTGGTGCCCTGGATTGCGGCGCAAGCGCCATCAACGAAGAGATGAAAATGGCCGCCGTGCGAGCGATTGCAGCGCTTGCCCGCGAAGAGCCATCCGACGTTGCCGCGCGTGCCTATTCCGGCGAGACGCCGATCTTCGGTCCGGACTTCCTGATCCCGTCACCTTTCGATCCGCGGCTGATCCTGCGCATCGCCCCTGCCGTCGCCAAGGCAGCCTGCGAGACCGGCGTCGCGACCCGGCCGATCACCGATTTCGCCGCCTATATCGACAAGCTGAACCGCTTCGTCTTCCGCTCCGGCCTGGTCATGAAGCCGGTGTTCTCGATGGCCAAGACGTCGAGCGCCAAGCGCGTCATTTATGCCGACGGCGAGGACGAGCGCGTGCTTCGCGCCGCGCAAGTCGTGCTCGAGGAAGGCATTGCCGAACCGATCCTGATCGGCCGCCCGCATGTCATCGAGGTGCGGTTGAAACGCTATGGGCTGCGCATCAAGCCGGGCGTCGATTTCGGTTTGATCAACCCGGAAGACGATCCGCGTTACCGCCATTATGTCGATCTCTTGATCGAGCTTGCCGGCCGGCGTGGGGTGACGACGGAAGCGGCGCGCACCATGGTGCGCACCGACAACACGGTGATCGCCGCCCTTGCCCTGAAGCGCGGCGACGCCGACGCCATGGTCTGCGGCCTCGAAGGCCGTTTCGAGCGCCATCTGCGCAACGTCACGCTGATCATCGGGCCGCGCGCCGGCATTAGGGATCGCGACCTGTCGACGCTTTCCATGCTGATTTCGCAGCGCGGCATCATTTTCCTTACCGATACCCATGTCTCCGTCGATCCGACCGCCGAGGAGATTGCCGAGATGACCGTTTTGGCGGCCGAGGAGATTCAGCGTTTCGGCATCGAGCCCAAGGCAGCGCTGCTGTCGCATTCGGATTTCGGCTCCCGCGATTCGCCAAGCGCCATGAAGATGCGGCAAGCGGCAGCGATCCTGGCGCGCATCGCACCCGACCTGCAATGCGACGGCGAGATGCATGCCGACTCGGCACTGTCGGAACAGCTGCGCCAACGCGTCTATCCGCATTCGCGGCTGAAGGGCGAAGCCAATCTGCTGGTGTTTCCCAATCTCGATTCGGCGAACATCACGCTGACGGCACTGCGCACGATGATGGACGCGCTGCATGTCGGCCCGATCCTGCTCGGCACCGACAGCCCGGCGCACATATTGACGCCGTCAGTCACGTCGCGCGGCGTCGTCAACATGACCGCACTGGCCGTGGTCGAAGCCGCGCACAAGGCGCAGGCAATCGTTGAACTGGGCTAGCCATGGGCTTTCTCAGACTGGCTTGAACCGGAAATGCCCTGTCTGCCTGAAGGCAAACAAAGTGTCCTCTTCCCTGGCGCCGCCGCCGATATTGTGAATAACCAGCCTTCTTGTCGGCACCACAGTGGAGTGATTGGACGATACGATGGCAATATGCGACAGATTGCCGGGCAGCATCTGGGCGACGAGATCCCCAGGCCGATAGTCGGCGGGGTCTTGGCTGACGGGCAAGGCGGCACCGCGCCGCTCGAAATAGACCGCAAGATTGGGCACACGGCGGTGATCGATGTTGCGGTCCGGTGCTTTCAAGCCCCAAGCCTTCGGATAGGCGGCAAAATTGGCCCGCATATCCTCATGTACCAATTTTTGCAGGTCGAGATCGAAGGCGCGGCGATAGGCACGGATCACGACATCCGTGCACACCCCCCGCTCGGGCTCAACGTCCCCTCCCGGATAGGCCAGGCGTGTATAGGTCGGATCGTAGAGCGTGGTGACGCCGATCTGCTCACGGGCAGCTTCGACCAATTTGGTGCCCCAGTCCGGCGTGACGGGCTTTTCCTGCGCCATGGCGACCGGCATCGCCAGGCACAAAAGACCAAATTGCACCGCGGCTCGACGGGTAATCGCGGTCATGCCAAGCCTCCGGGCGCTACTGAATCCAGGCATTCTTCGGGGCGAATACGCCTTTTTCGTGCAACGCCAGGATGTCGCCGTTCTGGCTCGGTCCGAATACGTCGCGGGGCGTGGTCAATATGACAGCATTGGTCGTGGTCGAAGCCGCGCACAGGCCTAAGCCATCGCGCATTTGGGCTGAAGCCGGAATCGGCGGTATGCTAAACAAACGGTTAACCGCAAGCGCGGTAGCTTTCTGAACGATAGGCAGGCGGAGTTTCGGAGGGATGACGGGCGCAAGTTGGAAGCTGACGCGGGCCGCCGCGCTGCTCGGCGCCCTGCTACTGTGCGGCATTGCCGTCACTCAGGCGCAAGCCGCTTCGCGCCTCTGCCGCCAGCTTGAAGCCGATCTTGCCGCCGCTTCTCGTGGTGGCGGCGGCAAACCGGCCTTGCTCAGGAAATATGACGACGCGATCGTCCGGCAGCGCCAGCAGATTTCAAAGGCCGTCAGCCAGTCCAGCAGCGCCGGCTGCGGCTTTTCGCTGTCTCGCCGCAACGCCAACACATGCGCAGCACTCGACGCCACCATCAATCGCATGGCAGCCAATCTCGACGCCCTGCAGGCCAAGCGCGCCGATCTTGCCGGCGGTGGTTCGCGACGCGATCGCGCGCGCATATTGACCTTGCTTGATGCCAATGGCTGCCGCGATGATGCGGCGGCGCGGACGCGCGCGCCGGTCCGCGAAGCCAGCCGTGAAAACGGCAACCGAAACCTGCTTGACCAGCTTTTGGGCAGCCAGCCCGAAGAGCCCGACCAGGCTGAAGAACTAAGTCAGCCGCGCAACATCCGCACCGTGCTCAACAACGCCGATGAGTTGGGCCAGCCGCGAGGCGAATTCCGCACTATGTGCGTGCGGACCTGCGACGGCTATTTCTTCCCGATGTCGAATGCTGCCTCGCTGGGCGATTTCGAGCGCGATCAGAAGAATTGCGAATCGAGCTGCCCCGGCACCGAGATGCAGGTTTTCTACACGCGCGGCATGAACAGTGATTCGGCGTCCATGACGTCTTCGGTGACCGGCAGGCCTTATATCGAACTGCCGACCGCCTACCTCTACAAGCAGTCCGACATGCCGCGGCCGCCGGCCTGCGGCTGCAACGCCGCGCAGAATTTCGAAATCATCGCCGGCAACCCGCCCCCGCCCAGCCCGGAACAATCCGAAGCGAACGTGGGGGCCACTCCGTTCATTCCGCTGCCGGTTGCCAGGCCTGATGCGGGCGCCGACCCGGAGACCTTGGCCAATTCGGAGGGCGGCCTAGACCGCGAGGCGATCAGACGGCTTGCCGCCAAACCTGTGCCCTCGCCGACATCGTTGCCGCCGCCTGAGCAGCGCAAGGTCAGGGTCGTCGGGCCAACGTTCCTTCCCGACCCAGCAGCGGCAACAGATCTGCAAGCTCCGGACCCGAAGGCTGTCCCGTAAGCGCCAGCCTGAGCGGCATGAATAGCGCCTTGCCCTTGCGGCCGCTCGCCGCTCGGATCTTGCCGGTCCAGTCCTTCCAGACCGTGCCGTTCCAAGGCTCCTCCGGCAGCAGTTCGAACGCCTGGCGAAGAAAGTCGCGGTCATCGTCAGAAAACTCCGCCGGCTCCTCTGGACCGTCTCGAAGCGTACGCCACCAGATCGCCGCATCGGCCAGCCTGTCGAGATTGCCGCGCACCGCCAGCCAGAAAGGCTCGGCCTGTTCGCCAGAGATGCCGAGCACGATCAGCCGGTCGCGCGCCTCGGAAAACGGCATGTGGTGCAGCAGCGTCCGGTTGAGCACGAAGAGCTCGTCCGGATCGAATTTGGCGGCGGATTTCGATGTTGCCGCCGGATCGAAGCGCTCGGCAAGTTCAGCCATCGTCGGCACCGCCACGACGTTTTCCGAGGTACCGACGAGCACCGCCAGCGAAGCGACCGCCATTGGCTCGATGCCGCTCTCGCGCAGGCTCTGGATGGACACCGCGCCGGTGCGCTTGGAAAGCCCCTCGCCTGATGCTGTTGTCAGAAGATTGTGATGGCCGAACACCGGCGGCTCCGCGCCAAGTGCTCGGAACAGGGCTATTTGGACGCCGGTATTGGTGACGTGGTCGTCGCCGCGAATGACATGGCTGACGCCCATGTCGATGTCGTCGACAACCGAAGGCAATGTATAGAGGTAGGTGCCGTCCTCACGCCGCAGAACCGGGTCTGAAAGCGAGGCGAGGTCTACGGTCTCTTCGCCGCGCACCAGGTCGTTCCAGTGGATTTCGGTGCGCTCCGGCTGCAGCGGATCGCTGCTGAAGTTGGGCAGCAGAAAGCGCCAGTGCGGCCGCCGGCCATCGGCCTCATATTCCGCGACCTGCTCGGGTGCCAGCGTCAGCGCCTCGCGGCCATAGACTGGCGGCAAGCCACGCGTGCGGCGCACCTTGCGCCTCAGGTCGAGCTCTTCAGGCGTCTCATAGCACGCATAGACGAGGCGGGCCTCCTTCAGCCTCTCCAGTGCGGCATCGTAGATTTCGACCCGCCGCGACTGATACTCCGTGGCATCGGGGAAGATGCCCAACCAATGCAGGTCGTAAAGGATGGCGTCGGAAAATTCCTGCGTCGAACGGGCGACGTCGGTGTCGTCGAAGCGCTGGATAAAGCGGCCTTTGTTCTTGATGGCGAACAGCCAATTGAACAAAGCGGTGCGCGCATTGCCGATATGGATGCGGCCGGTCGGTGACGGGGCGAAACGGACGGTAACTGTCATGAGCGGGGCGTACCGGATGGTTTTGCTGTTGACAAGACGCGCCCCCGCGCTCCGCGGCAGACATAGAACATGACGAAGGCGAAGAAAAGACGGCAGCGCCGCGCGTCTATCAAGACACGCGGCGCCGTAGCCGTCAGATCACCAGGCCTTTGGTCAGTTCAAGCGCCTGGCGTTCGAACAGCCGGCGGTAGATGCCGCCTTGCAGCCGGATTAGCTGGTCATGCGAGCCCTCTTCGACGATGCGGCCGCGATCGAACACCAAAAGCCTGTCCAGCGCCCGCACCGTCGACAGCCGGTGGGCAATGACCAGCGTCGTGCGGCCGACCATCAACCGCTCCATCGCCTGCTGAATCAGCACCTCCGATTCCGAATCGAGGCTCGACGTTGCCTCGTCGAGGATGAGAATGCGCGCATCGGCAAGGAAGGCGCGTGCGATTGCAACGCGCTGACGCTCACCACCCGACAGCTTTACGCCACGCTCGCCGACCAGCGTGCCATAGCCTTTCGGCAAATTGGCGATGAAGTCATGCGCGCTGGCCAACCGCGCCGCGTGCTCGATCTCGACCTGCGTGGCGCTCGGCCGGGCATAGGCGATGTTTTCGGCCAGCGACCGGTGAAACAGGATCGGCTCCTGCTGGACAATCGCGATCTGTGCGCGCAGCGACGCCTGCGCCACATTGGCAATATCCTGGCCGTCGATCAGGACATTTCCCGCAGTCACGTCATAGAGGCGCTGGATCAGCTTGACGAACGTCGTTTTGCCGGAGCCCGAATGGCCAACCAGCCCGACGCGTTCGCCCGGCGCGATGTCCACCGAAAACTCGCGATAGAGCGGCAAGCGGTGGCTGCCATAATGGAACGTGACATTGTCGAAGGTGATACGGCCATCGGTGATCCGGATCGGTTTGGCGCCGGGCCGATCCTCGATGCCGAGCGGTTCGGACTGGAAGTCGACCAGTTCCTCCATGTCGTTGATCGAGCGCTGCAGATTGCGAATATGCGTGCCGATGTCGCGCAGATAGCCTTGCAGCACGAAGAATGAGGTCAGCACGAAGGCGACGTCGCCGGCGCTCGCCTGCCCCCACGACCACAACAGCAGGGAGAATCCGATGACCGCTGCTCTCAAAAGCAGCAGCATCGTGCCTTGCGTGGTGCCATTGACGGTGCCGCGCACCCAGGTGCGCCGCGTGCGGCCGCGCCATTTGGCGACGACCTCGGCAAGCCGTGTCTCCTCGCGTTCCTCGGCGCCAAAACCCTTGACCACGGCGTTGCAGCTCACCGCATCGGCCAGCGAGCCGCCGAGCCGTGTATCCCACGCATTGGCAAGCCTTGCCGCAGGCGCGACATAGCCAAGCGACAGCATCGCCGTCACCGCGATGAACAGAACCGAACCGGTGGCGACGACAGCACCCATCAGCGGCCAGAACCAGCCAAGCAGCAGCGTCGAGCCGACGAGCATGACGACCGACGGCAGCAGCGCGATCAGGATCGTGTCGTTGAGCAGGTCGAGCGCCCACATGCCGCGCGTTATCTTGCGCACCGTCGATCCGGCGAAGCTGTTGGCGTGCCAGTCGGTGGAGAAGCGCTGGACGCGGTGGAAGGCGTCGGCGGCGATATCCGCCATCATCTTCAACGTCAGCTCGACAATGGCCATGAAGGCGAGATTGCGCAGCACGACACCGGTGAGCGCCAGGGCCACCAGCATCGAAAAGGCCGCTGTCGCCGCGTTCCACGCAACATCGTCGGCCGCAGCACTGCTGGCGACGGCATCCACCAGCCGGCCGGAATAGAGCGGCGTCAGCACGTCGGCCAAGGTCGACAGCAGGAAGGTGCCCATAATGCCGGCAAGCCGCCACGGCTGACGCCGCCAATGGCTGAGCGTGAAGCCAAGAACGCTGCGGAAGGCGGCCGCGCGCAAATCTATTCGAAAACGAGCCATGATGTCATTCGGGCGCAAACGAGCCCGATCCCACGAAAGCAGAAATTCAAAAAACCGCGTCGGCGCCGTTTGGCGCCCGGAGATGCGGAGGTTTGGCGTATTTGGCGGCCCTGTAGAGGGGCGGCGACCGGCAGCGGCGAAATGCCTGCCCTCGGTTCAGCCTTGCCGCGAGGCTATCTCGCGGCGCACTGACCAAGACCTAGGCTTCGCGGCCTCGCATAACGATGTCAAATCCTGGCATTCGGTTCCTCCTGAAGGAGAATCGCGGAGAGGCGTTTATAGAGACGCCTCAACGCCGCGCCAAGTCAGTAGATAGCCGAAAGCGCATCTGGTCCAACCAGTGAGGCGATTTTGCAACAACGGCCGGTTGTACGCCGCCTCTGTTCAAATTGCCGGGATACGGTCGAGGCGCATATAGCGGCCGTCCGTGGAAGGCCTGAAGCCGAGCTTCTCGTACAGGGAGTGTGCGTCGTTGGTCGACAGGCTCCAGTGGGTGACAGTCTTGCAATCCGGATGATCGATAAGCGCCTGGACAAGCCGGGTTCCGATGCCTTGCCCGCGATGCTCCGGCCAGACGATGACATCGGCTAGATAGGCAAATACCGTACGGTCGGAAATCGCCCGGCCAAAGCCTACCTGATTGCCGACGACATAGGCGCCGACGCAAAGCGAGTTGGCAAAGGCGCGGCGATGCAATTCGTCGCTGCGGCCACTGCCCCAATAGCTCTCCTTCAAAATGTCGGACGTCGCCCGGAAGTCGATCCGCGACAGGTCGAAGCTGATCTCAAAGTTGGCCATGGCTAAACCGTTATGCAGCCAATCGCCTACCCGCCATCCCTGAACCGGTTGGTGATGGGATAACGGCGGTCGCGGCCAAAGTTCTTCCTGGTGATCTTCACGCCGGGTGCCGCCTGCCGGCGCTTGTATTCTGCGACGTAAAGCAGGTGCTCGACACGCGCCACCGTCGCCCGGTCATGGCCGCGGGCAACGATCTCGTCGACGCCCATCTCGTTCTCGACCAGGCACTCCAATATGTCATCGAGCACTGGATAGGGCGGCAGCGAATCCTGGTCGGTCTGGTTCTCACGGAGCTCCGCCGAGGGCGCCTTGTCGATGATATTGTTCGGGATTACCTCGCCGGACGGACCTAGCGCGCCCGGCGGCACATGCGCGTTGCGCCAGCGCGACAACGCATAGACCTGCATCTTGTAAAGATCCTTGATCGGATTGAAGCCGCCATTCATGTCGCCGTAGAGCGTAGCGTAGCCGACCGACATCTCGCTCTTGTTGCCAGTGGTGACGACCATCGAGCCGAACTTATTGGAAATTGCCATCAGGATTGTGCCGCGTGCACGGCTCTGCAGGTTCTCCTCGGTAATGCCTTCCTTGGTGCCTTCGAAAAGCTGCGTCAGCGCGTGCAGGAAACCTTCGACCGGCTCGAAAATCGGCACGATATCGTAGCGGCAGCCGAGCGCGCGGGCGCAGTCCTCGGCATCCTTCAGCGAGTCCTTCGAAGTGTAGCGGTAAGGCATCATCACGGCGCGCAGCCGTTCCTCGCCGAGCGCATCGACGGCAAGTGCCGCGCAGATCGCCGAATCGATGCCGCCGGAGAGGCCGAGCACGACATTCTTGAAACCGTTCTTGTTGACGTAATCGCGCAGGCCCAACATGCAGGCGCGGTAGTCGGCCTCCTCCTTCTCCGGGATTTTCGACATCGGTCCATCGGAGCAGACCCAACCCTCGGAATTATTTCCATTTTGCGCGCCTGCGGCGACGCGGCTTCGCTTCCAGGTGGTGACGTTGACCGTCTCCTCGAACTGGCTCATCTGGAAGGCCAGCGTCTTGTCAGCGCCTATGGCAAACGATGCGCCATCGAAAACCAGCTCGTCCTGGCCGCCAAGCTGGTTGGCATAGATAATCGGCAGTCCGCATTCGATGACCTGGCGGATGACGATCTGGTGGCGGACATCGACCTTGCCGCGGTAATAGGGCGAGCCGTTCGGGACCAGCAGGATTTCCGCGCCGCTTTCGGCCAGCGTCTCGCAGACGGCAACCTCGCCCCAGATATCTTCGCAGATCGGCACTCCCACGCGCACGCCGCGGAAATTGATCGGCCCCTGGATCTCGGGGCCGGCCTGGAAGACGCGCTTCTCGTCGAACTCACCGTAATTCGGCAGATCGAGCTTGTAGCGTTCGGCAAGGATCTTGCCGCCATCAGCAAAGATGATCGAATTGTGCGTGCCGGTCTTGCGCTTCAACGGCGTGCCGATAATGAAACCCGGGCCGCCGTCGGCGGTATCGCCAGCGAAATCCTCCGCCGCTCGCTCGCAGGCCTTCAGGAAGGCTGGCTTCAGCACCAGATCCTCAGGCGGATAGCCGGAAAGGAAAAGCTCGGTAAACAGCACGAGGTCGGCGCCCTGGCGGGCGGCATCCGCCCTCGCCTCGCGTGCCTTGGCAAGATTGCCGGCGACGTCGCCGACCGTCGGATTGAGCTGGGCGACGGCGATGCGCAATATGTCTGGAGCGGTCTTGTCTGTCATGCCCGTGGGTTTAGCGCGGCAAAATTCGTCGGGCAATGGCGTTCGTTTGGACCAAACAGTCGATCCTATTCGCCCATATATTCGCGCAAGGCTTCCGGCGGATGGTTCTCGCCGATCGACATTGCCAGAATGCGCGAAATGTGTCGGCGCGGCAGCCCGGTTTCCGCCGCCCAGGCGTTGATCTGCGCCTGGATCCTGCCCAAATCCGTCTTCGACGTCGGGCTCTCCGCAATGTCGAGCCCCGCATCACGCAGCGCTGCCGCCATGTCGGCCGAGACGATGAAGGCGTCCCAATCCAGCCAGCGCAGAAAATACTGGCCAGTATTGCCGCCGAGCCGGCTGCCGTGCTTGCTGAGATAGGCCATCAACCCGACCTGGTCATCCGCCGGCCAATTGGCCAGGAACTTGCCGAAGCTGCCATGCTCCTTCGACACGCGCTCGACGAAGGCTGCGTTGTCGCGTACGGACTTGATCTTCTGCGGATTGCGCACGATGCGCTTGTCGGCGGTGAGATCGTGCCAGAAATCGTCAGGCTGGAACAGCAGCCGCTTCGGTTCGAAGCCAAGAAATGCTTCCTCGAAACCCGGCCATTTCTGCTCGATGACGCGCCAGACAAAGCCGGCGGCAAAGACCCGCTCGGCCATGGTCGACAGGATCCGGTCGTCCGCAATCTTTGCTACCGCGGCATTGTCGGGCATAGGACCCAGCAGCGACGTCAGCGCTGCCTCACCGCCTTTGCGCTTCGCTGCACGGGCGCGAATTTTCTGAAAATCCACCATTGTTTCCTGACCCCATCGCGTCAATCTACCACTTCCCGTATGAACCGGCAGCTTCTACCTCATCGCTGACGACGGAGGCGAGGATGAACAAAACGATCGAGGACCTGGCAAGCCGCTGGCTGAAGCGAAAGCCGGACGGCCTCAGCGCGCTCGAAAGCCGGGTGCTGCAATCTACGCTCGAGGGCACCACGATCTCCAAGGACACCAACAAGGCCGTCGCCTTTCACCAGACGTTTGGAGATCGCTTGGCCGACACCATCGCCCGGATCGGCGGCTCGTGGTCCTTCATCCTGGCATTCCTTGGCTTCCTGATCCTGTGGACGGCAGGCAATGTCTGGCTCTTGTCGCGCGCCGCCTTCGATCCCTATCCCTTCATCTTCCTCAATCTCGTGCTTTCCATGGTCGCCGCCCTGCAGGCGCCAGTGATCATGATGGCGCAGAACCGCCAGACGGAGCGCGATCGAATCGACGCCGCCCACGACTATGAGGTTAATCTCAAGGCCGAGATCGAGATCATGGCGCTACACGAAAAGCTCGACGAACTGCGCCACAGCCAGATCATCGGCATGCGGGACGAGATCGCCCGGCTGGCAGAGCAGGTGAAGCGCATCGACGACATTCTGTCGAAGCAGCGAACGTCTTCATGACGGAAGTCATCCATCGTCTCATTGAGCAATATGGATTGGTCGCGGTCTTTCTGGGCTGTGTCGCCGAAGGCGAAAGCGCCGCAATTCTTGGCGGTTTTTTCGCGCATCAGCATGTCTTCGTCCCGTGGCAGGCGTTTCTCGCAGCCGCGCTCGGCGCCTTCGGTGGCGACACGTTCTTCTTCATCTTGGGACGGAGCTTCGCCGATCATAAATTCGTGATCAGGCTCCGAGCCCGGCCGGGCTTCAGCCACGCCTACCGCCTTGTCACCTCTCATCCCAACATTTTCGTGCTGTCGAACCGCTACATCTATGGCCTGCGCCTGGTCGGCGGAATCGCGGCCGGGCTGTCGGGCATCGCCGCGGCGCGCTTCATCATCCTCAACGCCATCTCGTCGGTAGTCTGGGCGGCACTGTTCTGCACTGTCGGTTATGTCTTCGGGCTGGGCGCGGAGCGCATCGTTGGCCAGGCGCTGGCCCGCCACGAGCGGTTGCTGATCGCTCTGGCAATCGGCCTCGTTGTGGCCATCCTCGGCTGGCTCGCGGCCCATATCGTCGCCAAGAAGGAACTCCACAAGGGAAGCTGACCGTCAATCAATGCCGAGCGCGCGATCACCCTTCTCGAGGATCAGTGGAATGATCAGGTCTTCCTCGTCGGCAAGATGCCGGGTCAACATGGCGATCAGCCGGCTGTTCTCGTCAGCATAGGCATCGGCGGCGAAACGCTGTTTGTCTTCGCTCTCCTGAAGCGTGCGGATGAAGGCATTTGCCGCCTGGGCATTGCGCTCCAGTCCCTCATGGATTGCGTGGTGATCGGCATCGAGAATCTCGAAGCCGCGCTTCAGACGGGTCTCGGCCCTTGCGAAGACCGGGAAATAATGATGGTCCTCGACATTGTGGTGGCCGTCGAGATTGCCGAGGAAATGGTTGAGGCGCGGCGCGAACCAGCGCGCGAATTCCGGCGCGTTCAGCCTACCTTCTCGATAATCGCCAATACCATTGGTGAGCATGCCGCCAAGCTCGCGGAACAGGTCGTGCCGCTGCAGCCACATGTTGGCCATGCCGTGGATGTTGGCATGCGCCTGCCAATCCTCGCGCGGATATTTCTCGACCAGCCAGCGAAGATCGTCCGGCAGGCCCTCACGTTCAAGCAGCAGAAATCCGGCGGTATCGGCCATATCGGTCCCCTTAGACCATGATCCCGAAAGTGTACCTCAGATCGGTGCCCCTACGATCCGCTCGATGACGGCGACGCCCCAGACGCCGGCAGCGATCACCACCGAAATCAGCACCGCCAGCGAACCGCAATCCTTGGCCAGTTGGATATCGATGTTGAATTCACGGCTGAACGCGTCGCATGCCGCCTCGATGCCGGTGTTCAGCACCTCGATCATGATCATGAGCAGCACCGCGCCGATCAGCAGCGCATAGCCGCGCCACGATTCCGAAAGGAACCAGCCGAGCGGCAAGGCAAGCACGAGCAGTGTCAGCTCCAGCTGGAAGGCGGCCTCGCCGGTGGCCAGTTTGCGAAACGCCCGCACCGAATTGTAAAAAGCGTCGATCAGCCGCTGCATGCCAAAACCCTTCGGAATCACCGGCAGGGGATTAGCGCAATGGCTGGACCAAGGGAATAAGGCGACCTCTTCAAAATCAGTCGCCCGCCACCTTGATCGACGGCGTCGACTTCTCGAACTGCGGCAGCCCGTCATCGAGGGCGTAATAATCCCCCTTGTCGCCGACGAAGATATGGCATTCTCCTTGGAGCCCGGTTGGCGCGTCGAACAGGCCTGCCATGACCGAAACGTAGCCATCGTCGCTCGGCTTCCAGAACAGCAGAGAGCCGCATGTCTTGCAGAAGCCGCGCCTGGCGAACGAAGAAGCCTCGTACCAGGTGATGCTCTCCGCGCCGGTGATTGTGATGTCGCGGTCGGCAACGTTGGTCGCCGCATAGAAATGCCCGCTCTGCTTCCGGCACTGCGAGCAATGGCAGTAGATGACACCGCGCAGCGGTCCTCGTGTTTGGAACCGCACTGCCCCGCACAAGCATGATCCGATGTGACTGTCAGCCATGTCGGCCTCCCGATACAATTGCCATCGCCTGGCAGGATTCCAGTTTTGCGCGCGTTAGGCACGAGCAAATGCGACACCGGCGGGATTGAATACAAAAAGCGCCGGTTTTCGCCCGGCGCTTTTTCAATGACATCAAAGTTCAGATCGTATCAACCGTTGACGGCCTGCTTGTGCTGGACCGGATGGGTCTTCTTGAGCAGATCGGAGACCAGGAACGCCAACTCGATCGCCTGGTCGGCGTTAAGGCGCGGATCGCAATGGGTGTGGTAGCGATCCTGCAGCTCTTCGGCGGTGATGGCGCGGGCGCCACCTGTGCATTCGGTGACGTTCTTGCCTGTCATCTCGATGTGGATGCCGCCTGGATGCGTGCCTTCGGCGCGGTGCACCTCGAAGAACGTCTGCACCTCCTTCAGGATGCGGTCGAACGGCCGTGTCTTGTAGCCGGCGGCTTCGATGGTGTTGCCATGCATCGGGTCCGACGACCACACAACGCTGCGGCCTTCCTTCTGCACCGCGCGCACCAGCTTGGGCAGATGGTCAGCGACCTTGTCCGAGCCGAAGCGGGCGATAAGCGTCAGCCGGCCGGGCTCGTTCTCCGGATTGAGCAGGTCGATGAGCTGCAACAGGCCGTCCGGCGTCAGCGACGGCCCGCATTTCAGACCGAGCGGGTTCTTGATGCCGCGGCAATATTCGACATGCGCATGGTCGGGTTGGCGCGTGCGGTCGCCGATCCAGATCATGTGGCCGGAGGTGGCGTACCAGTCGCCCGAAGTCGAATCGACGCGGGTCAGCGCCTCTTCATAACCGAGCAGCAGCGCCTCATGGCTGGTATAGAAATCGGTCTCGCGCAGCGCATAATTGGTCTCCGAGGTGATGCCGACGGCCTTCATGAAGTCCATCGTCTCGGTGATGCGGTTGGCGAGCGACTCGTATTTCTCGCCCTGCGGGCTGTCGGACACGAAGCCAAGCATCCATTGATGTACGTTCTCCAGGCTGGCGTAGCCACCCTGGGCGAAGGCACGCAAAAGGTTGAGCGTCGCTGCCGACTGGCGGTACGCCATCTCCTGCCGCGCAGGATCGGGAATGCGTGATTTGGCATCGAACTCGATGCCATTGATGATGTCGCCGCGATAGCTGGGCAGCGTCACACCGCCCTTGGTCTCATTGTCGGACGAGCGCGGCTTGGCGAACTGGCCGGCGACACGGCCGACCTTCACCACCGGCTGAGCGCCGGCGAAGGTCAGCACCACCGACATCTGCAGGAAGACGCGGAAGAAGTCGCGGATATTGTCGGCGCCATGCTCGGCGAAGCTCTCGGCGCAATCGCCACCCTGAAGAAGGAATGCGTCACCGGCAGCGACGGCTGCAAGCTGCTTCTTCAGCTTGCGTGCCTCACCTGCAAAAACCAACGGCGGAAAGGTAGCGAGCTGGGTTTCCGTGTTCCTCAGCGCGACAAGGTCCGGATAGGCAGGAACCTGCTGGATCGGCTTAGCTCTCCACGAATTCGGCGACCATTTCGTCATCGAAGCACCCAACGCTCTTTCAGGCGGACGCCATCGCCCGCCAATCCACCCCATATGGGGTCGCGGCTCCATACACGAAGCCGATTTCCTATTCTAGACCGGAATCTCAGCGCTGGCGAACGACGGCCAGCGGCGAAAGTGCCAGCGCGGTTGTTGTCCAGAGCACCAGCGACACCCGGCTACGCCGCCTTCTCCACCAGCCGCGCCAGCTGCGTCATGACAACCGCTGAGCCTGCCAGCCGCTTTTCGGGCGTCGCCCAGTCACGGCTGAAGACGACGCTCTGGTCGGGTCGGATCTTGGCCAGCGAGCCCTGTTCGCCGATGAGCTTGACCAGCCCGACCGGATTGGGGAATTCCCGCTTGCGGAAATGGATGACGACGCCTTTCGGCCCGGCGTCGAGCTTCTCCACGTTGGCCTTGCGGCAAAGCGCCTTGATGAAGACGATCTTCAACAGATGTTTTACCTCTTCCGGCAGCGGCCCGAACCGGTCGATCAGCTCGGCGCCGAAAGCATCGATCTCTTCCGTATTTTCGAGATCGCCAAGGCGCCGATAGAGCGCCAACCTGAGCTGCAGGTCCGGGACATAGCTTTCCGGGATCATCACCGCCGTGCCGACGGCGATCTGCGGCGACCAGCCGCCGTCCTGCACCTCGCCGGAATCCTTCACTTCGGCCACTGCCTCCTCCAGCATCTGCTGGTAGAGTTCGAAGCCGACCTCCTTGATGTGGCCCGACTGCTCTTCGCCAAGCAGATTGCCGGCGCCGCGGATATCGAGGTCGTGGCTGGCCAGCTGGAAACCGGCACCGAGCGTATCGAGCGACTGCAACACTTTCAGCCGACGCTCGGCCGTATCGGTGAGCTTGCGGTTGGCGGGCAGCGTGAAGAGCGCATAGGCGCGCACCTTAGAACGGCCGACGCGGCCGCGCAGCTGATAGAGCTGCGACAGGCCGAACATATCGGCGCGGTGCACGATCAGCGTATTGGCGGTCGGTATATCGAGGCCGGATTCGACGATTGTGGTCGACAAAAGCACATCGTACTGGCCGTCATAGAAGGCGTTCATGATGTCGTCGAGTTCACCGGGCGGCATCTGGCCGTGAGCCACGGCCACTTTCAGCTCAGGCACGGATTCGCGCAGGAAATCATGGATTTCCGCGAGATCGCTGATGCGCGGTACGACGTAGAAGGAATGGCCGCCACGGTAGCGCTCGCGCAGCAGCGTCTCACGGATGACCAGCGGATCGAAGGGGGAGATGAAGGTACGCACGGCCATGCGATCGACCGGCGGCGTGGCGATCAATGACAGCTCACGCACGCCGGTCAAGGCAAGCTGCAGCGTTCGCGGGATCGGCGTCGCCGACAGCGTCAGAACGTGGACCTCGGTCTTGAGATCCTTCAGCCGCTCCTTGTGCTTGACGCCGAAATGCTGCTCCTCGTCGATGATCAGCAGGCCGAGATTCTTGAATGAGATCGCGGAGCCGAGCAGTGCGTGCGTGCCGATGACGATGTCGACTTGGCCCTCGGCGACGCCCTTCTTGGTCTCGGCCAGTTCCTTGGCGCCGACCAGCCGCGAGGCCTGGGCGACGCGGATCGGCAGGCCGGAGAAGCGCTGCGAGAAGGTCTTGAAATGCTGGCGCGACAACAATGTCGTCGGCACCACCACCGCGACCTGAAAGCCTTCCATCGCCGCGATGAAGGCGGCACGAAGCGCGACTTCGGTCTTGCCGAAGCCGACATCGCCGCAGATCAGCCGGTCCATCGGCTTTCCAACGCCCAGATCATCCATGACCGAATCGATCGCCGTTTGCTGGTCGTCAGTTTCCTCATAGGGGAAACGCGCTGCAAACTCGCCATAGAGGCCGTCCGCCGGCACCAGCGCCGGTGCGGCCCGCATTTGCCGCTCGGCGGCGATGCGGATCAGCTGACCGGCCATGTCGAGCAGGCGTTTCTTCAGCCGTGCCTTGCGCGATTGCCAGGCGCCGCCGCCAAGCTTGTCGAGCGTCGCCTCGGCCGAATCCGAGCCATAGCGCGACAGCAGCTCGATGTTTTCCACCGGCAAGAACAGCCGATCGTCGCCGGCATAGTGGATTTCGAGGCAATCGTGCGGCGCACCGACCGCCTCGATGGTGCGCAGCCCGATGAAGCGGCCAATGCCATGGTCGGCATGGACGACGATATCGCCTGAGGACAATGCCGAAGCCTCGGCGATGAAGTCGGACGCACGCTTCTTGCGCTTCGAGCGCCGGATCAGCCGGTCGCCGAGAATGTCCTGCTCGGCGACGACGACCAGTTTCTCCGTCTCGAAGCCGGATTCGAGCGGCAGCACGGCCAGTCCCGCCTGCCCTGGCTCAAGCTTTCCGGCTTCGGCAAGCGTCGCCACCGGCTTCAGATTGCCAAGGTGATGCTCGGCCAGGATCTGGCCGAGCCGGTCGAGCGAACCTTCAGTCCAGCCGGCGACGATGACACGGCGGCTTGCAGCGCGCTCGTCGGAAATGTGTTTGACGACGACGTCGAAGACGTTGGCGTTAGGGTCGGCGCGTTCCTCGACGAAGCTGCGACCATGGCGCGAGCCGGCATGGAACACCTTTTTCGCACCGGCATCGGGCGCGTCGAAGGAGGTGAAGTCGATGGCTTCGCGCGGGCCAAGCGAGGCAATCAGGTTCTCGGGCGACAGATAAAGCAAATCCGGCGGCACCGGCTTGTAGGGCACGGCATCCTTCAAGGCGCCGTCGGCCTGTTTTTTGCGCGCTTCGTAATGATCGAGAATCAGCGCATGGCGCTCGGCCAGTGCCTCATGCGCCAGATGATCAAACACCACGGGCGCATCCGGCAGGTAATCAAACACGGTTTCCAGCCGCTCATAGAAGAACGGCAGCCAGTGCTCCATGCCGGCAAACCGCCTGCCCTCGCTGACCGCCGCATAGAGCCCATCGTCGCGCGAGGGCGCGCCAAAGGCTTCGATGTAGGCGCGGCGGAAGCGGCTGATGGTTTCCGGCGTCAGCGCCACCTCGCTCATTGCCTGTAGCGCCATCGACTTGCGCTGGCCGATCGTGCGCTGCGTTGCGGTATCGAAGACGCGGATCGATTCCAGCGTATCGCCGAAGAAATCGAGGCGCAGCGCCTCCGCCCATCCGGGCGCGTAGAGATCGAGAATACCACCGCGCACCGCAAATTCGCCGATGCCGCGCACCGTCGGCACCCGCTCGAAGCCGGAAGTCTCAAGCCGCGACACCAGCGTGTTCATGTCGATCTGGTTACCGGGCTTGGCGTGAAAGGTCTGCGCCTCGACGAGTTCCGCCGGCGGAATGCGCTGAAGCAAGGCATTCGCGGTGGTCAGAATGACGGCGCGGTGCGGCTTCTTCGCCAGCGCGATCATCGCTGCCAGCGCATCGAGCCGCCTTGCGGCGGCGTCGGCGCCGGGCGAGACGCGGTCGTAAGGCAGGCAGTCCCAGGCCGGCAGTTCCAGCACAGGCAGGCCCGGCGCGGCAAAGGCAAGCGCCTCGACGATCGCCGGCAGACGCTGGCCGTCGCGGGCCACGAACAGCACCGGCTTGTCCGGTGCGATCTCATGTGCAGCCTGCACCAGCGCAAAGGCTTCGTAGCCGTCGGCGACGCCATCGACGATGAACTGGCCGGCGCGGCCTTTCGGCAGACCGATCGTAGGGATAAGGCTCATGGCTACACGTTGTTCAGAAGGTCATGTCCCGGCGCGAAGCCAGGATTTTTTGCAGGACGGCACAGTCGACATCCGCCGGAACCGGGCGTTCGCCAGTGACGAGAGGCAGGAATTCGGTGTCGGGAATGTCGAGGAGCCTCTCATATTGGTCGATTTCGTCGCCGGTCAAGGCGCCGATCTCGGCATCGGCGAAGCTGCCGAGTATAAGGTCCATCTCGCGCATGCCGCGGTGCCACGAACGAAACAGAAGCTTGCGGCGGCGGGCATCGAGGCCCTCGCTTGATCGTTTCGTTCCCGTCATCGTGCAACATCCTTGCCCAGGCGGCGCATATAGCGTGGATAGAAGGCGGTGTCAGCCTTGCGCTACAGTCGCCGCAACATAAGCTGACATCATGCGTCCCTCCCTCCTCGATCCTCTGTTTGTCCCGATCACCTCGCTTGCTGGCGTCGGGCCGAAGGTTGGCGCGCTGATCGAAAAAGTCGTAACAGCCGACCTCGGCGACCGGGCCGCGCGCGCCGGGGACCTCTTGTTCGTGCTGCCGCATACTGTCATCGACCGTCGCAACCGGCCGGGCATCGCCGGTTCGGCCGAGGGCGCCATCGTTACGCTCGACGTACGCATCGACCGCCACCAGCCGCCGCCACGCGGCAACAGGTCGGTCCCGTACCGGGTCTACGCCCATGACGACACCGGCGAGATCGCGCTGACCTTCTTCCATGCTCATGCTGCCTATCTCGAAAAAGCAATGCCCGTAGGCGAGCATGTCGTCGTCTCTGGCCGCATGGAATGGTTCAATGGCCGCCCGACCATGGTTCACCCCGACCATATCGCACTTGCCGGCGACGCAGAAAACCTCCCGCCGGTCGAGCCGGTCTATCCGCTGACCGCCGGGCTCTCGGGCAAGGTGCTGCGCCGGGCCATCGGCCAGGCGCTGGCCCGCCTGCCGGTGCTGCCCGAATGGCAGGACGGTGAGTTCCGGCGCCGCCATGCCTTTCCTGCTTTCGGCGATGCGCTCAACCGCATCCACAATCCTGCCGACCCGATCGACGTCTCTGTCGACGGCGCAGCGTGGCGGCGCCTTGCCTTTGACGAGTTCTTGGCCGGCCAGGTATCGCTGGCGCTGGTACGGGCCAAGGTCCGCCGATTATCGGGCCGGCCACTCGTCGGCGACGGCCGCATAGTCGAACAATTGCGCGCGGCACTCCCCTATTCGCTGACCATGTCGCAGGAAATGGCGCTTGCCGAAATCAACTCCGATCTCGGTGACCCCGAACGCATGCTGCGCCTTTTGCAGGGCGATGTCGGCTCCGGCAAGACGGTGGTCGCGCTGCTTGCCATGGCGCGTGCCGTCGAGGCCGGCGGCCAAGCGGCATTGATGTCGCCCACCGAAATCCTGGCGCGCCAGCATCTGGCAACGATTGCGCCGTTGGCGGAACGGGCCGGCTTGCGCATCGCCATCCTCACCGGCCGCGAAAAGGGCCGCGAGCGCGCCGACACGCTGACCGGGCTGGCAAATGGCGACATCGACATCGTGGTCGGCACCCATGCGCTGTTCCAGGAAACGGTGACGTTCCGTGATCTTGTGTTCGCCGTCGTCGACGAGCAGCACCGTTTCGGCGTCCACCAGCGCCTTGCGATCACCGCCAAGGGCGATGCGCCCGACATGCTGGTGATGACGGCAACGCCGATACCGCGGACGCTGGTGCTAACTGCATTCGGCGACATGGATGTGTCGAAGTTGACGGAAAAGCCGGCCGGCCGCCAGCCGATCCGCACCGTCACCTTGCCGCTTGAACGGCTCGACGAACTGATCGGCCGCATGCTCGACGCCGTCGCCGATGGCCAGAAAATCTACTGGATCTGTCCGCTGGTCGAGGAATCCGAGGAGATCAAGCTGATGTCGGCCGAGGACCGTTTTGCCTCGCTGAAGCCGCTGTTCGGCGACCGCGTCGGCCTGGTGCATGGCCGCATGAAAGGCGCCGACAAAGACGAGGCGATGCGCGCCTTCAAGCAGGGCGACACCCGTATCCTGATCGCCACCACCGTCATCGAGGTCGGCGTCGATGTGCCTGATGCGACGATCATGGTCATCGAGCATGCCGAACGTTTTGGCCTCGCCCAACTGCATCAATTGCGCGGCCGGGTTGGGCGCGGCGACAAGCCTTCATCCTGCGTGCTCCTCTACAAGGATCCGCTCGGCGAGACGGCCAAACGCCGGCTGTCGGTGATGCGCGAGACCGAGGACGGCTTCCGTATCGCCGAAGAGGATTTGAAGCTGCGCGGCGAAGGCGAGTTGCTCGGCACCCGCCAGTCCGGCACGCCGGGCTTCCAGGTGGCGCGCATCGAGGCGCATGCCGACCTGCTCGAGGCCGCTCGCGACGATGCGCGGCTGATCCTGTCGCGCGATCCGGAACTGCAGTCCGAACGTGGCGCGGCGCTGCGCCTGCTGCTCTATCTGTTCGGCCGCGACGAGGCCGTGCGGCTGCTGCGTGCCGGCTGAGGCATCGTGCCAAGCGGAGGATTGGCAAGCGCGCCGTGGATCTGCTCGCCGTTCACCGTCACCATTTTGACCGCCGGCGCCACCAGGCCGGCCGACACGATCAGCTTGGCTCCGTCCTCGATTGTCATGTCGAGCAGCACAATGTCGGATTTCGGCACATACATCAGAAAGCCCGTCGTCGGGTTGGGCGTACACGGCATGAACACGGCAATCAGCGGATCGCCTTCCCGGTCGAGCTTCTGGTTGATCTCGGTTTCCTTCTCGCTGGCGACGAAAACCAGCGACCAGACCCCCTTGCGCGGATATTCGACCAACCCGACCTGGCGGAACATGTCGCCCTTGTTCGACAGCACGGTCTCGAAAATCTGCTTCAGCGAACGGTAGATGCCGCGCACCAGCGGCATGCGGCCAAGCAGGCGCTCGCCGAAATTGACGATGGCGCGGCCAACGATATTGGCGGTCATAAAGCCGATGAAGGTGATGAGGATCAGGGCAACGATCAGCCCAAAACCCGGCACTGGAAACGGCAGGTAAGTGTCCGGATTGTAGCGTACCGGAATGTAGGGTTTCACCCAGGAATCGACCCAGCCGATCAGCGACCAGGCAATGTAGGCAGTAATCGCCAGCGGCGCGCAAACGACGAAGCCGGTCAGGAAATAGTTTCTCAGCCGGGTCATGCCTGAGGTCTTGAGAGCATCCGACATGGTTCACCGCAGCGTGTGTTTGCAGCGCGACACTACTGAACCCGAAGGCGCTTTGGAATGGCGAAGTTTTTAAACGAGACCTATTCCACCGTTACCGATTTCGCCAGGTTGCGAGGCTGGTCGACGTCCGTGCCCATGAACACGGCGGTGAAGTAGGCGAGCATCTGGATCGGCAGCGCGTAGATGATCGGCGAGATGATTTCCGGCACGTCCGGCAAAACGATCGTCTCCATCGTCTTCACCGTAGCGTGTGCCGCGCCCTTGCCGTCGGTGATCAGGATGATCTTGCCGCCGCGCGCCGCCACCTCCTGCATGTTCGACACTGTCTTTTCGAAGATGCGGTCATGCGGCGCGATGACGATGACGGGCATGTTCTCGTCGATCAGC